>JAZSED010000142.1:0-13640 GCA_045531495.1 Acutalibacteraceae bacterium
TATTTTATCGCCCCCATTTTGATAACGTTATTAAACTGGAAGGCAGTATTTATATTTTCTGCTTGTTGCGGAATTATTATGATATTCTTTTGGAACAAATACTGTATTGATATTAAAGATATACCGCAAGAAAAGGTTAAAATAAAAAGATCTTCGCAAAAAAGCGCTATAAAAGTACTTCTCTCACCTGTCGTTATTGCTATTATGGTTGCAATTATTTTACAAGGAATGCTTAGGGACGGTGTTGCAACCTGGATGCCCACATATATTGCAGACACCTATCATTTAGGCTCGGCGGTTTCCATTTTAACCGGCGTTGTGCTTCCGCTTTTCAGTATTCTTTGCACACAGACAGCTTCTGTTTTGTATCGCAAAAAATTCAAAAGCCCTGTACTGTGTTCTGCAATTATGTTTTTGATAGGCGCAGTATCTACGGTTGGTCTTTATTTCGGCTCGGGAAATAGCGTGATACTGTCGGTAATATGTTCGTCACTTCTTACAGGCGCTATGCATGGTGTTTCTTCGATGCTAACCGCGATGGTGCCCCCATTCTTTAAAAAATACGGTAATATTTCTACTGTGACAGGCATATTAAACGCCTGTGCGTATGTAGGAAGCGGCATTTCAACTTTCGGAATTGCTGTTTTATCTGAAAAAATAGGTTGGCAATTTACACTGCTTATGTGGTGTGTAATTGCTGTTGTGGGAACCTTGATTTGTTTTGGTTCAATAAAACCTTGGAGAAACGTTTTTTCGAAGGGTACATAGCAAAATGTGATATTTTTCGTCAAAAATTTTTCTTTGAAAATCGCCCGCAAACCCAGTGTTTATAAGGCTTTATCGCACTTTTGTGTTATTATAACACGAGCTTCGATTCTTCTCACAATTCCTGTTGCTTTCATATATAAAAACTCCTTTGTTGACAGATAATAACAGTGTTATCAAATCAACAAAGGAGTTTTATACTGCTTTAAATTATTTTATGGCGTTCGTTAATTAACGTTTATTTCTCTTTAAATAGGGGGTGAAGATAATAAACCGTATCATTGTCGGATGACCCATTATCCGACGAATGTCCATAATGATATTTCCAAAGGCCGTGTTTCATATGTGCTGTATTTATAGAAATATATTCATAGCCTTTATGAAAAGTAGGAGTCTTTGAATAAAACGACCTATCTACAAGCGTAATAATTCCAAAAAAAGAGCCGTCTTTTACAAGTATTTCTTCATCTTTAATCGGTCTATTGTGCAAGTCACTATGAGACTTTTGCTGGTCATATCCGTGGTCATCGTCCTGATATGAGTTAATATCAATTCGCCAACAGTCAGCCTCGGCGCGTATTTTATTGTATTTGTCGTCGTTATATTCTATCTCGGAAACATAAATATCAGGTTCTTCGCTTGTCCACATAGGATATTGAGGACTTCCTGCTACAAAAATATCAGTTTTAGTTTCAGAAACGGTAAATATTTTCACAATAGTTTTCCTCCCTATTTCCGTTAGTCTATTTTATATTATACCATACTATTCTAAAAACACAATAGTTTCACAAAAAAGGAGCAGATTTCTCTGCTCCAAGAATATGTATAAAACCGCCCAAAACCATAAAATTAGGGGCTTGTGTTCAATAGGGCAAACCAGCGATAACCATAGTGTTTATGTGGGTTTCAGGCGGTTTGCCCTATTATAACTCAAGCCTCTATTCTACGAACTATTCCTGTTGTTTTCATATATAAATCAATCTCCTTGTTTCAGTAATAGTGATACTATTATCTGTAAAACAAAGGGATTTATACTGCGAAGATTTACTTTTTAGGTTGGTTGTGATATAATAAATCAAAGGCGGTGAGAATATGAGATTGTCAAAAGAAAACGAAGAGTACATTTATAATTTTATAAACAAAGAATTACGGTTTCATCCAAGCGTTAGTGCCGATTTCTTTTTACCTTTTTCCATCAACCGTCCTTTTGCTGTTTACGATATTTCGCAAATAACCGATACACAGATCGATTTACTTTATGAATTAGCACCGGTTGCACTTGCAAATTGTCTTCCGAACGGACATCAGCTATACGCGATTGATTGGTGTCACAATGTTATACTATACGATCCAAGAAATTCCGAAAACATGCAGAGCACGAAACCCGCTAACCCACTGTTTAATAACGATGGTATTGCCTATTTTAACGGCTTTTATCCGGATGGTGATTATTATTTCTTTATTGAAAAGTACGGGGCATTTGGTTATCTTTCGCACCCTTGGCGGGAGGAGGTTTGGATATATGGGGAAGCGCTTTTAAAAGAATTTTCAAAAATCGAAAAGCAACTCGGTTTTATCAAAAAATCCATCGTACAATAAAAGACATCGGTTTCGATTAAAACAAAAGCGAGGTGAACTTCACCACGCTTTTGCTATGTATAAAAAATGCTTAAAACCCTGTTTTGACACCAATGCGTCGGGTGGGGCAAACTGCTCAAAAACCGCACCATTGCTGACTGTTTTGCGGTTTGCCCTATTATTGCGAATGGAATGAGCAACAAGGCTCTCTCAGCCGCCGAAAACTTGTTTTCGCGTGCGGCGTGAGGATGAGGAGCTGTATACTTCGAAAAATCATTGCAAGACAGAGTTCCCGGCGGATACCATTCGTCGGATATTTCGGTTTATTTCATTTTTCTGTATTGATTAGGCGTCAATCCCGTCTCTTCTTTAAACTGTTTTATAAAATAAGACGTATCTATATAACCAAGGCTCTGTCCGATAGCTTCTATGGAATCCTCACCGTATTCAAGTAAAACCTTGGCTTTTTCTATGCGTTTTTTGATACGGTATTCGGACGGAGACACACCCATAACTTCTTTGAACATCCTGCGAAAATATGCAGAACTGATATTGCACATTTGTGCGATTTTCTCAACACTTACATTTTCTTCAATATGTGCATTGAGATATTGCATCCCTCGCTCTATCAAAGGGAAATTTTTAAACGCACGTCTGACCGATTCCTGCCCCGAATCGCTTATAAACTCATATAGCAAAGCATGATACTTTGCGGGAATTTGTATGGTCTTTTCACTAAGCCTTTGGGCTCTCCCAAAAAGCTCGGCATTCCGTATCTTATTAGAAAAAACTGTCGGTTTTTCGGCAAAAGCCGTTTCTTCTCCCCGCTCATCAAACAGCTGAAACCGCAACGCTGATGTTTCGATAATGTCCTCACCTTCAAAGCACACAGAATACCTGCAACCTACCGGTGTATAGCAAATATCACCCGTGTTTACGGTAAGTGTTTCTCCGTCACCGAACGAATACACAGCGCAGCCGCTTTTAAAGTACAACAACAGGTTTTCGGCTTTGGGTCTTGTTATACATTGCCATACCCTGCCCCTGCTCCACTGTTGATTTAAGTAGTTCGTATACGTTACACTATATACCGTTGTGTAAAAATCAGATAAAGGCATATTTTTCATTACTCTCTCACCTCTTTCGAAATTCTAACACAATACTTCTGTGCAGTCAATTGTTTCGAAAAGTTATATTTTTGTTTTATTTATTTCATTGCTTTTTTGTGCGTTATCGTTTAGTCTTAAAGAAAAGGAGTGGTAACAAATGATAGATAACATTCGCGTGATTTCCGCAGATAAAACCAAAAAACAAACATCGTGGCAAATCGTATATAACAACTTCAAAGGCCCCGAAAGACGTGCTATAGAGTTTCTGAACAAAGAAGTAGGCAAAAGAGTTCTGCGTGAAGAGGGTATCTATTCGCTTTACGTATTACCTATCATAAAAGAAAAGGTCGGCATCGATTTGTCAAAAAACACAATTCTCATCGGGCAATGGCAGGAAAGTGCCCTTATACAGCAATATGTAAAAGAAAACGAGTTCCAAGAGGACGCATATCTTTTGAAAATCATTGACAATCCTGTGGACCCCGCTTTTTCGCTCGTGATTATCACTGCCAAAAATGCTATCAATCTGTTTTACGGTGCAACGTGTTTATTGGACCGGTATGCACCGCAATATGCACCGCAAGTCGGTGGAATGGTGTATACAAAACGGGTGTTTGACCAAAAACTTCCTAATTGTACCATCACCTCGGCGCCTACCTTTAAAAACAGAGGTATCTTTGTCTGGGGACACCCGGTGAACGATTACAGACTGTTTTTTGAGCAGGCAGCACGGCAAGGACTCAACCAGATTGTTCTGTGGAATCAATTTAAGCCGCTTAACGCGGATGATATATGCGATTACGCAAATTCGCTGGGCATCGAGATTCTTTGGGGCTATTCCTGGGGATGGCAGGGGTGCGATAAAATGACCACCCTAACCGATGAATTCCTGAAAGATCTCAAAGAACAGGTTATCAACGAGTATGAAGAGATGTACGCAGACACCCATGCGGGCATATATTTTCAATCCTTCACCGAAAGAATGGATGATAACATCGGCGGTCGTCCCATTGCAAAAACGGTTACAGAATTTGTGAACGATACCGCAGGAGAATTATTAAAACGCTATCCGAATTTACATATTCAATTCGGGCTTCACGCAAATTCTGTACATGATCATTTAGATGAAATTGCCAAGGTGGATAAGCGTATCGAAATCGTCTGGGAAAACGGCGGAACGTTTCCTTTTGCTATGGGACTGTTGCGCCCCAATGACAAAGAGGCGTTCGAAAAACAGTTTGAACAAACCCTTGATTTTACAAAACGCATTCTTTGCCTTCGTGGCATAGATGCGCCCACCTGTATCATCTTAAAAGGATTTGCCAAGCTTGAATGGGCACGTTTTGTAGACCAATCCGGCCCGTTTATTTTAGGCGAAAGCAGTGAAGAAATAAGAGAACACGACAAAAAGCTTCGCCAGAATGCATGGCGTGCACATACTGCCGATTGGATGCACCTGGGAAAATATGCAACCACTTTTGTTAAATTGATAAAAGAGGTTTCTCACGGGAATGCCAACGTCTGTATGGCGGGAACGTATGACGGCGGCGTGTTCTTCCCTATGGCTGCCTGCTCGGAATTGTTCTGGAACCCTGACAGAACATTTGAAGACGTGGCAAAAGCCGCAATGGATAAAGAATTTGTCGAAATCGATTAAACAGATGTACAGGTAATGTATCAAAAATAAAAGCGAGGTGATTTCACCTCGCTTTTTGCTTTATTTTTATTCCTCGACAAACGGGATGTTATGTTCTTTCGCCCACCACAAGGCAAAGCTACCGCGCGGCGCGTAAACGGTGACCTGTTCGGAACATTCGAACGCATCATCAGCGATATGGGACACGCTGACAGGCAGATGCACCTCTTTCAAGCTATCGCAATCGCTGAAAGCCGTCTCCTTAATAGAGAAAACGCCGTCTTCCACAATCACAGATTCCAGGTTTTTACACAGGCTGAAGGTGCTTTCTTCTATTTTGGTCACACTGCCGGGAACGGTTACGGTGGTCAAGCCATCGCAGGACGCAAACGCACCCTGACCGATATACGTGACGCTGTTGGGAATCTCCAAGGCTTTCAGCTTCTCGCAATTAGCGAACGCACCGTAATCAATGGAACGCACACCGTCCATCAGCTCGAGGGAAAGCAAGCTTTCACAATATTCGAATGCAACGCCCCCAATGGTTGCCACCGTACCGGGAATGACCACCGACAACAGCTTTGTACAGCTCTGAAATGCGCCTTTTTCAATGGCGGTCACACCGTGCGGCAGTGCAAGCACCGTCATATTGTTGCAACCGCAAAATGCGTTTTCACCGATAGCGGTAACGCCGGGCGGAATCATCACCACAACGCCGGGCTCTTCCGAACTGAATTCGTATCCTGTGACAACGCCGTCTTCAATCACAATATCATCAACAACCATACCAATCCCTCCTATACTTTTTCCATTGTAGCACACTTGTTTTTGCAAATCAACAGTTTTTACAAACTGCCTTTCCTCCGCGTTTTCTATCAAAAGTAGACTACAAACGGATTGACAAAAAAATGTCAATTTGCTATACTGAACATATGGCGAAAGCCGAAAATTTTACAGAAAAAGGAGAAAAGTATTATGGCAACATCCAAAGTAGCTTATCTCGTAAAACCCAAAATCGTAGACGGCGTTGAAGGCGAAGCTATCGTCGAACTCCGCGACATTGAAATCCCCTCCCCCGGCCCCGGCGAAATCCTCGTTAAAGTAGAAGGCTGCGGCATCTGCGGCACCGACGTACACGAGTACCGTTACAATCCGTTCGGTTACAAAGAGATCGTTCTCGGTCACGAAGGTACCGGCGAGGTTGTGGCTCTCGGCGAAGGCGTTACCACCGATACCAAAGGCGATCCGATCAAGGTGGGTGACAAGGTTGTTACCTCCGTTCTCCTTTGCGGCGAATGCGATTACTGCCGTCGTTATCCCGAACTGCCCAACCTGTGTGCAGGCCTCGGCGTGTACGGTCTTATCGAAGACGACGCAGAGCATCATAACAACGGCTGGTTTGCTGAACATATCCTGGTTCGTAAGGATTCCTCCATCTTCGTTGTAAACGGCAAGACTCTCGATGAAAGAATGCTTATTGAGCCCGCTTGCGTTTGCGTACACGCTTGGAACCGTGCCAAATCCACCAATATCATCAACTTCGGCTCCACCGTTCTGGTACAGGGTTGCGGCCCCATCGGCTTGATGCAGATCGCGGTGCTGAAAGCGGCAGGCGTTGTGAACATCATCGCTGTTGACGGCGTAGACACCCGTTTGGAACTCGCTAAAGAAATGGGCGCTACCGCGACCATTAACTTCCGCGAACTCAAAACCATCGAAGAAAGAGTTGCTAAGGTTCAGGAACTCACAAACGGCTTCGGCGCAGACTTCGTGTTCCAGTGCACCGGCGTTCCGCAGGCGGCTGCTGATGCTTACAAATATGTACGTCGCGGCGGAGGTTACTGCGAAATGGGCTTCTTCGTGAACGCAGGTGAATGCACCATGAACCCCCACTTCGACCTCTGCAACAAGGAAATCACCCTCGTTGGCTCTTGGGTATACGGCGCTAACGAATACATCGAAACTTTGGGCTTCCTGACCAAAGCGAAGGAAATGGGCATTCCGGTTGAAAAACTCGTTACCCATCACTATCCGCTGACGCAGTACGTTGAAGCGATGGAGAAAAACATTTCTCTCACCGGCGTCAAGATTGCTATCGTAATGGAATAAGCGAATAACATAACCTGAAAAAACAGCGGCGTGAAATTCACGCCGCTGTTTTTGCAATTTCAAAACCGTTAATTTCCCCGGCTTTCCACGGTTTCTTCTTCAAATTCCTCTTCAAACTTGTCCGTTCCGTATTAGGTGTAATCGGAAAAGTTATCTGTAAGATGGTGCTCGTTTTCGAGCAAAAACCGTGCTTTTTCCACGTCGGTAAGCGGTGCCCATCCCATAGTAGCAAACCGTGCCTCAAGAAGTGCCATCTTCTTGTTCTGCATTTCGGTTTTGTGATTGTTGCGTTTCGTTTGGTGTTCCTCCCGAATGGCTTTTGCCTGCGCATCCACCTTCTTGCTGAACTTGAAAGCAGAAACAAAACCAACGATACCGGCAATAATGCCCAGCAATGCCACAAAGCCGATCACGTTGAACAACCCAATGGAAATGAAAAACAAAGCAATCGAACCTAAGGACAAAAATTTACCCTTCTTCATATTGTTCTGATATTCCTCGCTGTTGTTCAAGCAGTTCTCCGCTGCATCCTTTAACGCTTGGTCAACATCATCCACATGTTTGTACGAACAATAAATATGGGGAATTTCCTCGGTGACAAACTGTTTCATAAAACACTTGTGCCCCTCAAAATCAAATGCCAATTTATATCTGTCTACCGCATACACACAGGCAAACATATTCACGGCATCCCATTTTGCCTTAAAACCACGCTGTCGGTCACCCGGCAGATGTACCATACCGTAAAAACTCGAATCACTAGCCGATGTATATGCCATCTCTCTATAGTGTTTTTCAGTAGGGGTTGTCATCTTCTTTGTCTCTTCGTCCGTCGCTTCGCGCTCCTCCATATTTTTGAGCACTTGGGCTACATCGAATGCGTAATGGCCGTACTGTTCGCTGACTTTTTCGTCCTGATCACCTATATTGATACTGTCGCCTGTAGAAAAATGCCCCACCGCTACGCCACGCAGGTTTTCGGCAGAACCTTGATACGGCTGCCATGCGGTAACCGTGCGGTTTTTGATGACCTGTTTGGTCAAATATTTCTTTAGATCCGTATCATAATACTTCTCCTCATCGACATATTGCTCTTCGTGATCGTACCCGATTTCCACCGTATAATCGATGTTATAGTACGTAGACTGCCGGATAAGTTCTGCTGTCTCCACAACGGGATCGGAAAACTGAATCGTATCAACACTTTCCGGCGCATCGACGGCAGAGTACAACTCTACATAAGATTTTCTTGCAAACAACTCCTTGCTGAATTCGTTTTCGACTATACCGAAATAGCATTCCTGTTTCCCCATTTTATTTCCTCTTTCCTATTTATAATACATAATGCTGTGCATTAAGCATACTGTAACATCGGTCCGGTCTGTTGCGGACCTTTATAAGATGTCTCTAATCAATAGTTTTTGGTTTTTCCGTTTGTATAGGTAATAGCGGTTATATCGAACCTGACATCCAATTCGTCAAAATCCGTTTGGTACAGTGACAATGCAGTATCCGCCGAATACACGGTCAGTTCCCAATTGAACTTAGCGGTCTTCCCGGCACGAACAGCCGCAGAAGAATAGTTGGAAAAGCTGATGGCGGTATCTACCAGCACCTCATCATCCTTTTCAAAAACCACAGTACCTTCAACAGCACACACGTCCAACAGACCGTCATTCCCCACTATTACATCAAAACAAAAAACATAATTGTTATGTTCCCGGGTTACAAAACTCCCGGCATGAGGTGTCATTTGGATTTTGATGTGTTTGGGTGAATATACAAAGAAATACCCGATAACAGCACCAATCGCTGCCAACACCACTACAATCCTTGCAAAACTCTTGACAAGCTTCTTTCTTGCGGCTTTTGCTTTTCTTTGACTTTCCCTTTTTCGCTGTTGTCGTTCTTCCTCTTCCGCTGCTTTTTGGTGTTTTATTCTCGCAGCACTTAACAGCGGGATACATTTATCCATTTTTTCTGCCGAATCTTTGTATCCCTTCAAGGACGTAAAAGCACGTATAGCCGCCTCTATTTTCATAGGGTCATCACTTTGCATATCTGTAATAGCCCCGGTATAGATTCGCTCGGATTTTAATAGGGCGGCCCTTTCGCGACACTCCCGCGCCAGATCATCGGCGTTCAGAACGTCTGGTACTTGTTCAAAAACACCTGCAGCAAAAGCAAAAGACCCTTCCGTTCGGGCGGACGACATCAAGGATACCCCTCTTCTATACGTGTCTATTGCTTTTTGGGACACCTCGTCCTGTCGGTAGATGGAGCAATCAGGTACATCAGCCAAAAAGGTGGTTAGCGACTGCTCCGCTCCGCATGCGTCACAAACCAACGCATCCGACGTTGAAGTTAACAAGATATTACCGCCACAGTTTTTACAAGCCAATGCCATTGCGCTACCCCTTGTTTCAAGAACAATATTTGATACGATCTATCGGCTATTATGCTCTCCTATTTTTCCGCAGTTTTTGTTAGAACCCCATTTGTGGCCGAATAGACCGTACCGTCATCGCAAAAATACTGTCTTACCGCTTGATCAACCGTCATATTGCTTTTTATCTTGTAATCGGTACCCGCATTAGCAAAACGGGTTTCATAATTGCGCTGCATAAGCACTTTCATATCACGCAGGACTGCGTCTGCATTCAAAGAGGGTACGCCCATACGTTTTTTGGATTCTACCCTAATCGGCATAAAAACATGGTGGAAAGTCTTCACCGTACCGCACTGCTGGCATTTGCAGGAAATGTTTACACCTACCGTTTCCATACCGGTTATGTAGACATCCATACCGCCCTTTTGGTTGTCGGATTTGTGTTCACTCATGCTAAATTTCTGGTTGCTGATTTCGCAGGTGACATTGTCATCGTATGCAATAATATTTTTGCAGTTAGTGCATTCTAAATTTGCCAGCTTTTTCTTGAGCTGAATAGCTCGGAACATACAAAATCCAAACAGAAATACACCTGCCATGCATACAAAACCCAAGATGTTGAAAACCACCTTGACAGGCTCGATAAGCATCCCTAAAATAAGGAACACGCAAACAGCACCAAAACTGACAGCCAGATACGGAGTCAATTCCTTGATGCGGGCAGATGCTTCTTTGGGCGTTTTGATAGGTTCGGTTAAAAAGCGCTTAATGATGTTTGTTACTTTCTCTTTTTGGTTAGACATTGTTTTTTCCCCTTTATTTAATATAGTTATATCGCCAGCAGATTTTTGATCTACGGATGACCCGGAACTGTTTTCGGTTATTTCAACAATTGACATTTTCGGTTTCTGTCCTCAAGCAAAAGAATGAGTTCTTTCCCGAGAAGGATTGCCTTTTCAGAATTTTCACAAACGGCATTTTCAAACGCTTCAAAGCGAGCTGTGATTTGCGCTTCTATCGTGCTTAATGCATCGTTGCCCATAGGGTCGCTGTAACGGACGGTTTCATATACCTTCTTGGTTATCTCTCGCACATCTTCGGAAGCAGCCTTTGTCATAAGTGCTTGGGCATCCGCCGTCAGCATTTTTATAAACTCGGTTTTTACTTTGTTTTTTTCATCGGTCTCGCTGACGGTTTTGCTTGCAACCGATGTGTTGATAACAGCTATCGCCGTGAAGGCGAACACAGCCAAACAAAGAATGACTCCTACCCAAACAGGTATCTGTGAAATTGCCATCGTTAAGCCACCGATAATAAGCATTATCAGCGTGCCGATAAAACTACCTGAAATGAAGGGGAAATTATAGAAAAACTTTTGGGCATTTCCGGATTGGAATGCTTTGTTTGCACAAAACAGTTGTCCAAAAAATGCTAACGTTATTGAAACATACCCCACCCAAAAATTGTGCTTCATTTCGTTGGGAACAATAAAGGAAACCGCATTGAAAAGCACAAGACATATCGCCCAAACACCAACATACGCACGAAATATCTTCTTCACGGTCTACACCTCCCGTTTTATACCACATTTCGGGCAGAACCTGCCTTGATGTTCAAAAATGTAGCCGCAGTTTTTGCAACTGTTCATTTTCTGCACAGGAGAACCGCATTGTTCACAAAAGTGCGTACCGTCAAGCAGTTTTGCACCGCAGTTTTCACAGAAATTTTGCGGTGTACTTTGTGCGGCAGGGGCAGTTGCCGCACCTAAAGCGTCGTGCATAGCACCGCCCACCATGCCGCCGACTGCGCCGCCAACACCTGCCATTGTTCCAAAACCAACGCCCATATTGGTGAATTCACCGATCGCTTCGTTCTCCGCAACCTTTTGGGCAACGTCGAATCCACGTTCCTGACCGTACGTATAGCCTTCGGTGGCACGCTTTTCGGCAAGGGCTTTGGATTCTATAATGGTTTTTTGGGCTTCGGTTTCCGCTTCTATTATGTCCACCCGCTGACGGAGCTTCGCCTCTGCTATGTCGGCATATTGGCGAAAGTGCAGTTCCTTAAATTTCTCGTACTGTCTGTCTCCGTCCGGCTTGACAATCGTTGTGACAAAAAACTTTTCGAGCGTAATGCCGTAATCATCAAAATCGGGAATAAGCAGCTGTTTAATTGATGCCGAAAACGCAGCAAGATTCTGATCGATCTCAAAAATATTTATTGCCTCGGATTTCATAACCTGAGCAATATAGGTTTTTACCCTGGTCATAAGAATAGATCGGAAATAGGCCAACAATTTGTTTTGCGTAAGCAGGTTTTCAGTACCAACCAATTTGACCAATAATTTGCGGCTGTCAGCTACTTTTAATGTCATATCGCCCGACGCTCCGACAGCAATAGGGAAGCCGTACGTGGGCTCTACATACTGCACTTTGGCATCGGTGCCCCATTTGACAGCCATTTGTTCTGTTTTGTTTACAAAATATACTTCACAATGGAACGGCGTTTTATCGCCTGCGACACGATTTAGTGCCTTGCCGATTAAAGGGATGTTCTGCGTCTCCAGGGTGTACCGCCCCGGCCCAAACAGGTCCAGCGCCTGCCCGTTCATGAAAAATATCGCTTCTTGGGTCTCATGAACGATAAGTTGTGTTAAACTATTGAAATCTTCACAAGGATGTTTCCAAACAAAGGTGGCGTTATCGCCTTCATATTTTATAATATCAGCTATCGTCAACACAGTGGCTCCTCCGTAATGCAACGGTCAATGTTAGTTATATATCACTAATATTGACACAATTATACACCCATCGTCTCGATAAGTCAAGAATAATTAGTGATTTATAACTAACAAACGAATGCGGTAGTGATATATCATCTAATCATAGAAATACTAAATACACAGGTGATATATATGGGGATTTGTCAATTTACCGTAAACAGAATATATGAACTGTGCCGCGAGCGTAACATTACGCCGAATGCTTTAAGCTATATGTGCGGCATTCCGCAGGCAACCGTGAAAAGCATTTTGAACGGCGAAAGCAAAAATCCGGGTATTGTAACCATCAAAAAGATTTGCGACGGACTCGAAATCACTATGATGGAATTTTTCGATACGCCTGCGTACGCAGAGCTGGAGCAAGAGCTCAAATAACAAACTCTCCTGCTACCGATGCACCCAATTTACAGGCGTTGTAAAAGGCGTCCTTGACCTCTAAAAAGTGTATCTGTGAGGTAAGTTCAAACAACTCCTCAAACACCCTTGTTTGTTGTTCGTTTAAGAGATTGCGCAATTCTTTTTCTTTCTGTAATGTATTTTGCGCAAGGGCGGCGTAGTCCGCCCCTGTTGCTACGGTCTGCTCGGCAAGATAGTCAGAAAACAGTTTACCAATGATGTTTTGCATCTTGCTCCCTCCGTTCTCACCTGCAATATACCGCAAAATCTCAGACAAGTCTTATGCTGTCAGCATACCTTTGAAAAAAAGCCGTGCTTTGTCGTTATTTGACAAAACACGGCTTGTTTATTATAATTGACATAACAAAAAAAGAAATTCGGTGGGAAGAATGGCAAAAGATACTGCGAAAATTGTAGAGGAGCTTGGACTTTGCCCTGATTTTAAGACCTTTTACAGCGAAAACAAAGCGTATATGGTTGAAGAAGATTTGTCTACGCTCCTAAACGCCCTACTCTGCAAGCACAACCTCAAAAAATCCGAAATCATCCGCGCCGCCGAGATGAGCGAGGTTTACGCCTATCAAATCTTCTCGGGATTGCGTAAACCCGACCGCAAAAAGTTATTATGCCTTGCGGTAGCGATGAAATTACCGTTAGACGAGGTGCAAACGCTTCTGAAATGCGGCGGATATTCCGCGCTTTACGTGAAATTGCCGTTTGACAGCATCATATTGTACGGTGTGTGCAAAAAATTATCCGTTGTAGAAATCAACGAGATCCTCTACGAATACGGAATGGAAACGCTGGGGTAATACATATGAAAAAATGTCCTAAATGCGGCGCGGAAATCGGTGATGACGCGCGGTTTTGCCTTTA
>JAZSED010000131.1:0-4020 GCA_045531495.1 Acutalibacteraceae bacterium
GGTAGAATTGCCCGATTCGCTTCCCTTTACCCACGCAGCCTTGGCTGAACCTTTGGGCGTTGCGCTGGGTACCTGGGAAAAACTCTCCCCAACATACGGCAAAACCTGCCTGATCATCGGCGCAGGCTCCATTGGTCTTTGCTGCCTTGCGGTGGCCAAGGCGATGGGTATCCGGAAAATCGTTGTAGCTGCCACCAGCTCCAAGCGTCTTGCCGTAGCAAAACAGATAGGTGCTTTCGCCACCGTAGCCGCCCGGGAAGAAGACCTGTTTGCCACAGTGAAAGCCTATCACCCGGAAGGTACAGATTATATCATTGAGGCAACCGGCATCGAAGAATGTATCGCAAACAGCTTTAAGCTGTGTAAAAAGGGCGGCAGCGTGCTACTCGCAGGCTATGGTCGCGGCAGACATATGTCCATCCGTATCGACGATATTCATGTTAACAACTTGAAGGTTATCGGCGCGGGTAACAATTGGAACCAGCACAAGAAGGCTATTCAGTTGATGAGTGATAAAAAACTCAATATGGATCTGTTTATTACCGAAAAAATACCGCTGGAAGCATATGAAAAAGGGCTAAATGACGCGAGAACGCGTCCCGTCGGCTTTGTGAAAGCGGTGTTTACATTCGATGACTAAGATAAAAAAACAGTATTTGGGAATAGATCTCGGCACCTCTGCTGTAAAGGTGCTGTTGGTCGATACAAACGGTGATACCGTGCGTGCCAAATGCCGCTATGATACCGCTGATACAGACGGTTGGTGTGTGGCACTGCAAACGGCGTTGCGTATTTTGGAAAAACAAACATCGCTTGCCGGCGTCTCTGCGATAGCACTGTCGTCACAGGTGGGCACCTATATTACCGATACGGGCGAGGTGCTTGGTTGGGATAGTGCTGTTGGCAGAGAAGAATTGCAGGAGATTAAAACGGCGGTAGATACGGATGCATGGGTGCACGAGATCGGTATGGTGCATCCCGATATTATTTCGTATCCCTTGCCGCGCCTACTGTATATAAAACGGCACCTTCCGCAATGCACGGCGGTAATGATGCCCAAAGAACTGCTGGTGAAAGAATTGACGGGGAAGGCGGATAGCGATGTTTTTAGTTGGCGCGGTTTATGTCATCCCGACAAAAAGGTATATTCCGAGGCTTTACTTGCGCAGTTTGGCATCGACCTTACCTTGCCGAACTTGCTGTTGCCCACCGACCTTGTGGGAACGGTAACCAAAACGGCATCTCGTAAATACGGCATACCCGTTGATGTCCCCGTTTACGTTGGGTGTAACGACTTTTTTGCAGGTCTGCTCGGTATGGGCGTTTGGGATGAAGGCACCATTTTCGAACTGTCAGGTACCAGTGAGCACCTTGGTGTTGTTACAGCAGAGCGTAAAGACGGCGGCTTTGTGAGCGGAAAATTCTTTAACGGTTATACCACTTACGGCGGTACCAAAGCAAGCGGTGTTTCTTGCGATTTTGCGATGCGTCAGTTTGGCCTTGAAGGTGTCGAAGCGTCTATCGCACACCGTGAACCGCCCATCTTTTTGCCGTACTTAAAAGGTGAGCGCGCACCTATTTATGACGAAAACGCGAAAGGCGTCTTTTTTGGTATTACCGATAAAACCACCAACGAAGATATGGCGTACGCCGTATTGGAAGGTGTGGTGTTTAGCCTATATCACATCGGCGAAAAGTTGGATATCAAGGACGTTCCTGCTATGGTGACAGGCGGCGGCTCGGCGTTGGATGCGGTGATGGCAAAGTTGAAAGCGACACTGTTCAACTGCGATATCTTTTGTGTCACCGAAAACGATTCTTCGGCACTTGGTGCGGCATTGCTGGCTATGGTGGGCGACGGGGCGTTTTCGACTCTTGGCGATGCGATAAAAGCGGTGGTGTCTGCGACCTGCGTCGCCACGCCCGATGCGGCACTTCGTGAACCGCTGTTAAAACGATATGCCATTTATAAAAATCTGTATAAAAGTCTGAAAGACCAATTTGAGGCGTTTTCAAAACTGAAAGGGGCAGACAAATGAGTTGTGTTATCTTCGGTGCGGGTAAAATTGCCCGTGGGTTTGTGGGTCATCTGCTGTATTTAAGCGGTATTGACTTCGTGTTTGTGGAGAAGGTGGATGCACTGTGCGACCTTATCAACGAACGACAAGAATATCTCGTTAACATTTTGGGCGACAGTTCCAAAAATACCGTGGTGAAAAACGTACGGGCATTGAAATTCTCACAGAAAGAAGAAATTGCCGAGGCTATCGCAAAAGCGGACTGCGTTTTCAACTCGGTGGGCGGTAAAAACCTTGGTGAGATCGTGCCGTTTTTAACTTGGGGTATTGAGAAACGTGCGGCAGAAAATCCCAAACCGCTTAACATCATTACTTGTGAAAATTGGAAAAAGCCTGCGGATATTCTGCGTGATGGTATTGCTGAAACTATCGACCCGAAGTATAAAGCGTTTTTTGAAGAAAACGTCGGCGTGACCGAGGCGGTCATTATGCGTTCCGCTATCGAAGCCACCCCTGAATTGTTGGCAAAAGACCCACTGGTGGTCAATGCACAGAATTTTTGGCGTTTCCCGTTTGATGCGTCCCGCCTGAAAGCACCGATGCCCGAAAATATGATCTGTTTGGAACCTATCTACGAATTTACCGGCTTTTTGGAACGAAAATTCTATACCTATAACGCGGCAAACGGTACCACTTCGTTTGTAGGTGCTATCCTTGGGTATGAGTATATTGCGGATGCGGCATCAGATGAGCGTATTCTCAAACTACTTGACGGTGTGTATACTGAAACTGCGACGGCACTATCTCAGAAACATAACTTCCCGTTTGATGAACAGTGGGCATTTACCCGAACTTCGCTCAATAAATTGCAGGACAGAAATATTGTTGACTATATAGAGCGTAACGCCCGTGATCCTATCCGTAAACTTGGTCCCGATGACCGCTTGGTTGGTTCTGCTCGTTTGTGTTTAGAATATGGTGTAATGCCTGAAAATTTGGCAGTTGCTATCGCGTGCGCTATTTATTACGAAGAGCCGACCGATGAGTTTGCGGTTTGTCTCAAGAAGATGCGTGAAGAAAAGGGTGTTCCGTATATTTTGGAGAACGTCTGTAAGATCGATAAAGACGGCACCCTTGCAAAACTGATTTTGGAAAAGGTTGCATGCATTAAAGGATGGGGTTGGATAGAATGAACAAGGTAATTGTTGTCGGTGCAGGTAAAACGGGGAGAGGTTTTATTGGTCGACTTTTGAAGGAAGCCGGCAAAGAAATTATATTTATCGACAAAAACCAGAAACTGGTTGATCGCTTGAATGCAGAGGGCGGCTTTACGGTAGATTTTTTTGGCGGTAGCCGTGACTCCGTGTATGTTGATAACTATAAGGCATATACGTGGGAAACTGCCGAACTTGCGAACGCTACCCTCATTTTTGTGTCGGTATGTGGACAGAATCTTGCTGATGTTGGTATGCAGTTATCAAAACTTTTGGATGATGGTAAGAAATATCATATTATTACTTGTGAAAACGCGTCCCATCCTTCCGAAACCCTTAGAAACGCAGTTATCGGTAAACAGATTGCGGTGAGCGAAGCAACCGTATTTTGTACTACCATTGAGTCGGATGGCTATAATATCAATTCGGAAAACTATCCGTATCTTCAGTGTGACGCCGAACTTTTGGAAGGATATATTCCGGATATTGCATCGGTGAAAGCCATTGATCACTTTGCGAATTTTTTGACACGCAAACTATTCACATACAACGCTGCCAGTTGCGTTATTGCGTACAACGGCGCTTTACTTGGTTTCACTGATTACGGCGAAGCTGCCAATGCGCCCATCATTTTGAAACTTCTTGATAAAAACTACGCTGCTACCAACAAAGCGATGTGCAAAACGTTCGGTTATGATCCGCAGGACCAAAAGGAGTTTGCGGCGCTCTCCAAGGCAAAATTCTGCGATCGTACTATTGTGGATACCGTTGCCAAGTCGGAGGCCAAG
>JAZSED010000079.1:0-12013 GCA_045531495.1 Acutalibacteraceae bacterium
TTGGTGTTATAGGTCAGCACCTGATACCCTTCGCCGGATTTCATGGCTTTCAACCAACCTTTGTTGTAAGTACCCCAATCGCTGGTAAGCCAAGCGGCTTTGTTAACGGTTTCGCTGTATGCACGCTCGGTGCTGGGGGCAACAGGACCCCAAGTAGCAGTGGTAGCGCTGGTCGCCGACGGGATTTCGAACTGCACTGCACGGAAGTGTGCATCCAGCGGCCATGCCTCACGTTGGGCGGTCATGGTGTGCGCGTAATCCCATTCGGGTTCTTCAGCATCGGACAGTTTTTCGATTTTGAGGCTCCACAGACCGCACTGGTTGGAAGCGGAGAAGAAGGACACGTAACCACCCGTATAGTTATCGGACAGTTCGACCGATTTTGCAAGTGCTTCTTCGCCTTCCGCCCACATGGTCAGAACGCCGTCCTCCACTTTTACGTGGTAGGTGTGCAGGGTTTCCGCAGAAACAGCATTGTTCAAGCCCATGCTGAACGCACGCTCGGTAACGGTGAGCTTCGCTATGTTCATGTTGGACAACGGGCTATAGTCGGTGGCGTCTTCTTTCAGAGCACCGCCGGCGTAGAACTGCATATTTTCGTATGCGAGAATGACGCCTTTGTCATTGGTCGCGTCGCCGTCGCCGGAAGCAGCCATTACACCAAGGTCGCCGCCGAACATAATACCCTGACGGGCATACGCATCCGGAATGGTGAATTCCAGTTCAAAGTCTTTCATCGGCTCTACGTTGTAGGTAAGCACAGCCCAATCGGAGCCGGACTGGGTCGCCTTCAAAATACCGTTGTTGTGCAGACCGTAATATCCGGTAGCCCAAGGGCTGGTGCCGGTCGGAATTACCTGCGCGGAAGAAGCCGGCGCCGTGAAATAATATTTGTTGAACTGAGACAGATCCCACGCACCATAGGTTGCAGGCAACGTGTAATCATAATCCCAAACATCGTCTTCGTCAATTTCTCTTACCTTGAAGGAGGAAATCGCATTCTGGGAACAGCCTTTTGCAAAATAGGAGATGTAACCGCCTTCGTAGTTATCCGAGAGGGTAAAGGTTTTCGCCAAATCGGGTTCATCCGTGTCCCAAACGGTTACTTTCTTGCCTTCTACTTTGATGCGGAAGGTATTGACTTCCTCGTTGCCGGTAACCGCATTCGCGTTGTTCGCCGAAACGTTGGCGCTCACAATCGCCGTACCGGTAAGATCGCTGTAAGCGTCGGAGCCAACCACAGCGCCGCCGAAGTTCCACGTTTTAGCACTTTCCAAACGGGCGATAACGCCGGTGTCGTTGGTGTTGTCACCGTCCATGGTCACGCCGATATCATCCAAATCGGCACCAAAGATGATGCCCTGACCTTCATAAGAAGCTGCCAAGGTCACTTCGAGCTCAAAGCTCTCAAACGCCTTGGTGGTATAGGTCAGCACCTGCATATCGGCAGAACGCATCGGTTTGAGCCAACCCTTGTTGTAAGAGGCCCAAATTTCGGTAAGCCAACGGGGTTTGTTAACCGTTTCATTGTATGCGATTTGTTCGCTCGGGCTGTAAGGACCGCCGATATAGGTCGCGGAGGTGTTTTTCGCAAACTGCGTATATTCGTATGCACGGAAATGCGCATCTAACGGCCAAGCTTCCTGCTTCGCGCTCATAGTGTGCGCATAATCCCATTCGGGAGCTTCTGCGTCGGACAGCTTCTTGATTTTGAAGCTCCACAGACCACACTGGTTGGAAGCGGAGAAGAAGGACACGTAGCCGCCTTTGTAATTTTCAGACAGCGCGATTTCTTTTTTGAGTTCCTCTTCGCCTTCCGCCCAAATGGACAGAACGCCGTTTTCAACCTTTACGTTGTAGGTGTGCAAGGTGGTTTCGGACACGCTCGTGTTCAAGCCCATGCTGAAAGTACGGGCGGTAACGTTCGCGGTAGCCACTTTCATACCCGGCAATTCGCCGTAGGTACCGGTGGATTCAGCGATGGCGCCGCCGACTTTCCACTGCATATTTTCATACGCGATGATAACGCCGGTGTCGTTGGTGTAATCGCCGTCGCCGGTAGCGGGGATAACGCCCTTGTCAGCGCCGAACATAATGCCCTGACGCGCATAGGCGTCCGGAATGGTGAACTGCAACTGGAAGTCTTTCATATCTTCCACTTTGTAGGTCAGCACGTCCCATTCGCCGCCGTGATTGGTCGCTTTCAGCAGACCGTTGTTGTGTGTGCCGTAATAACCGGTGGACCAATAATCACGTGCAGCCGCGGTGTACGCCCAGTCGCGCGTATTGGGGTTGTCGGCCTCTCTGCTTGCAATCGCCTGTGCAGTTGCAGAGGGTTTTGCGAACTCATAGTGCGCAAAATGATGTGCCACAGTCCAATACTCGTAAGTTTCGGCCATGGTGTGTTCATAGTCCCACTCGGCTTCCGCGGCTGCCACAGGCAGAACGGTAGCGGTGAGGACCATGCCGCACAAAAGCGACAGCGCCAACAGCACTGCGCAAATGCGCTTCAAGCTTGATGCTTTTCTCATATGTTTCTCTCCTTTTTTGCTATATTTCCCCTTCTCTATATTACAATATAATAATACGAGGGGGTATCTACGCATAACAATTGTACCTTTCCCCGACAACATTTGTCAATGTACAAACTGCTGATTTTAAGCCCGGTTTTCCGTCGTTTTGACGAATAAAACGCGCAAAAAATTATACTTTATGTTAAAAAAGAACAAATTTTACAAAAACGCGAACGATTTTACCAAAAAATGTCCCTTTCCCGACCCGCCCCCGCTTCCGGCGGCCGCGAGCAGGGATGCGTTGGCATCCATATTAACAACGTACGACAGAGGGATGCCTGTCTTGGAAAGATCGTCCCCTACGTGAACGGATTTTTGTTTGTATTATTCATTCTTCAATATTCATTATTCATTAAATAAGAACGGATTTTCAAATGAATAATGAAGAATGAAGTCGCTCACTTTGTTCGCTGATGAATAATGAATAATAAAAACGGGTGACCAATGGTCGCCCCTACAAAAACATAACAAATGATACCGTGGGGGCGGATGCCTACATCCGCCCGTAACAAAAAACGGCGCGGATAAATCCGTGCCCTACAAAAAGGTATGCGCAAATGTCAGGGTGTAGGGAATGGATTTATCCATTCCGCAAACGCCACCAAACGGGCGATGCGGGAATCGCCCGTTTTAATGCTGTTTGCGGGCAGTCGAGGACGCCTGCCCCTACAACACCCATTATTTTTGTAAATTTGCATACAACAAACCCGCCCCGTGATTTTCACGGGGCGGTTTCTTATGATTTTTAGTTGGGCATCGAGTTTTTAGAGAGCATAGCGCCCATATCCACACTGATTTCATAATCAGCATCCGCAGCAATGGCGGTTTCAACGTTAACAGCCACAACTTCCATTTCGGGGGCTTTATAGTTCATGCTTTTTCCTCCCTTATGCCAAAAGGCATAGTTTTTGTTTGTAAAAACGCTTTTCAAAATGCCGGAGAGTACAAGGGAAACGTAATTTTCGGAAAAATTAACGTTTGGAGAACTGCGGTGCGCGACGGGCGCCCTTCAAGCCGTATTTCTTTCTTTCCTTCATACGCGGATCGCGGGTGAGGAAGCCGGCTTTTTTCAGTTCGGAGCGAAGCTCTTCACTGTTGTACTGCAACAGGGCACGGGATACACCGTGACGGATAGCACCCGCCTGACCGGTAACACCGCCGCCTGCTACGCGGCATTCAATGTCAAATTTATCGGTAAGACCGGTGAGCTCCAGGGGCTGACGCACAATAAGCTTCAAGGTCTCCAGACCAAAGTAATCGTCAATGTCACGTTCGTTGATGGTCACTTTACCGGTACCCTGGTACAAACGTACACGAGCAACGGATTTCTTTCTTCTGCCGGTACCGTAGAAATACGGTCTTTTGTTGTAATCCATAATTCACTAACCCCTTCCTTAAAATTCGCGCGCGACAGGTTTCTGCGCAGCGTGTGCGTGTTCACCGTCGGCGTAGCAATGCAGACGGCCGTAAGCGGCATCACCGATGGTGTTGTTCGGGATCATACCGTATACAGCAAGTTCCATTGCCTTTTCGGGACGGGTCGCCATCAAGGTTGCATATTTGGTCTCTTTCAGGCCGCCGATCCAACCGCTGTGACGCTGCCATTTTTTCTGTTCCAGCTTTTTGCCGGTCAGAACGGCATCCTTGCAGTTGATAATGATGACGTGGTCACCGCAATCAACATGGGGAGTGAAGGTGGGCTTATGTTTGCCGCGGAGAAGAGTTGCAGCTTCCGCAGCAACGCGACCGAGCGACTTACCGGCAGCATCAAGCACGTACCAATTGCGCTCAACTTTGCCTGCTTTTTCCATGTAAGTGGACATAGTGGTTTCCTCCTATATATACTACTTCTTTTTTATTGCTAAAATAAGATACCACACCGAAAAACGGCTGTCAAGGGTTATTTTGCCGTTTTTTTAATTTATATCCCCTATTCTCTCGTTTTCTCGCCCGTTTACGCCGTTTTGCTCTGTTTCTCGTTTTTCATTTCATTTTATTTGACCCGAAAATGAAAAGGTGAGAAAAACGGCGTATGCACGTGAAAACACGAGCATACGCCGTATAATTTGTTTTTATGGATTGACAATGTTGTGAGGGTTACCCTCCATAAACTTCTTCACGTTTTCCGCCACCAAACCCACCAATTTCTCACGCACCTCGGGCGGCGCCCACGCCACGTGCGGCGTTAAGATGCAGTTTTTCGCGGTGAGCAACGGATTGTCGGGGTGCATCGGCTCGGCACACAGCACGTCAATGCCTGCGCCTGCAATTATTCCCTCGTTGAGCGCGTTCGCCACGTCCTGCTCCACCATAAGACCGCCGCGCGCCGTATTGATGAGCAAGGCGGTCGGTTTCATTAGCGACAACGTTTCTTTGCAGACAACGCCGCGGTTTTGCTCGGTCAGCGGGCAGTGGAAGGAAAGCACGTCACTTTCCCTAAACAATGTTTCCTTATCCACCGTTTCATACGGGCAGGTTTCGGGGGTGCGGGTATGCACCAAAATGCGCATACCGAACGCCTCGCCGATAGCGGCAACCCGTTTGCCGATAGCGCCGCACCCGAAAACGCCGAGCGTTTTCCCCACAAGAGACGTTTGCGGATATTTAAAATAGGTAAACTGCTTGGAGCGCACCCAATCCCCCGCGTGTACCGACGCGGAATACTGCGGAATACTGCCTGCAAGAGACAAAACAAGTGCAAACGTGTGTTGCGCCACCGCTTGCGTTGAGTACCCCGGCACGTTGCACGCGACAATGCCGCGTGCTTTTGCGGCGGCAAGGTCGATATTGTTATATCCCGTTGCAAACACGCCCACCATTTTCAATTTCGGTGCCGCGTCCATTACCTTAGCGGTGATTTCCGCTTTGTTGCACAGCAAAATTTCCGCATCTTTCACCAGCGCAGGAATTTCCGCCGCAGGTTTTAAGTCATACACGTCTGCATCTCCCAAAACGGTAATGGGGTGCAGAGAAACATCGCCGTTAGAGATGGTATCCGCATCTAAAATCACAATTTTCATATTGTCACCCTCTCTGCTTCTGCCTTTCTCTCAAGAGGAGAAGGCTACTTTTACAGTATACCACAAACCCGCCAAAAAGACAACAGCAATCCCCTTGTGCGAGGGATTGCTGTTGTGAGATGCTATATTACCGTTCGTCCGCCAAGCCGTATACGATGTTATACACCGTATTCTCCTGATACGGCAGTACATCTCCCGTAAACGCACTCCCGTTTACGGTGATTCCCGATGCGCTGCGTGTATATGTCACTTCATAAACCGCCTGCTTATACCGTCTTACACAGGAAACGTTATCCCACCCATTGGGGATATTCGGCTCCAGGCACAGCCCTTTCACGGTTGCTTTCAAGCCGTATACATTTTCTAACACATTCAACAGCATCCACGGTGCCGTACCTGTTATACATTCACAGCTTGAACGCCCGTAATTCACCGAGCCCTTTAAAGAATAGAAATAATTGGGAACAAACAGCGGCAGTTGCCGATTCTGTTCGGTGGGGTTATCGGGATTGAGCGGCGTTGCACGCAATATAGTATCAAACATCGCGTCCCCATCCTTCAGCACCGCGTCGGAGAACGCCTTAAACATAGCCGCGTGGCAGTACACCGCGCCGTTTTCGGTGGTCCCGTTTTTCTTCAGGCTGATTCTGCCCCATTGGGGATTCCATTCATCAAATCCCGGATAAATGGTATACGGGCCTAAGTCTCCGCTGATGGCTTTTATGGTGTTTTGCACTGCTTTTGCCCGCTCACCGCGTGCGGCACCGCTAATCAACGCCCATGTCTGCACGTTCAACAACACCCTGTTGTCGTCTTTGCTGTCTGCAAAGGGGATCCCTTGGTCGTCAAAGCCGCCGATGTATCTATCGTTTTCCCACAACACGGTATTCACTATCGCATCGGTTTTGGTCCACAATTGTTTCAATTCCTCTGCGAGTTCTATGTACCCTGTTGCTTCACACAATTCCATAAGCCACTTGCAAATCAGCAACAACCCCATACTTGTCCACGCGGATTCGCCTTTGCCGTCTCTGCCGATGCCGTTGATAGGGTCGGTCCAATCGCCGTCGTGCATCAGACACACACCGTGTGCGCCCACGTCCTTGCTCATATACCGTACCGCCATCATCATATGCTCTAACAGCGTACCTTCGCCACCGTCGGCATACGGTATAACCTCCTTCAAGACCTCGGCGTCACCAAGCTGAGAAACCAATATACAGCCACACAGGGTTATCCATATCGGGCCGTCGCAGTGGTCTAAAAGTACGTTTCCTGCACCGGGTTGGTTGTCCGTTCTGTGCCATTGCTTTATGTAGCCGTCACTTCTCTGCAGCGCAAAGACTTTATACATAAATTTTTTCGCTTCGTGCGCATCCAAGAGGGCATACCCCATAGCGTCCTGCAGCTGGTTTCTGATAGGGCAGGACTGCACCGTGCGGTTCAGTCGGGTTAAAAACACGGTCTGTCTTTTCAGCCAAATATTAACAAAAACATCAAATGCGGGATACGGTGTTTTTACGCAGTTTGTTTGACAAATGTTCTCCCAATATGCTTTCGTTTCAAAAAACGCCTTTTCTACAAGCTCTCTATTGAAATGCGCGGCCAATTCTAAAATGCTCTCTTGTGTCACCTCTAAGCCGAGGCTGTAGCAAATACACTTTTCCTCATCGGCATCCAGCGTGACAATATGCTGCATCGCACCGCAAAAATCTTCTGCTTCACCAAGGTAATTGGTGCAGCTGTCCGACAGCACCGCCTGCGGTATGCCGTCTTGCAGATATCCGCCGAAGAAATGGTGACAACTCATATCGCACGAGTCGGGTGTGGTATCAGACAACAAATAATACCGCTGACGGAAGGTGTCACACGTTTCCTTATCCCTATAAAATACGTGATACGGAAAAACGTGTTTTATAATAGCGTTACCGATGTTTTTACAGGTTCCTCCCATATTCAGATCCTTCGGGCCAAAGCCTATATAGGAAAACAGGGACAGTTCTCTTTTGTCTTTCGTATCATTGATCAACGTGATTTTCCAATATTCCGTTTGTCCTTGCAACGGCACGAAAATACATACTTTCGCCGTGATGCCGTCGAGACGTCTTGTCAGTTCAATATGATTCACATGATACGTGACCGAAAAATCTTCAGCAGCTTGTGAATCGTTTAATTTCCACGCCTTGCCGCTGTGCCTATCCCTAAGCCAAAACCCTCTGTCACCATAGGTGATCAGTTGTTTCTGATATGTTTCAGATGCCAAATGGTATCCTTCGCCTTGCAGCAATTGGTTGACAAAGGTGAAGTAATTGTCGTTAAAAAGCGGCATACTCCAGGAAGTGGGTGTACGCGGTGTTTTCGCCGTATAACTTCCGTCACGAAAATCAAAACAACCTAACTTCATAAAACCTATCCCCTCTCACGCTCTATCCTAATGATCTTGCACCTTCATCATACATCTAAATAACACAAAATGTGAATTGCAATATGTACAATATTACATTGCAAAAAATGAACGCATCCTGCCGTCGGGTACACGCTTTTATTGCCTTGCCCCCTCTGACGGCTGTCGCCGCCGGCATCGCATAGAGCGATGCCCGAAAACCTATGCGGGGGGATTTTGTTGTTTTATAAAACCGTTTGCAACCAATCGCCCACCGCCTGTGCCATACAGGCAAAGCCGAAATCATTGGGGTGCACCCCTTCAACAGTGCCCTCGTTGCCCGCTTCGCCCAGCAACTCCTTGCCTGTCAGCAGATAGATGTTCTCGTCCCCTGCCGCCCTAGCGTTCTCAAAGGTGGTTTTGACAACTTGAAGGCGCTGCTCGTCGCTCTCATCTAAATACACCTTCGGACGGGTCATCAGCAGAATGGGGATATGCGGATGTGTTGCGCGCACCGCCTGCACCAGCTTTTGGTGGGTGGCGGCAAGGTGCGCCGCATTGGGCGCGTTATAGTCATAGTCACATACAAACACCGACATCGGCAGGGAGGCGAGGTGTGCAATCATCGCATCCTCCCCCTTGGCGGCGCCGGAAAATCCGAGGTTGACGTAGTCCGTGTGCAAGCGCCGCTCAATGATACTTTCATAGCTTCTGCCAGGCCGCGAGGCGCACGCGCCCTGCGTGATGGACGAACCGTAAAACACGATGGGCAGATCGTTCACGTACGGGGAGGGCGCTTCCAACGCCGCACCGTCTTTCAGACCGATGTACAGTTCGCTCACCGCGCTGTACAACGGCAAATTGAGGGTGTACTCGCGCACACCGTCCTCGCCGCATTCGAAAATGCCTTCCAGCGTATCGGCAATCTGAAACGGCGGCACAAATGTTTTGCGAAAAATCTCCTCGCCGTCCACGCGCTCGTACAAATCCATACCGATACTGCCGGTGAGGGCGAAATGCGGCATCTTGCCAACGGCAGGCAGTTTTGCGTGCAGAGTAATGTACGGGCTGTCGGTGCAAAACCGCACACGGCCGCCTGCAGTGTGGGCGTGCAAAATATACACGCTCTCGCTTGTCGCTTTCGCCACCGCCTCAGGCAATCTGCGGAACTGCCCGTTTTCGTATTGCACGCCATATATAACAAACGGCGCTTTTCGTACATTGTGCAATTTGAGATCGGGTTTCTCAAAATCGGTCTGCACCTTGAAATTGCTATCGATTTTCGTAATGTCGATCATATGCTCACCTGCTTTTTATTGTTGACTTCAGTGTAGCACTCATCAAACAAAAACACAATACCTCCCGCAAAAAACGCGGCTTTTAGGGGTGGCCACAGGGATAAAAATAGAGAAGATACACAAAATTGTGTATCTTCTCTTGTCTTTTGTAGGCACTGTTTCTGCTGATGCCCAAAAGCAACGCTCTTTTGCGGCGTTTTTTATTCTTTCGTGAGTTTCTTTTTCTGCCAGGACCATTTGTGGCATGCGGGACATTTCATATACCGCGTTCTGCCGTAATGCATCGCCCAAAACACGCTGTTAAAGGACGGTACGTGCTTGTGCCCACACGCACGGCACACGTAGTATCCCGCCACCTGCTCGATTTTCAGCAAAAACGGCAAGGCAATCAAAAGCGGCAACAAGCCAACGGCAATCAGCAAAATGCGAAGCCACTCTGCTAACGGTGCATAACTTGCCACCACGCACAGCGCCAGCATAACCCCAATGCAGATACAGCCGGTCACAATTTCTATACGCAACAGCTGTTTGTCTCTTTGCCCTTTTTCTTTGACCATTTCAATCAATTTGTTTTCCAATTCTTTGTTATAGTTTTCCACTAAAACGACCTCCCCACTCAATAAATCGTTGACGGTGATATGCAGAATCTCGCACAGCGGCAACATCAGTGATGCGTCGGGAAGCGCTTTGCCGTTTTCCCATTTGGACACGGCGCGATCGGTGATGCCCAGCATTTCGGAAAGCTGCATTTGTGTCAATTTCTGCTCTTTTCGTTTTTCGGCAATGAATTTGCCGATTTTTGCCTGGTTCATACGCTTCCTCCTTTCGCTATCAGTGTATCCGCTTTTTGCAGTTTGGTCTACATACCGTTGGTTGAGTGGGGATTTTTACGGGCGTTTGATGCTCAAATTCAACACCAAGGCCAAAACAGCAAGCGTCAACAGTAAAACAAACGGCACGGTATACCCACCAAACACGCCCAACAAACTGCTGCACGCGGTTGCGATAAAGGATGCAATAATAAGGTTGCAGTTCATCACGCTGAAATTGGTAGCAAAGTGCTTTTGTCCGTAAAATGCCGAAATAAACGAGGTGACCATGGTCGGACACGAGCCGTAAGAAAGACCCGTCAAACACAGTCCGATAACGCAAATAACCACCGAGCCGGTCACCACCGATAAAAGCGTAACGCTTGCCGCTACAATGGTTAAAGCGGTGGCAATCAACATGGTGTTTTTTCTGCCGAGCACATCAAACATAGCGCCGGTTATGATTCTGCCCAAGCCGTTGCAAACCGCCAATACACCCACAAGGGTTGTCGCCAACGCCGCTTTAGCGCCGACCGAAATCGCCAAATCACGCGCAAAGCTGATAACCGCGTTGCCCACAGCGGTTGTGAAGGTGATTAAAACAAACGCACGCCAAAACGTAAACCGTTTCAACATTTCCTTGGTGGTGTAGTCTTTTGCTTCAAAATCCTCTTGATTTGCGGTTGTCTTTTTGCTACCCGCGGGCAAAAAGTCGATTCCTGCAGGCCGTTTTAGGAGCAAGCTAACAGCGCCCAGCACCACAAAAAGCGCAACGCCTAACAACACAAACGTGCCGCGGTGGGAAAGTGCGGTTTTAAAAAGCACGTCCGCCAAGTTACCGAGAATCAATGCGCTTGCACCAAAGCCCATCATGAGACAACCTGTGCAAAAGCCCTTCTTATCAGGGAACCACGCACTAACCGTAGAAATAATGACGTTGTACGCCATACCGATGCCAAGGCCTGCCAAAACGGCGTAAGAAAGGTACAACATCACGATGTTGTTGCCGTTCAACAGACCCGTAAGTACCATACCGACGCCCGCCAACACCGCCGCCAAACCACCTGTCCGTCTTGCGCCGATTTTGCGCGCAAAAACACTGCCCAAAAGGCCACCCACGCAGAAAAAGCACATGGTAAGGGTGAAGTTCAAAGACAGTTGCTGTGCACTCCAGCCAAAATCAACGCTAAACGGCACCTTCAGAATAGACCACGCGTAAATAATGCCGGCAAACAGCATCGCCACCACCGCGGCGACCAATATATAAGAACGGTACGCTTTTACCCTGTTATCCATAGATGTCTCCTTGCGTTTCATAGAGTGATTAAGATTTTAACATAGTATCAGAGAAAATGCAAACGGAAAACAAAAACGCCGTGAAATTCACGGCGTTTTTGCGTTATAGGCGAAAGACCGTCCCGATTTGTAACATTCAAATGGTGTGCGTAGGGTGGAGTATCGCACCCGGATTGTGTCTGTGGGGGACGATCTTTCCAAGACAGGCACCCTTTTCTCCTGCGGACATTTCCCCTTTGAGGGGAATCACCCACATCGTCCCGTCTGGCGGCTTTTACGGCGGGAGTAAACCCCTGCCCTACGATGTAACCTAAAGCGTATCCGTAGGGGAGCGCCTCTGTGCGCTCCCGTTTTGATGCCGTTTGCGGAATGGATAAATCCATTCCCTACACCCTGACATTTGCGCATACCTTTTTGTAGAGCACGGATTTATCCGCGCCGTTTTTTGTTACGGGCGGGTGTAGGCATCCGCCCCTACGGTACCATTTGTCATGTTTTTGCAGAGGCGACCAATGGTCGCCTTCTCGTTTTTATTATTCATTATTCATCAGCGAAGCGACTTCATTTTTCATTATTCGTTCGAAAATCCGTTCTTTTTAATGAATAGTGAATGATACGAACAAAAATCCGCCCT
>JAZSED010000020.1:0-24840 GCA_045531495.1 Acutalibacteraceae bacterium
GAAATGTCCGAAGGACAAAGGGGTGGCTGTCCTGCAAGGACCGCGTAGCGGTGGATGAGGTGGAATGAAACATGCAACACCTCATCAGTCTCGCTTTGCTCGACAGCTTCTCCTCAAGGAGAAGCCTTTTACAAATCCCTAACCGCAACCACCGTACGTCGGGGATTTTTTGTTAATCTTCAAATCCGTTGGGATTCTGGGACTGCCAACGCCAAGTGTCGCGGCACATATCTTTTAAGTCTTTCTCTGCCACCCAGCCGAGCATTTCTTTCGCTTTTGCAGGGTCGGAGTAACAGGTGGCCACGTCACCGGGGCGGCGGGGCACGATTTTATACGGCACAGGCACACCGTTGACCTCTTCGAAGGTCTTAACGAGGTCTAAAACACTGCAACCGTTACCGGTACCGAGGTTAAACACCTCTGCACCGCTATGTGCCAAGGCATAATCGGTTGCTTTTACGTGACCTTTGGCAAGGTCTACTACGTGAATGTAGTCACGCACACCCGTGCCGTCGGGGGTATCATAGTCATCGCCAAATACCGAGAGGAAGGGACGTTTGCCGATAGCCACCTGCGACACATACGGCATCAGGTTATTGGGGATACCGTTGGGGTTTTCACCGATTCTGCCGCTTTCGTGCGCACCGATGGGGTTAAAGTAACGCAACAGTACAACACTCCATTCGGGGTCGGAAACGCACACGTCTTTGAGGATTTCCTCAATCATATATTTGGTGCGGCCATACGGATTGGTACACTCACCCGTACGGTAGGTTTCGATAAGCGGAGACGGATTAGACATACCGTAAACGGTAGCGGAAGAGCTGAAAATCATACGTTTACAGCCGTTCTCCGCCATCACCTGACACAAAGTCACCGTGCCGCCGATATTGTTATCGTAATACTCGAGAGGTTTTGCCACCGATTCGCCGACCGCTTTTAAGCCTGCAAAGTGAATAACCGCTTCAATTTTGTGCGCTTTAAAAATTTCACCAAGACCTTCTGCATCGCGAATATCGCATTCGTAAAACGGAATGTCCTTGCCCGCCAATTCCTTTACACGTGCAAGTGCCTTAGGGCTGGAATTATAATAATTGTCCAAAACAACGATATCATAGCCCGCCGCAATCATTTCCAGACAGGTATGAGAACCAATAAATCCACATCCGCCCGTAATAAGTATTGCCATTTTCATCCCTCCGTTGTATAATAGGAACAAAGAGTTCTCTTTGCAATTAGTATAGCACCATTGCGAAGAAGAAATCAATAGATTTTTGTTGCATCGATATGCATAATATGGAAGGAGTTTTTGCTATGGAAAACAAAAAACCGACCCTCGTCATTATGGCTGCAGGTATGGGCAGTCGTTTCGGCGGTCTCAAACAATTGACCCCCGTCGGCCCCGCAGGTGAGCTGATTATTGATTATTCTATCCACGATGCCCTTGCCGCGGGCTTTGGTGACGTGGTTTTTGTCATCAAACACGCTATTGAGGACGCTTTCAAAGAACATATCGGTAATCGTATTGAAAAATACTGCCCTGTTACCTACGTATATCAGGAGTTGGACAAATTACCCGCAGGCTTCACCGTACCCGCAGGCAGAGAAAAACCGTGGGGTACGGGTCACGCCATTTTATGCTGCAAAGGTGCTATAAATGGTGCATTCGCCGTCATCAATGCCGATGACTATTACGGCAGAGAAGGTTTCCGCTTGTTGGCAGATTTCTTGGCAAAACCGCAAACAGACGGCAAAAAGCATCTGGCTATGGCAGGCTATATGCTCAAAAACACCTTGACCGAAAACGGCTACGTTTCTCGCGGTGTTTGCGAAACCGATAATAACGGCAAATTGGTATCGTTAGTAGAACGTACCCATATTGAAATCAAAGACGGTATACCGCAGTACACCGAAGACGACGGTGCCACCTGGGTAGCATTGCCGCCCGAGACCCCCGTTTCAATGAACTGCTGGGCCTTCCCCGCGGGTTCTCTTGACAGCTTTGAAAGTCTGTTTATCGATTTCTTGAAAGAAAAAGGTAACGAACTTAAATCCGAATTCTATCTCCCGAGTGTTGTCAATCATATGATGGCATCGGGCGAAGCGGACGCCACCGTACTCACCACCCCCGATAAATGGTACGGTATGACCTATGCCGCCGACCTGCCCGCCGTGCGCGAAGCGTTGGCAAATATGGCTAAAGAAGGCATTTATGCCGAAAAACTGTGGGATAGATAAGGAGAAAATTATGGCTATCACTAAACAATCCTTTGGCATCATTCACAATAATGTTGAAGTGACAAAATACACCATTACAGGTGAAGGCGGACTTTCCGTATCTGTTTTGGATTTGGGTGCCGCTTTACATTCTGTTATATTTGACGGCAAGGACCTGCTTATCGGCTATCCCGATGCCACCTCCTATGCAGAGGGCGGTGTGTATTGCGGTGCTATTGTCGGCCGTTTCGCCAACCGTATTGCAGGCGCAAAATTCACCTTAAACGGTGTCGAACATCACCTTACCCCCAATTGGCGCGGCGTGCACCACATTCACGGCGGCAACGTCGGTTTTAACCAAAAGATGTGGACAATGAAAGAGGTGGACGACACCACCCTTTCCGCCACCATGTTCTCCCCCGACGGCGAAGAAGGCTATCCCGGAAATTTGACCTTGACAGTCACCTACTCCGTGGAAGAGGATAATACGTTGAGAATTCGGTATTATGCCGAAACGGATAAAGATACGGTTGCCAACCTCATCAGCCATGGATATTTTAATCTCAACGGCGATGCGGGCGAAAATGTTTTCAATACTACCATACAGGTGTTTTCGGATACGTATGTTACCACAAACGACGATCGTTTTCCCATTGGCACGAGCAAGGTGGACGGCACGCCCTTTGACCTGAGAGAGCCCGCACTGCTTGGAGATATCATACTTTCCGAGCACCCCTTAATTGCCCCGTACAAAGGCCTTGACCACTGTTTTGCTTTATCCGAGGAGCAGGGCACCTATCGTCCTGCAGTACGCGCAGAAAGCAAAAAGACGGGCATTGCAGTAACCTGCTATACAGATATGCCGGGTGTACAGATTTACACACCCCGTATATTCGATTCAAAGCACGTCGGCAAGCACGGTCCTTTTGTGGAATACCAAGCATTCTGCATGGAAACCGAAAATTTCCCCGATGCCCCCAATCACCCCGATTTCCCGTCCTGTGTTATCAAAGCGGGTGTTCCGCATACATCGGTAACGGCATACAAGTTTGAAAAGGTGAATTGACTTTTTTCGACAGACAGGGTATACTGTATAATATAGACTTTAAATGGAGGAGCCGCTATGCGTGTCATTACCGGTACCGCTCGCGGTTGCCGCTTGGAAACATTGACAGGTGAAGCCACCCGTCCCACCACCGACAAGGTGAAAGAGGCGGTTTTTTCTGCCATACAGTTTGATTTGCCATATAAAAATGTGTTAGACCTGTTTGCCGGCTCGGGACAGCTTGGTATTGAAGCGTTAAGCCGCGGCGCAAAGCACTGTGTGTTTGTGGACCAAAACAAAAAAGCGACGGATATTATCCGCCGCAATCTGCAAACCACGCGATTAACCGACAAAGCACAGGTAGTGGCAGCGGATGCGTTAGGATTTCTTTCCCGCACCAGCGAGCGTTTTGATTTCGTGTTTCTTGACCCGCCATATGCCTCTTCTCTCCTCATTCCTGCTTTGGAGGGCGCTGCAGAAAAACTGAACGCAGGCGGTATGATTATCTGTGAAAGCGACGACGGTACGGTATTACCCGAAACCGTCGGCAACGTATCCGTATATCGCACCTACCAATACGGCAGAATACACATTACCATTTATCGCTGAAAGGATGGGCGCTATGAAAATTGCCGTTTGCCCCGGCAGCTTTGACCCCGTTACCAACGGACATTTAGATATTATACGTCGCGCAGCGGCACTGTTTGATAAGGTTATCGTTGTGGTTATGACCAACAACGCAAAGCATCCCGTTTTTTCCAAAGAAGAACGTGTTGAACTTATCAACCGTTGCACCGCAGACCTTCCCAACGTTGAAGCAGAAGCCTTTGAAGGGCTGTTAGCAGATTATGTAAAAGAGAAAAAAGCCGTGGCAATTGTCAAGGGCTTGCGTGCTATGTCGGATTTCGAATACGAATTTCAGATGGCGCTTACCAACCGCAAATTATACCCGCAAGCAGAAACGGTGTTCCTGACCACCACCGCAGAGCATATGTACCTTTCCTCCAGCCTGGTGCGACAGGTTGCGGCTCTCGGCGCGGATATTACGGATTTTGTTCCGAATTGTATTTTATCAGATATTGTTAAAAAAATTGGAAAAGGAGAATAAGTTATGGCTATCAGTGTAGAAGATTTGGTCGAAAAAATTGACGATATGGTGGACAAGGCATACATCGTACCTCTGTCGGGCGGCAAATGTCTTATCGAGGCAGAAGCCCTCAGAGATATCTTAAACGATATCCGCGCCAACATTCCCGGAGAAGTGCAACACGCACGCCGTATCGTTGCGGACCGCGCCAACATTATCGCGGACGCCCGCAAAGAGGCTGAAGATATTATCCGCGCCGCCGAGGAACGTCAGCGCACCATGGTTTCTCACGAAGAGGTCGTTTTGCAGGCGCAGGCAAAGGCAAATGAGATTTTGACCAAAACCCAAAAGCGCGCCAAGGAAATGCGTAAGAACGCACAGGATTTCACCGAAAACCTGCTGAAAAAGACCGAAGAAACCTTAAGTCAGCAGCTTATCGAAATTCGCCAGGCAAAACAAGCGGTTCGTACACCTGCACAGCAAGTAATGTACGAGCAGGACACCGAAGAATAAGCGTAGAGCGCGAAAAGCAATGCAATGCTTTTCGCGCTCTTTTTTCGTTTATTTCTTTTTGCCGCAGGTCAGTTTGTTTTCGGTGCCTTTCATAATGCGCACCACATTGGTGCGATGCTGTATAATCACAATGGAAGCAATCACTGCTACCATAAACGTACAAAAGCCAACCGCCAAAGCAGAATGACCGTCCACAAACGTGCCGAAAAGGTACACAAGGAACGGTGCCACAAACACCGCCAAAATCGAACTTAACGACACCATACGGGAAAGCACTACCACAATACCAAAGGTAAGCAAACACAGTGCCGCGACGCGTACATCCAATATGATAATCATACCCAGCGAGGTCATAACACCCTTGCCGCCGCGGAAACCGAAGAAAACGGGATACAGGTGTCCGAGAACACAGAACATACCCGCCATATACCGTCCAACCACCCGCAGGCTCTCTGCGCTGATATTGGGTGCGTTGGTTAATTGCAGCGTTACAAGCAACCATCCGCCAATCAATACCGCAACAATACTTTTCAACAAATCGCCGATAGTCGTATATGCCGCCGCCGCTTTGCCGTAGTTGCGTAACATATTGGTAGCACCCGCGTTACCGCTACCCTTTTCGCGCACGTCTTCTTTATACATAGTGCGTGAAACGATGACCGCACTGTTAATACTGCCAAGCAAGTAAGCGGATACAGCAGTCAGCAATACTGCAAGCCAACTGTTTTCCAAGGATGTGAAAACAATTTCCAACATACGTGTTTCTCCTCTCTCCTACGCAACTGTTATTTTTTGGGGTTATCTCCTTTTTCGCGTACAATAAACCGCACGGGGGTACCTTCCAGGCCGAAGGTTTCACGAATTTGATTTTCAAGATATCGTTGATACGAGAAATGAAACAGCTCCGCACGGTTGACAAAGCAAACGAACGTAGGCGGTTTAGTAGACGCCTGGGTCATATAGTAAATACGCAAGCGTTTTCCCTTATCTGTGGGCGGTTGTACACGCGCGGTTGCTTCCGCCAACACATCATTGAGCATACCGGTTGAAATACGCATCGAGTTCTGCTGTGCCACAAACTTAATAAGTTCAAAAAGGCGCGGCACGCGCTGACCCGTTTTTGCGGAGATGAAAATGAATGGCGCATAAGACATAAACGAGAAATCGTTCATTAGCTTCTTGCGCATAATATCCATCGTCTTATCGTCTTTTTCGACAGCATCCCATTTATTAACGGCGATAATGCACGCTTTGCCCTGTTCGTGTGCGATACCCGCCACCTTGCTGTCCTGATCGGTAAAGCCTTCGGTGGCATCTATCATAATTACACAAACATCCGCGCGTTCCACTGCCATTTGCGCGCGCAAAACACTATATTTTTCAATTTGGTCATCCACCTTACTCTTACGGCGAAGACCCGCGGTATCAATAAACACAAAATCACCGTGTTCATTAGAAATAGCCGTATCAATAGCATCACGGGTCGTCCCCGCAATATCCGAAACAATAGAGCGTTCTTCCCCTGCGATACAGTTAATAAGAGAGGATTTACCCGCATTGGGTTTGCCGATAATTGCCACGTGAATGGTATCGGTGTCCTCTTCCGCCTCCTGTTCGGGCGGCAGATGCTCCAGCACCGCATCCAACAGGTCGCCCGTGCCGTGACCGTGCACCGAAGAAACCGCAATCGGTTCACCGAGTCCCAAATTATAAAATTCATAGAACTCCGCAGGGGCACCGCCTGCCGCATCGCATTTGTTGACACAAAGCACCACGGGTTTACCCGATTTTTTCAGCATAACCGCAATTTCCTGGTCAGCCGCGGTCATACCGCTCAAAATATCGGTAACAAAAACAATAACCTCTGCCTGCTCAATCGCCAACTGTGCCTGTCGACGCATCTGGGACAGCAAAGCATCATCTGTACGGGGTTCAATTCCGCCCGTATCCGCAAGCATAAAGCTTCTGCCGCACCATTCACAAGCCGCAAAAATGCGATCACGGGTCACACCGGGTGTGTCCTGCACAATGGACAGGCGTTGACCGATAAGTTTATTAAACAAGGTGGATTTTCCCACGTTGGGGCGGCCCACCACCGCTACTACGGGACGCGCCATAGTCGTTCCCTCCTATCTACATAATGCAGAAAACACATCCGCACCGTCATCTGATACAAACTCAATAGTTGTGCCCAATGCCGCCTCTAAGTCAGCAGGGGTCATATCATCCAAGAAGCAATCCCCTTGTTGCCGTAACATATTCTGTGACAACAAAAGGCAGTCCATTTGTTTGCCTTTCAATTGCTCTGCCAAATCCTGTCCCGTGATAAGACCTGCAACCGTGATATTCTCACCGAAGAAGCGGTTTTCTACCGCCACAACCTCTACATTTACAGTATCCCACTTTTTACGCATTTCGTCAACCAAACGCGCAAAAAAAGGTGCCGCCGCTTTACCTGTAGCAAGGCAAATTTTACTGCCGCGCGGTTCTTCTTTGGAAGTCTCCATCGCCGTTTCGAATTCTTCAAGTAATGATGCCAGCATACCGACACCGTTTTCAATTTGAGAAAATTCCTCATAAAAATCGGCTTGCGGCAACGGCAAACCCGCTTTCAAGTACCATTCATCCGACGGGTAAAACACGCGTGTGCCGTACTTTTTCAGCATCTTTTCGCCCATTTCCTCCATACGGCGAATCGTATCCAGCGATTCTTCTTTTGTAAAGGGACGAAGCGGCGTAAGACCGTCTCTATAACGGGTAAGGCCCACAGGTACCGCCGCCACACTTGTTACCGACGGATACAAGGCCGCCAAATCTTCCATACTTTTTGTAAGGGCTTCCCCATCGTTATACCCGGGACACAGCACAAGCTGACATTGAATGGTAAGACCCGCCTTGGCAAAACGGTACATCGTATCCAGCGCATCCCCCGCAAAACGGTTATTCATCATTTTGCACCGCAACGCAGGGTCGGTGGTATGCACCGAAATATTGATGGGGCTGATATGCATTTCTATAATACGCGCAATTTCGTGCTCGGTAAGGTTGGTAAGGGTGATATAATTGCCGAACAAGAAAGACAAACGGCTGTCATCATCCTTAAAATACAGCGATTCACGCATTCCCTCAGGCAATTGGTCAATAAAGCAGAAAATACAGTTATTGCGACAAGCACGCTGTTTGTCCATTAAATAGGTTTCAAACTCCAGACCTATATCATCCTGCGGTTTTTTACGCAACCGCACGGTGCGTTTTTTCCCCGCCGCTGTTTGCAAGGTAAGTGTCAGTCGGCTGTTCTGTAAATGGAAATGATAATCCAATACATCCGCAATTTCTCGCCGATTGATGCTGAGCAGCGTATCGCCCGCTTTGATTTTCTTCTTTTCGCAAATGGAATCGACTGCAACGCCGACAATCGTAACCGCCATACGAATCCCCCCTTTACAAACGTTTGTGGCACAAAGAAAAATAGAGAAGGATCGCTCCTTCTCTACTTCGGTTCTGTTCTACTTACGCCTCGGAATCCACAACGACAACCTGTCTGCCATTGTAGTAACCGCAGTTACCGCAGAGACGGTGAGCGCGCTTATACGCACCGCACTGCGGACATTTCATCAGCGCAGGGGCAGAAAGCTTCCACAGATTGTTGCGTCTCTTGTCACGACGAGCTTTGGAACTTTTTCTCTTGGGTACCGCCATTGTCAGCACCTCCTTAGTGCAATTACATAGTCTTTATTACTTGATCAACTGTTTTAATACCTCTAAACGAGGATCGGTGGTGTCCGGTTTACAATCGCAAGGACCTTCGTTTAGGTTCTTTCCACAGGAAGAACACAAACCTTGGCACTCCTCTTTACACAGCGATTTGTACGGTAACTCCAACAGCACATCAGTCAGTACCAAATCGTCCAGCGGCAACTGATATTGCTGTAGCAAAATGAAGTCATCGTTCTCATCGTTGCTGAGATTGTCCACCAGGATATGCTCAACCGTCATTCTGTACGGCTTTTCATACGCCGTCAGGCAACGATCACACACGCCGTGATACACAAAGGATATTTCCGCACGAAACAGCACCACATCAGCCGAAGCAGTCACAGTGCCTTTCACGCAAACGGGGGTTTGAAACGGTGTTTGGCCGTTAAACTCCTCTTTCGAAAAATCCAACTTTTCGTCTACGGCAAGAGAGGTTATCTCCCCCATAAACAACGGTCGCAGTTGTAAAAGCATAGTTCACCTCTAGTGTCACGCAAGATATTATAAAGCCAATTTTGGGTTTTGTCAATACATTTTTACGGTTATTCCGCATTTTCTGTAAAAAGAAATCAGTGGCTCGGACCTTCTACCGCTTCCATCGGCACAAAAGTTTCCGCTTCCCCGTCGCCAATGTTACGAATGATGATAAACGGGGTCATTTCATCGTCCTGACCCGCGGGATTATCACGAATCAGCTCCGCAAGGAACGTATCGGTTTTATCTGCCAAATCGGGTGATTTACCAAGTATCTCTACGTTGATATCATTGGCATCCGCCAAAATGCAGGAAAAGCCGAGTGCTTCTTTTACGTTTTTGCAAACACCGTTGGGGTCTTTGGGATTCAACACCGCCAAATCGTGATACACCTCAAAAGAGGAATGGCTGTAAAAGCCGTCAATACCCGCAACATCCTGTCCCACGATTTCATAGAACACACCGCGTTTGCCGAAAAGCTTGCCGATGGCACCGCAGAATACCGCCCACAAAATCAGCGGCAAGCCCTTCATATTGATAGCCAGCTGCAATTTATACGGCTCGTCCATACCAATACCGTTGCTGTTTCTGGTAGCAAACTTTGACAGGAATTTTGCCCAAAAGCCAAGACGTACCGTTTCCTTTTCAACCGTGTTATCCTGACACATCGAGATAACCTTTTCGCCGAGCATAACAATATCTCCGTCTTGGTATAACGGTCCGACATAACGGCGCAAAATCTCAATGTAATCCTCGCCTCTGCCTATAAAATGGGTTTTTACGCCATACCGCTCATATCTGCCGCCCTCTACTTCCCGAAGGCCACGAATATAATAGGTGATACCGTCCTTTTCCCGTTCGTTTTCCTTTTTATTACGGTTGCCTTCATACCAAATAGCCACCGTCATCATCCTTTCTGCTCTGAAAACGGCGGAAACCAATGGTTTCCGCCGTTGCTCGTCCTTTTATCAGATTTCTTCGGCGATTTCTGCAATGTGTGCAGGAATTTCGCTCTTATCAGCAGATACCGAAAGCACGGTACGTACATCCAACTTGCTCATCTTTTCTACAAAAGCTTCCAACTCAGCCATATCGGTACCACCGATTTTCAAAGTGGAATCAACGAAAATATCAGTAATGTCATAGTTTCCCGCGCACATACCGGCAATAAAACCATACAAAGCTTCAAATCCGCAGATACCGAAATCCGCAGCAGAGACCAAACGCACCTGATGGTTGACGTCATAGGTCAAGGTATTATCCTTTTCGATAAACACCACGTTGCCTTTAGACTGTGCAACAGCCGTGTTGCAAAGCTCCATCAATTTTTTTGTTTTGCCGGAACCCTTTTTACCGAGAATCAAAGTGACCATAATACAACCTCCTAATATTTTTTAGCCGTTACCAACGACCTAAAAGGACTTAGTTTTCAGAAAGACGTGCCTCAAGCGCCGCTTTCTCATTCTCGTAGCCGGGTTTACCCAGCAACGCGAACATATTCTTTTTATAGCTTTCCACGCCCGGCTGATTGAACGGATTCACGCCAAGCAGGTAGCCCGAAATCGCACATGCCTTTTCAAAGAAATAAATGAGATAACCGAGCTGTTCTTCGGTAGCCTCAGGTACGCGGATAACCAACGACGGTGTGCCGCCGTCCGCATGTGCCAACACGGTACCCTCAAACGCTTTTTGGTTTACGAAATCCATCGTCTTGCCGGTCAGGAAGTTAAGACCGTCTACATTTTCGGGATCATTTTCAATAACCTTTTCCAGCTGCGGCTTATCCAGCAAAACCACCGTCTCGAACAGGATATTGGAGCCTTCCTGTACAAACTGGCCGAGAGAGTGCAGGTCGGTGGAGAAGATAGCGGATGCCGGGAACAGACCCTTGCCGTCTTTACCTTCACTTTCACCAAACAGCTGTTTCCACCATTCGGACATCATCGCATACTGCGGTTCATAGCTAACCATCATTTCTACGCTTCTGCCTTGACGCAACAAAATATTGCGCGCCGCCGCGTATTTGTAGCAATCATTGTTGTTAATATCGGTGTCGCAAAGTGCTTCCTGCGCCTTGCGCGCACCCGCCATCAATGCATCAATATCACAACCCGCAACCGCAATCGGCAACAAGCCAACAGCAGTAAGCACCGAGAAACGACCGCCGACATCGTCCGGCACAACGAAGGTTTCATAGCCTTCACGGTCGGCCAATGCTTTCAGCGTGCCTTTTTCGCGGTCGGTGGTGACGAAAATACGGTTTTTAGCCTCTTCCTTACCAACCGTTTTTTCGAGGTAGTCACGCAACACACGGAACGCAATAGCCGGTTCGGTGGTGGTACCCGATTTAGAGATAACGTTAATGGATACGCGGCGACCTTCACACAGTTCGAGCAATTCCTGCAAAGCAGTACTGCTGATGCTGTTGCCCGCAAAGTACACGTCGGGGGTATCCTTTTTCTTTGCGTTATAAAGCGGAGATTTCAAAAATTCAATCGCCGCGCGAGCGCCCAGATAAGAGCCGCCGATACCGATAGCAATAAAAATGTCGGTATTTTCTTTAATACGCGCCGCAGCCGCTTTGATACGGGCAAATTCTTCCTTATCATAGTTAGTGGGCAGTTCTACCCAACCCAAGAAGTCATTTCCAAGACCGTTGCCGTTGTGCAAGGTGTCATGCGCCACCTTAATATACGGTGCAATCGCCTCATATTCGTGCGGTGCGATAAAACCGTTGGCGTACCGCGTTTCCAATTTAACAGACATTGTACATCCCTCAATTTTTAATAGTTTTTTACCTATTTCAAGTATAATCCAACTAAGGCAAACTATCAATGGAGAGTTGTTGCAAATATATGCAACATTTGTCTATATTTAAAAGGAAACTATGTGTAAAAAGAGCAACAAGGTTCTTTCTCCTGTTTGTACATATCATAACATACATCAAGTAAAAAAGCAATGGCAATAGGTTAATTTTTACAAAAAATACACCTTTATGCCACCAAAGAAGTGAGCAAACACCCCAGCGCGGCCTTAAGCGTCATTTTTCCAACTGCAGTCGCCGCACGCAATGGAATTTCAGCAATTATCTCATTGTCTAAAAGCAGTTGCCACCTACCCAGCACCTGCCCTGCTTCCACGGGTGCTTCCACCGTTTGAGCAAGTTCAATGTTTGGCACCACCTGCTTCTCCTGTCCCCTTTTGAGCAGCAGCGGAGATGCTTCCCCTGCTGTCACCGTCACTTCTCGCGCGGTACCGTGCTGCACCGCAACGGGTGTAAACACCGTTGCATCCGCCACAGGTGTATACAGAGTATAATTGGCAAATCCGTAATCCAGCATTGCTCTTGCGCCGCCAAACCGTTCGTCGGTGGTCTCACACCCAAGAATCACCGCCACAAATGCAATACCGTCTCTTTCAGCGGTGGCCGCAAGACAATGTCCCGCCGCGGCTGTTGTACCCGTCTTCAGCCCCGTCGCCCCTTTATAGTGGCGCACGAGCTTATTGGTATTCACCAACTCCGATGCGCCACCACGCAGGCTATCCATCCAAACGGTAGTATATTTCTGTATCTCCTTATGTTTCATCAATTCGCGTGCCATAACCGCCACGTCGTGTGCCGAAGAAACACCCTCATCGTTCAAGCCGCTGCAATCCAGAAAGGTAGTATCCTGCATACCCAGCTCCTTCGCGCGTTCGTTCATACGTATCACAAATTGCTCAATTGTACCGCACAGATGCTCTGCCAATGCGGCGCAGGCGTCGTTTGCAGAAACAATAACAGCGGCTTTAAGCAGTTCATCCACCGTCATCTGTTCCCCTTCCTCAAGCCAAATCTGTGAACCGCCCATAGATGCGGCGGTTTTAGAGCAGGTAACCGTTTCATCAATTTTCATTTGCCCGCTGTCCAACGCCTCCATTACCAACAGCAAGGTCATAATTTTCGTAACCGAAGCTATCGGCAGTTTTTCGTGTGCGTTCTTTGCAAACAACATCTCACCCGTTGCCTGTTCCAACAAAACAGCGGATTTACCGCCCACCGCCAGCGCCGCTTCGCTCACCGCCGCCGCTGTCGGTATCCACACGCTGTCATCTTCCGTATACGGTTTTTCCCCATCGCTTGTGTCATAGATATATGCTGTCTTTGCGCAAACGGTCACCGAGCAACAAAGCATCACCGCCGCCATTATCACTGCCAACCATCGTTTTTTCATATTGCACCCTCCCTTTCTTATGTCAAAAGATATGCACGGTGCAGAGAAAATATATAAAAAAAGTGTATTTTGCAGCCGCAAAAAACGCTTTTTGTTTATTCGGTCATACCGATAAATGCCGCCAATGAACCGCGATCGGGTCCCGTTTTGCGGTGCGACCAGAAAAGGTCGGGATAGCAACGTGTACACAGGTCGGTCACCGTAATGTTATCCTCTTTAACACCTGCCGACAGCAGTACCCGACGGTTTACCTCCCACAAATCGATATGGAACTTGTTGTTGCCGTCTGCGGTAAAGCAACCGCCGTCAAACACCTGCATTTTACTAAATTCATCATACACGGGGGTATCCACTTCAAAACAGCATTTGCCGATGGATGGTGCAATACCCGCTAAGATATGCGCAGGGTCACAGCCGTAATCGCTGCACATACGCTCTACCGTCAAGCGGCCGATTTCGCCCACCGTGCCGCGCCATCCCGCATGAGATGTTGCAACCACATGTTTTTTCGGGTCGGCAAATACAAGCGGCACACAGTCCGCATACTGCGTACACAAAACGACCCCCACCTCATCGGTCAGCAAGCCGTCTATATCCTTAAAGCCGGCCGTGACAACACCTTTTCCGCAATCTGCAACGGTAACGTTGTGCAGATTGGTATGATGCTCCTGTGCGGATATCACAACCCCTTCAAACGGCAAGCCTAACGCATCGCATATACGGCGGAAATTTTCGTCCACCGCTTCTTTTTCATCACCACGGGTATAGCTTAAATTCATAGAGGTATATATACCCTCGCTAACACCGCCAAGGCGGGTGGAAAGCCCCGCTTTGATAAACGGATACGCGTCCATCTGCGGGAAAGAATAGTACGTAACACCTTTTTTATGATGTGCACACAACGCCTTTGTTTCAGGAAAAATCATTTGCTTTCCTCCAATGCATCTTCACACGCCGCTATCAAGCGACGGCACACTTCATCCCTGCCAAAGCGGGCAACGATACTCTCTCTGATAGCCGTACGGTCATACTGCGCAGCAGCGTCCAGCATAGACAGCATCGCTTTTGCCATTTCCTCTACATCGTCAACCGGCACCAGCACGCCGCTTTCCGCGGTGATAATATCCCCGGGGCCACCGCAAGCGGTGGCGATAGCGGGTTTGCCGCAAGCGGCACATTCGTGCAGTACACAGGACAGCATTTCGGTACGGGAAGAGCATACAAAGCAGTCGCAGTTATTCATAAACTCCACCACCTTATCACGCGGCACTGCGCCCACAAGGTGACAGCAATCCTGCAGTCCGTTTTCATCGATAATGCCCTGTAAATACTCTTTGAGGCCGCCCGTACCCGCAATACGCAACGCCACTTTGCGGTCGGTCATTTGCTTTAAGCGCGCAAACGCGCGAATCAATGTATCATGTCCTTTAATGGGGCGCAACTGTCCCATTGCCGCAAACACAAACGTATCGGTATCCGCGGTTTTTTCACCAACGTAAAAGCGGCGTTCATCTACAAAATCAGGTATTAAGCGGGTGTTTTCATCAAACGGTTGCATTACCTTCATCAACACAGAACTCACACACGCGTTAACCTTTGCCGCCGCCATCACCGTCTCCAACCGTTTTACAGCCGCACTGTCCGCACCCTCAGTCACAACAAAAGAGGAATGTTCCATAAAGAACAGCGGCAGGTCATATTTTTGGCACAGTGCAACAGCCTCATAGCCTTGCAGGGAAGAACGGAGATTGACAACATCGGGTCTTCCCCACTTTTTCACAAGCTTCTTATAAAGATATTCCAGCATTTTGGTACGTTGCCATGCCCGTCCCTTCTCAAGGCGCGGCGTCAAATTCGGGCGCACATACGTATAGGTGTTGACCCCGTTCACCACGGCATGGGTCACACCGTTAACCTTAGGAGAAAAGCTGCCGCCCACTTCGGCATATATAACCGCCACGTCGTGCCCACGTGCCGCTAATTCCTCAGCCTGTTCTTTATAAAATGAACCGAGTATCGGTGCCGCTTTGGTACAATACCAAGAGGGAATCATCAAAATTTTCATACATATCACCTTGCCTTTCTGCTATCTTACCATAAAAGCAGCAGAAATACAAGAAGATTATAACAGCGTTATCGCCCGCATTAACAGCATAGAAATCACGCCGGGAATACCGAATGTCGCACAGCAAATCATACTAAACCAACCAAAGCCCAGAGAAATTCCCGTAAAGATGCCCACAACGTCCACAGCTGCCATAGCACACACACCTTCCGCAAAGGAAGCAAGTGTAAAACGCAACGGCTTTCCCGTACGAAACAGCGTAATCATCACAGCGAGCACTGCTGCACCGAGCACGGTATATACCGCAACCCGCAAACCCAGCGACATATGTATCACCCCTTAAAATTCATCTTCTCTGACAGGCAATATTCCTGTCACACCCATCTCTTTTGCCTGCTTTAACAAAAAACGGTACTGCGCGCGCAGCGCTTCCATTTCATAAATACACGCTTCCACCAAATCACCGTCGCTTTGCATCGAAAACTGTGTTTCCAACGCGTGCATACGAGTACACACATCCCGAATAGCCGGCAGCAACGGATGCTCCTCCACGCGGGTGCGGAATATCTTTTCCCTTAAATTACTACCCATTCGATTAGCTCCCTTCTTCTTTTACCATCGTATGAGTAGTGTGGGACAAATAGACCGTCTTTAAACAAAAAGCACCCCGCGTTCTAAAACGCGGGGTGTTTTTGTAGCGATATTACAGATTGGTGATGAGCATTGCTACCAGCACCAGCACAAAGAAGATACCGGCAATCCACTTGGTCCATTTGGCAAGACGGTCGCTCATGGTCATCGGCTTGCTTCTGTCCATAAAGGAGTCGCTGTTACCCGAGATAACGTTCATACCGTTATCTTTGCCTTCCTGTTTCATAATCACCAGGATGATAACAACCGCCAATACAATCAGTACAATACCCAAAAAGATTTCCAAAAAGCCCATTATTATTACCTCCAAAGGTTAAGTCAAGTCATTATAACACAGCGATTTCAAAAAAGCAACAAAATTTTTATGAAGTGTATATTTTTTAGAAAAAGTCATACACTAACATCGACAACGGATACAAAATGCGTTTGCGTAACCGCTGTCTTAAAACCGCTATCAAAACCCTTTCGGGTTTCGGCAGCGGTTTTTGTTATTCTAACGTAAGCTGTTCGCCGAAATCTTCTGCCAACGGCATAGCACCTGCCGCAGGCAGGTTCTTGGTACGATAGCGGTTTTCTTTAGTGAGCGTACCCGCTTGATACAACTCTGCACTCTGCAATTTATGCTTACCCTTCAAGGTCAGCACCTGCACACCGATAGTGGAACGGGTGGTTTTCGGCTGAATGGCACCCGTATGCACCAAAAGACGTCTGCCCGACGTAGAGGTGAGCAACACCTCGGTGTCTTCGGGAATATGCAGCATCGCTACCACGGGATTTTTGTCGCTGTAGGCACCAATCAGCTTATGGCGATTGTTTTTGGTAACGTATGCAGACAGCTCCACCTTTGCCACCTTACCGTTTTCAAAGAAGAACAGCATATACCCTTTATAATCCGCGGTAACCGCCATATATTTCGCAGCCTCTCCCGCGTCAAACTTGAGTTTGGCAGGTACATAGTCGCCCATACTGCTCGCCTTGGTGTCACCGAAAGCGGATGCCCGGCTCTTATACACGGCCGCCTTATCACTGAAGAACAGAAGTTCCATTCTGTTGGTGGTTTCCACCGCCTTCATAATGGCATCTCCTTCTTTAAGCTTATGCTCACTGCTCATACGCAAGGAAGCGGGGGTGATTTTCTTGAAATAGCCTTCGTTGGTGAAGAACAGCGTACACGGATAGTCGGGGATTTCCTCCTCCACATCCTCTTCTGCCTGCTTCACTTCACTCATAGACAACAAAACGGTTTTACGCGGCATACCGTATTTTTTGGAAACCTCTTCCAATTCCTTGATGATAATACGGCGCACCTTTTTCATATCGGCAAGGATGCCTTCCATTTCGGCAATATCCTTTTCAAGCTGTTCCATCTCCGCGAGACGTTTCAAAATGTATTCGCGATTCAAATGACGCAGCTTGATTTCCGCCACGTATTCCGCCTGCGTTTTATCAATACCGAAACCAATCATCAAATTGGGCACGACTTCCGCTTCCTCTTCGGTGTTGCGTACAATGGATATTGCCTTATCAATATCCAGAAGAATTTTGGAAAGGCCTTTCAAAAGATGCAGCTTGTCCTTGGCTTTTGCAAGGTCAAAGGCGGTACGGCGGCGGACACATTCGGTGCGGAACGCAATCCATTCCTCCAAAATATCCTTTACACCGAGTACCATCGGCACCCCGCCGACCAACACGTTGAAGTTACACGCAAAGCTATCCTCAAGCGGGGTAAGCGCATACAAACGATTCATCAATTTATCCGGGTCTACACCGCGCTTTAGGTCAATGGTGATTTTCAAACCTTCTAAACCGATTTCGTTACGGACATCCGAAATATCACGGATTTTGCCCGTCTTTACAAGCTCAATCATTTTGGAAATGATTGCCTCGACCGTGGTAGTATAAGGAATTTCCGTAATATCGATACAGTTAGACGCCTTATCGTAGGTGTATACGGCACGCACCTTAACACTGCCCTTACCGGTCGCGTATATCTTCTCCATTTCCTCGCGGTTATACAACACCTGTCCGCCGCCCGGGAAGTCAGGCGCCAACAAGGTATCCGCTACTGCGTGGTTTTTATCCTTCATCAACGCGATGGTGGTATCGCACACCTCTTTTAAGTTGAAGGAACAGATGTTACTCGCCATACCGACCGCGATACCCATATTGTTGTTCACAAGAATAGACGGGAAAGATACCGGCAAAAGCATCGGTTCTTTGGTGGTGGAATCATAGTTATCTACAAAATCCACCGTATCCTTGTCAATGTCGTGGAACAATTCCGCCGCAATCGCTTCCAATTTCGCTTCGGTGTAACGAGAGGCGGCATATTCCATATCGCTGGAATACGCGCGACCGAAGTTACCCTTCGAATCCACATACGGATGCAAAAGCGATTGATTACCCTTGGAAAGGCGCACCATCGTTTCGTAAATCGCCGCGTCACCGTGGGGGTTCAATTTCATCGTAGCGCCCACGATATTAGCGGATTTCACCCTTTGCGAACCCAACAGGTTCATTTTATACATCGTATACAGCAATTTACGGTGAGACGGCTTAAAACCGTCGATTTCGGGGATGGCACGGGACATAATGACGCTCATTGCGTACGGCATATAGTTAATACGCAAGGTGTCGGTAATCTGCTGTACCGCTATCTCCCCCGCGCCCTCAATATGCGCGTTTTCGGGCAGAGTATCCACCGTATTTACACTTTTCTTTGTCTTCTTCGCCATAGTTGCCTCCAAAAAGATAGGAAAATCAGCTCAAATCTACCATATCGAGATAGTCGCCGCCGTTTTGGGCAATGTATTCTTTTCTGCCAGCGAGATTGTCGCCAAGCAGAATATCAAACATCTGCGCAGTCGCCTCGGCCTCGGCGGGTTCCACCCGCACCAAACGGCGAGTGGCGGGATTCATGGTGGTCAACGACATCATTTCAGGGTCGTTTTCACCAAGACCTTTGGAGCGTTGAATCGAGTGCTTCTTATCACCGATTATCGCAAGTATCTTTGCTTTCTCAGCGTCGTTATATGCAAAATAGGTATCGTCCTTACAGGTGATTTCGTAAAGGGGCGTTTCCGCGATAAACACCTTCCCCGCGTTAATAAGGGTCGGGGTCAATCGATACAGCATGGTGAGAATCAACGTACGGATTTGGAAACCGTCCACGTCGGCGTCGGTACAGATAATGACCTTGTTAAAACGCAACAGCCCCAAATCGAAGGTGGACATTTCCTTGTTGGAGTTTTTCACTTCCACACCGCAACCGAGCACCTTGATGAGATCAGTAATGATTTCGCTCTTAAAAATCTTGGAATACTCGGACTTTAAACAGTTGAGTATCTTACCGCGCACGGGAATAATCGCCTGGAAATCAGGATTTCTTGCCTGTACGCAAGCGCCCATAGCGGACTTACCTTCCACGATAAACAGTTCGCGTTCTTCCGCCTTACGACTGCGGCAATCCACAAAGCTTTCTACGCGGGAGGTCAAATCATTGCCCGTTTGCAACGCTTTCTTAATGTTAACGCGCGCGGTTTCCGCCTTTTCTCGGCTGCGTTTATTGATAAGCACCTGTTCGGTAAACTTATCTGCTTCCGCTTTGTTTTCAAGAAAATATACCTCTAAATTATGGCGCAGAAAGTCGGTCATCGCTTCCTGGATAAACTTATTGGTAATAGCCTTCTTGGTTTGGTTTTCGTAGGACGTTTGGGTAGAGAAAGATGAGGATACAAGTACGAGACAGTCCTGTACGTCCTGATAGGTTATCTTACTCTCATTTTTGAGATATTTCCCGTTTTGACGCAGATACGCATCCACCTGCGATACAAACGCGGAGCGTACCGCTTTTTCGGGAGAGCCACCGTGTTCCAACCAACTTGAGTTATGGTAATATTCCTGCAAACTCACCTTGTTGGAAATACACATAGCCACATTCAGTTTCACCTTATAGTCGGGCTTGTCCGCACGGTCACGACCGCTGCGTTCCGCCGTCCAGAACTGTATATCGGTCATCGCATTCTCCCCTGCTACCTCTTTGAGATAGTCGGAGATGCCGTTTTCGTATACAAATTCTTCGGTTTCAAACCCTCTATCCTGCTGAATACGGAAGATAAACCGCAGGTTATTATTGACAATCGCCTGACGGCGCATAATATCCCGGTAATATTCACGCGGAATATTGATATCGGTAAACACCTCAAGGTCGGGTTTCCAACGGATGGTGGTACCCGTATCCTTCTTAGTATACGGTTCTTTTTTAAGGCCGCCGACGTTTTCGCCTTTTTCAAAATGTAAGGTGTATTTAAAGCCGTCGCGGCGAACCTCTACGTCCATATATTCCGAAGAATACTGCGTGGCGCAAGCACCCAAGCCGTTAAGACCAAGAGAAAACTCATAGTTTTCCGCTTGATTGGTATTATATTTGCCGCCCGCATACATCTCGCAAAAAACAAGTTCCCAATTAAACCGTTCTTCCTTCGGGTTCCAATCCACGGGAATACCGCGGCCGAAGTCCTGCACCTCAATAGAACCATCGGTAAAGCAGGTGGTAATGATATGGTCACCGTGTCCTTCACGCGCTTCGTCAATGGAGTTAGAAAGGATTTCAAACACCGCGTGCTGACAACCTTCCAAACCGTCCGAGCCGAAAATAACCGCGGGACGTTTTCTGACGCGATCTGCGCCTTTTAAGGAAGCTATACTTTCATTTCCGTAATTTGTCTTCTTCTGTGCCATGCATTTCATCCGTTCTTTAAGTTTTTCAGTCATTACCTTTTATTATATCTTGAATCCCAAAATTAGTCAAGTGAAGGGCAAAACAAAAAGGTCGGAATGTTACTATTTATTACCTGTCACTTCCTACTTCTTACTTTCCAAAAACCCTGAACGCGAGTTTGGTGAGGAGTGACAAGTAAAAAAGTAAAATCCCGAACGCTGATGCATTCGGGATTTTGAGAATATTTGAACGTAATGGTGAGAAGGAAAGGCGCCTGAAAACAAGGAATTGTTGCGTCAATAGTATTTCGGACGTAAAATCATCCAAATAATCCACAACCCACCGGTAATACAAATCATAAAAATATCAAATAGCAACGAATATTTTCTTTTCACACGACCACCAACAGCTGCCGATGCTGCAGCAGATGCTGACGCCGAATTGTTATTGTTAATGATAATAGGTTGTTCTTTTCCGGTTTCCTGCTTATGCATCTTTTCTGTAGCACAGCCACAATGAATGCACACAACTGCCTCATCGTTGATTTCTTTTCCACATTTAGAGCAAAACATATTCCATCCTCCTTTTTTGTCTTATTTTATCCTACTTTATACTACTTGTCAATATTTTTCAATATTTTGTCTTATAATATTTTTGAGGTGAGAGCATTGAAACCTTTAAAAGAAAAGATAAGCATAACCATTGATAATGATATTCTGGTAAAATTGAAAGAAAAAGCGGAATACGACGACCGTTCCCTTTCACAATATATAAATATTGTTTTGAAGCAGCACATAAAAGATTTAGAAGATAAAAACAAGCCGTGAATTTCACGGCTTGTTTTTGGCTTTTATACGGTATCATTATGCACACAAACACAGAAAAGCTATCGAAGGATGGTCTTTTTTATGACCGGATTTGAACGGAGTATCGCTTCGCGCTACTCCGTCGAGATTTTTCTTGCGCGCCTTTGTCGTGGCGCGCATTTGCTTCGCAAAACCGAAAAACTCGCTCCAACCTTAAAATTTACATAACATCCACTCGCAAAACCCTGTTTGCCGCTTGCGCGGCTAACGGGTCCTGCGTCGATGAGTGGGTATAAACAGGAGGCACCCTTTGTTTTTGTTTTATATAATTTCCGGCAGACTGGCAGCGGCAACCGACTGGCCCACTCTTCTGCTCTTTTCGTCAGGAATATGAAGCTTACACTTCTTTGCTAATAGGGGAAATTCCTCATTAATAACCTTTTGGGCTTTGTCAAGAATAATTTCTCCGCCCTTGCCCGAAGTTACACGACCCATAATCAACACGTGCTTAATATCATAAAAAATGCTGTAATAAGCAATCGCATATCCAAAATACACACCAATAGTGTCATAAATTTTAACAGCTCTTGGGTCATTTTCCTCTATAAGCGCCTGAACAACCTTAAGTTTTTCAGCAGGAGAAAGGTTCTCATCAAGGTCAATACCAGCAGCAGGTGCCAACTTAATAACGGCATCCTGTGAAAAATATTTTACACCGCAACCATAGTCGCCCGACCATTCATCCACCATTGCATCCTTGCAATAATCAACCGGTGCAAAAGCAAACTCATTAAGCCAACCGGTAATGTTGCCTGCAGGGTCAACGTAGCCTGCCGCTTCACTTGTACCCATAGCAATACCCAAAACAGCATTGTCGTTAAGGTTCATCGCACCGGCTAATGCGGTAACGTCACCGTCATTGGCGACCTCAAGCGGAACATCGCCGAATTCCTTTGCGATATCAATATACATGGTCTTAACTCTTTTTTCAAACTCGTCTTTCGGCACTTTGATGAAAAGCGAAGCAACCATTATTTTATTGTTAATATATACACCGGCAGATGAAACACCGATTGCATCAACACGCGGCATATGTTCAGCGGCCGACTTCATAGCCGACAAAATTCCGTCATACTGATACTGTGGGTCGGCATTTAACTTCGGGAACCAAACAACCTCTTCAGAATAAACACTCTCTCCGTTAATAACAGCACTGACTTTGCGGTCAGAACCACCCGCGTCGAAACCTATACGGCAGCCATCAAGGTGACGACCAACCGGTGCAGCACTCTCGTTGTCGGTCGGTGCGTCCTCAATCGGTCGCCACTCAACCTCAAACGTGCGTTCATATACGCCTGCCATAAAGTTATTATCAAAAGCACGAGTACCGTCTTTTGCATAAGCCTTTTTAATGCCCTCAAAAATAACCTTTGAGCCGGCAATTATAATCTTATATCCACCCCTGAACCACAAAAGCGACTTAACAATACGCTCAACCATACGGATATTTTCATCATCCTTTACACCGTCAGGGAAAACGGTAGTGGTAAAGGTAGACATATAACCTTTATTACGTTCAATTCCGATAACCAACTTTTGACCGCCATTTCTTTCGGCATCGGCAACAAAATCACGGTATACTACCGACATAGGTTGAAACTGCGGGTCTAATTCTGCAACAAATTTAAGCTTCATATTTAATTTCTCCTCCGATAATGGTCTTAACTATATTAAAATCACCGTCTGTGATGATAATATCCGCGTCTTTTCCTACCTCAAGTGAGCCCTTGCAGTCACTTACGCCGATAGCCCTTGCAGGATTAAGGCTTGCCGCAGCAACAACTTTCCACAAAGGCAAACTCGTATTATCTCTGAAATTCTTAACGGCATCATTAAGCTTCAAAACACTGCCAGCAATAGTGCCGTCCTCCAAAAGACACTGTACACCCTTGACGAAAATCGATTGACCGCCTAAAGTATACTCTCCGTCAGGCATACCGCCGGCACGGGTACAATCGGTAATAAGCACAAGATTATCACCCTTAACGCGTGCAAGCAGTTCAAAAACGCCTTTATGCACATGGAATGCATCGGCAATAAGCTCGGTTGTGACATTTTCCTGCAAAGCAGCACCCACAACGCCGGGATTGCGGTGATGTAACGGAGTTTGAGCATTAAAAAGGTGGGTTATGTGTGTAGCACCGGCCCTGATGCCGTCTAAAGTTTCCTCAAATGTGGCGTCGGTATGACCTACCGACACAATAACACCGCTGCTTTCAGTAATTTCTCGAATAGAGTCACATCCGCCCTCCATTTCGGGTGCCATTGTAGCAAGGCAAATGATATCTGAATTATCTATAACAAACTTGGCGTCGGGTTTTTTAATGTGAGCTTCAGCTTGAGCACCCTTCTTTTTAGGGTTAATAAACGGGCCCTCAAGATTAACGCCCAAAATCTCAGCACCCTCCCAAGACTTGCTCTTTTCTTTTAATGAACGGACTACATTCAAAGCCTTGTTAATTTCGTCCATAGAAACAGTCATAGTTGTTGGACAAAAGGACGTAACACCATTTTTCATAACGCCGTTAGCCATTTTAAAGATACCGTCGGCACTGCCGTCAGAGGTGTCCTCCCCTAAATAGCCGTGAATATGAATATCCACAAGACCGGGAGCAACATACCCGCCATTAGCATCAATCACTTGGGCACCCTCGGGAACTTTATCGGTGAAACCGCATATTTTATCATCAAATGCTAATATAAAATTTTCCAAAATGCCGTCGGGTAAAATACACTTTCCGTTTTTAATATATTTCATATGGTAGCCTCCTTGTAACGCCTTGTTAGGTTTACATATAACGCAACTTCCGGTTGCGATTTTATTATAGCACTTCTCCCTCAATCATTCAATAGTAAATCTTAAAAAAATACTGCTCGCAAGTACAAAAAAATCACGATAATCATAATATCAAAGACATTCCATAAGTTATGGACTGCCCCAATTTGTGCAGACAGTACAAAAAGGCCTTATCGAAGTGCATCACGCGGAACATATTGACGGGGTGAAAACACAAAAGCTTGTGATTCACTACAACTTTGCAGGAGTAATTAATGTTCCCGAAGACCGAAGACGCGCCGATAGATATTCCCGAAGTTTATGTGCAAGCCCGAAAGGGTGTCAGCGTAAATTATCAACCAGCAACAGAATAAACTAATTACAAAAAACGGGCATAAAAAATGAGTGTTCTTAAAGGACTATTAAAATCCTATAAGAATAAGAACACTCAGATTG
>JAZSED010000126.1:0-11579 GCA_045531495.1 Acutalibacteraceae bacterium
CGCAGCAGCGCTGAAGGTCGCGGTTTCGGTGGTATACATCGTATCCACGATGCCACTGCCTGCGCCAAACGTCACGCCCGTTTTGGAAATCAGCACGAAGCCCTGCTCTTTGTTAAGCACGCCGTCGGCATCCACAAATTTACCGGGGGTCTGCTGACGGAAACCGAAGATAGCCGCAGCGCCCGAGTTGTTGTGGTCAAAATCGAAGGTGGTCTCGAAGTTTTTGTAGGCAAGCTGTGTGCCCTCTACCTTCGGTACCATCGCGGTGATAACCTCAAATTTGCTGGTCACTTCATACGCGGAAGCGATACCGCCACGCTGTAAGTACACGTTCTGATACAGCGTTTTGAAGGACGCGCAAGCGCCGTTCGGGTCGGTATAGTTGGAACCGAACGGAATGAGCGCATAATGATCCTTATTGTTAAAATACAGATCAAAGTTCGCGTTCAAAACGTTTCTCACGGTAACCGACTCGGTCACGGTGGAGGACGTAAAGTCGTAATGCGGGTTTGAAGCTGTACCGCCGATGACATACTTGCCACCGCTGAAAGGAATGATGTCCTTTACAGTAAAGTCAAAGGTTTTTACTGTGGTTTCTTCTTCGGCGGTTGCGGGCAATGCAACACCGGTGAGAAGCATACCGCACATCAGCGACAGTACCAACAGAACTGCTCCGATGCGTTTCAGGGTAGAAATGCTTTTCATATCGTTCTCTCCTTTTCTGACTTTTTGTCTATTTTATTATAGTAAGGGAAAATATATCAAACAATACTGTTTTCTGCGTAAAAGGGTTTGATTTTCTTTGGAAATTGTGCTAAATTGTATGTAGATGTATGAAACAAGGGGGAAAAACCGTGTTTTCACAAAAACAGCCGATACAGGTTACACTAAAATCGATATATAACATACGCCGACCGCCGTTGGAGCACGCGGTCGCCGCAAATATCTACCGCCGCACACCACACCGCTTTCACTTGAAATTGCGTGGCCGGAAAGGATATATGACCGTAGACGGTATTGAAGAAAGTCGGATGCCGTTTTATTTTCCCGAAAATGCAAAAGGGTGTTTTTCCTTAGCTTCCAACGGTGTGCTGGGTGATGCGGGTGCCTTTCATTACGTGCGGCTGACAGCGGGCGGCGAAACCTTGTTAGACCTTGATTTTACAAAGCTGCAATCGATAGACGAGCTTGAACAATACTTTAACTGTTACGTTTTTTCCGATCTCATCTGTGATGAAAAGGGCGACCTTGCGTCCGCTAAAGACTATTGGATGCTGAACGAGCGGGGGCATTTGGTGTGTTCAGGCCTTCAAACGGGGCAGGTTTCGTTCGGTGATGAAGGACCGTTCTTTTTGCTCACTCTACGCCATGCTCCCATTGATGAGTTTGAGGTTGAAGTCGGGTTTGAACAAAGCTGGCGACGGTATGGCGTTGTGTTTGGCTGTGATGAAAAGAGCTTTCCGTATTATACGTTGCCAAATTCCTATCAATCCACAGGTCTGCGCGGTGCGTTTGCGTTTGCGGACGCACACAACGGCGCCTGTTTTGTGCGCGGTGCGCTTGTTGATGCCGAAACCGGTTCACCGATTCGTCGTGAAGCCGCCACCTGCCCGCAGCTGGAATCGCGCTTTATATCCAAGGAACAACTCTCCTTGCCGCGGCATACACTTACCTACCATATATCGACGTCTATGAACTATCACACCGAAACGGAAGTTTTACGTGCCACGCCGGGGTCGGTAGTATATCTGCCGCCAAGCACACCCTGCCGATTGGAGGGGGATACGGATGACATACTGCGTATCGAATTTGACAGTGACCGTACCTTCCCGCCGACACTGATTCAGCCGAAGCAACCGGAGCTGCTCCGCCGTATGTTTGACGAGATACATGTGATATGGCACACCACGCTTACCAACAAAAACTACCGCGCGATGTCGATTTTTTACCGTATTATGGCGGAAATTTCCCAACCGACAGCCGAAAAGGAAACCGCCGACACCATGCGTGAGGTTCTGCGGTATATCCACCACCATTTTACCGAGGCTACCCTTTCTGTAAAAGAAGTAGCACAAATGTCGGGTATCTGTGAATCATCCTTTTATCACGTATTCCACGAGGCATGCGGTATGACGCCCAAAGCCTACATCTTAAACTGCCGTTTGCACCACGCGTGTGCGTTGCTGAGAACACAAGATATAAAAATCTATGAGGTTGCGGAAAAAAGCGGATTTGCGGATGTCAAATACTTTATGACCGCTTTCAAACGTGAAATGGGCATTTCTCCCGGAAAATATCAAAAACAAAACGCGTAGGTCATAAACAAAAAACCGCTGTGACTTTCGAAAGACACAGCGGTTTTTATACGTTTTACACGAAATGCTTATTTCACCAATTCGATGATAGCCATTTCAGCGGCGTCGCCGCGACGGGCACCCACCTTGATGATGCGGGTGTAACCGCCCTTACGGTCTGCGTAAGTCGGCGCGATTTCGTCAAACAATTTTTTGCATACATCCTCTTTGGTTACAAACGCGTATACGAGGCGTTTGTTCGCGAGGGTGGGCTCTTTCGCGATGGTGATCATTTTTTCCGCCATGGAACGTACTTCTTTAGCACGGGTCACGGTGGTTTCGATTCTGCCGTTTTCCAGCAAGAAAGTCACCATAGCTCTGAGCATTGCCATACGGGAAGCAGTCGGTCTGCCGAGCTTTCTGGTTCCGGGCATGTATATTCACTCCTTTTTAGTGTCACACACTCTTATTCTTCTTCTTGGCTCAAGGTAAATCCTAAGGAAGCGAGCTTGTTAACCACTTCTTCGAGGGATTTACGGCCCAGGTTACGCACCTTCATCATATCCTCTTCGGTCTTGTTGATGAGGTCGCCCACCGTATTGATGCCTGCACGTTTCAGGCAGTTGAAAGAACGAACCGAAAGGTCGAGTTCTTCAATGGTCATTTCCAAAAGACCGTCTTTCTGGTTGTCCTCTTTGTTCACCATAATGGGGCTGCCCGCATACATATCGCCGGAAAGATCGACGAACAGTTCGAGATGCTCCATAATAATCTTCGCCGCCAAGGAAACAGCCTCTTTTGCACTGATAGTGCCGTTGGTCCATACTTCCAAGGTCAGTTTGTTGAAGTCGGTGATCTGGCCCACGCGGGTGTTTTCCACGGTGTAGTTTACCTTCTCTACAGGGGTGTAGATGGAGTCTACAGGGATAACGCTGATAACGGGAGCCATATTCTGCTTGTTCATTTCGGCGGAGACATAACCTCTGCCTTTGTCAAGGGTAATTTCCATGTACAGCTTAGCACCTTCGCCCAAGGTGGCGATGTGCATATCGGGATTCAAGATCTCCACTTCGCTGTCACATTTGATGCTGCCCGCGGTGACTTCGCAAGCACCTTCCGCTGCAACGTATACGGTTTTCGGACCTTCGCCGTTGATTTTCGCGGTCAAACCCTTGATATTCAAGATGATCTCGGTTACATCCTCTTTCACACCTTCGATGGTGGAAAATTCGTGCAGGATGCCGTCGATTTTCACCGAAGTGACGGCAACACCCGGCAGAGAGGAAAGCAATACACGACGCAGGCTGTTGCCGAGCGTGGTGCCGTATCCTCTTTCTAACGGCTCAATGACAAATTTGCCATAGGTGCCGTCGGGAGCGAGATCCAATGCTTCGATTCTGGGCTTTTCAATTTCAATCATCCAAAACCCTCCTTACAGTTACATTCCGACTATAAAAGTCGTAATATGATATCTTGTTTTCCTGTGTCTTACATTCTCTCGGTCGAAAAACTCCCCCCGCAACGCAAATTGCGGGGCAAGTAACCTCGGCAAAGCCGCGATTACTTGGAGTACAATTCGACGATGAGGGTTTCTTCGATCGGCAGGTCGATGTCTTCGCGGTTCGCGAGAGAAACAACCTTCGCTTCCATGTTGGCGCGATCGAGATCAAGCCACTGCGGCACCGGACGAGAGCTGTTTGCTTCGATGATGCCTTTGATTTTGCCCAGCTGACGGCTGCCTTCTTTGATAGCCACAACCTGACCCGGTTTTACCAGGTAGGAGGGGACGTTCACTTTGCGGCCGTTAACGGTGAAGTGGCCCTGGGTTACCAGCTGACGCGCTTCAGCGCGGGAAGCGGCAAAGCCCAAACGGTACACTACGTTGTCAAGACGGGATTCCAAAAGACGGAGCAAGTTTTCACCCGCCTGGCCTTCCATCTTGGTAGCCAGCTCGAAATAATGACGGAACTGACCTTCCAGCACGCCGTAATAACGACGGGCAAACTGCTTGGTGCGCAGCTGCTTGCCGTATTCGGAAGCTTTCTTGTTACGCGCCTGACCGTGTTGGCCGGGAGCATAGGCACGGCGCTCGATAGCGCACTTGCCGGTATAGCATCTTTCACCCTTCAAAAAGAGTTTCTGTCCTTCGCGGCGGCAAAGTCTGCACACCGCACCGGTATATCTTGCCATATTGGTTGCACCTCCTGATAATTGTTATACGCGTCTTCTCTTGGGAGGACGGCATCCGTTGTGCGGAATGGGGGTTACGTCTTTGATCATGGTAACTTCCAAACCTGCAGCCTGCAGAGCGCGGATGGCGGCTTCACGGCCGGCACCGGGGCCCTTTACATATACTTCCACAGTTTTCAGACCGTGTTCCATAGCCGCTTTGGCAGCGGTTTCAGCAGCGCTCTGAGCAGCAAAGGGAGTGGACTTGCGGGAACCGCGGAAGCCCAATTCGCCTGCGCTCGCCCAAGAAAGAGCGTTGCCCTGGGTATCGGTGATGGTAACAATGGTGTTGTTGAACGTGGACTGGATATGTGCGGCGCCACGCTCAATGTTTTTGCGTTCTTTGCGACGACGGGTGGTAGCACCCTTGCGCGCAGTAGTCTTAGCAGCCATTTACTATCCCTCCTGCTTACTTCTTCTTGTTGGCAATGGTCTTCTTCGGGCCCTTACGGGTACGCGCGTTGGTCTTGGAGCGCTGACCGCGCACCGGCAGACCTTTGCGGTGACGAAGGCCGCGATAGCAGCCGATTTCGATAAGGGTTTTGATATCCATTGCAACTTCACGGCGGAGGTCACCCTCTACCTTATAGTTGTGGTCAATATACTCGCGGAGCTTGGAAACGTCGTCCTCGCTCAGGTCACGCACGCGGGTATCCGGGTTAACACCGGTCGCGGCGAGAATATCGCAAGCAGATTTACGGCCGATGCCGTAGATGTAGGTCAGGCCGATTTCGACACGTTTGTCTCTGGGTAAATCAACACCAGCAATACGAGCCATAGTTACATTCCTTCCTTTCGCTTCGATACAAACAAGGGATTAACCCTGACGCTGTTTGTGCTTCGGATTTTCGCAAATCACCATCACGCGACCTTTGCGCTTGATGATTTTGCATTTTTCGCAAATTTTCTTAACAGAAGGTCTGACTTTCATTAAGAATACCTCCTTTGCACTTTTGTGCAATTGTTATTTGTGTTAGTCGCTTAGCGTTATTTTGTACGCCAAGTGATGCGACCTTTGGTCAAATCATAAGGGGACATTTCTACAGTCACCTTATCGCCCGGCAGAATGCGGATATAGTTCATACGCAATTTACCGGAAATGTGGGCCAAGATTTTATGGCCGTTTGCCAGCTCTACCTGGAACGTCGCGTTAGGCAACGCTTCGATAACGGTACCTTCCAGTTCGATGACATCCGATTTGGACATGAGAGTTACCTCCTATTTCAAGGTCTGGTCAAAATAACCGGACCGTCGGGCGTTATCGCCACTGTGTGCTCAAAATGTGCGGACAGCTTGCCGTCTTTGGTGACCGTGGTCCAGCCGTCACCCAAAATTTTCACTTCGTGGGTGCCGACGTTAATCATCGGTTCAATGGCAAGGGTCATTCCGGGTGTGAGGCGTGTGCCTCGCCCGGGTGTACCGAAATTAGGTACGCTGGGGTCTTCGTGTAGGTCCGTGCCTACTCCGTGGCCGACGAACTGCCGTACCACCGAGTAACCACGCTCCTCGACATACCGCTGAACAGCCGCGCCGATGTCCCCCACCCGATTACCGGGGGTGGCGGCGCGAATGCCTTCGTAAAGGCTTTGCTCGGTGGCTTCCATTAACGCTTTGGCTTCTTTGGAGACGTCGCCCGCAGCAAATGTTGCGGCGTTGTCACCGTGAAATCCGTTAAAGTAAGCACCGACATCAATGCTGACGATGTCGCCGGCTTTGATGACCTGTTTGCCGGGTATGCCGTGGATAACCGTGTCATTTACGGAAATGCAGGCGCTGGCAGGAAATCCGCCGTATCCCAAAAACGAAGGTATCGCACCCGCGCTTTCGATGTACTTACGGATGATACGGTCGATCTCCGCGGTGGTTACACCGGGCTCGACCGCTTTTCCGCCTTCCTGCAGTGCTCGCGCCGAGATAACGCACGCTTCTCGCATGAGTTTTAAATCCCGACTGCTCTTAACAGTAATCATTCTTAAGCCTCAACCGCCGCAAGGGTCAGTCTCGTGGTGTCAGCCAATTCTTCCTGGCCTTCCACGATAACCAGCTTGCCGCACGCCTCATAGTAGCCTTTGAGGGGCTCGGTCTGCTCATGATACTCTAAAAGACGAGCCGCTACCGTATCCGGATGGTCATCCTTGCGTTGTACGAGGGTGCTGCCGCAATGGTCGCAAACGCCTTCTACCTTGGACTTTTTATAGTCGATGTGGTAGGTGGCACCGCAATCCAAGCATACACGGCGGCCCGATACACGGCGGGCAATCTTCTCGTCGGCAACCTCAATGTCGATTACCTTGTCAATAATGATGCCCATCCGGTCAAGCGCCTCGGCCTGCGGGATAGTACGCGGGAAACCGTCCAGAATGAAACCGTTTTTGCAATCGTCTTCCGCCAAACGGTCCTTGATAATACCAATAACCACTTCGTCGGGAACGAGTTTGCCGGCTTCGATATACGATTTTGCCGCCTGACCCATTTCAGAGCCGCTCTTCAACGCTGCACGGATAATATTACCCGTGGAGATGGTGGGGATGCCCAGCTTTTCGCTGATAATCTCCGCTTGTGTTCCTTTACCGGCACCGGGGGCGCCGAGCAGAATTAACTTCATAGTATTTCTCCTTAACGTCACGCACACACCGTCCGCGATACCCGCGGGCATCGCGGGACAGCGTGCTGTTTATGTCGGTGAAAGGGATTATTCGAGGAAGCCCTTGTGATGACGCATCATCATCTGGCTCTCGATCTGCTGGGTGGTTTCCAGAGCAACACCAACAACGATCATGATGGAAGTGCCGCCGAGAGTCAACCCATAAATACCGCTGAACTTACCGAAAAGACTCGGGAACAGCGCAATGATACCCAAGAACAAAGCACCGATAAAGGTGACCTTGTTGATAACCTTCTTCATATACTCCACAGTCGGTTCGCCCGGACGGTAGCCCGGAATCGCACCCGAATTTTTACGGAGGTTGTTCGCCATTTCAGTGGGATCGTACTGAATGGTTACATAGAAGTAGGCGAAGCCGATAATCATCAGGAAATACGCAATAATGTAGAACCAGCTGTCCTGTCTGAACGCGTTGAAGAACCAATTGTTGGTCTTTTCGGCGTTGTTGATGAAGGACGCGATGATGGACGGCAAAGAAATGATCGAAGACGCCAAAATGATCGGCATAACACCGGACATATTGACCTTGATCGGGATAAAGGTGTTCTGACCGCCGTACATTTTGCGGCCGACAACCTTTTTCGCATACTGAATCGGAATGCGGCGTTCTGCGTCGTTCATAAACACGATAAACGCGATGATAGCGAGGAACAGAATGAGTACCACAGGTACCAAAACAATATACTTAACAGCGGCGCTGCCTGCAGATTCGAGCTGCTGGATGCCGCCTTCCCAGAAGTACGCCCACAAGGTAGACGCCGCAACCGGGATACGGGACAGGATACCGGCGAACAGCAAAATGGAAATGCCGTTGCCAATACCGCGTTCGTTGATTTGTTCACCCAGCCACATAACCAGCGTGGAGCCGGCGGCGAAGCACAGGATGATAACCACCGCAGAGAAGATGGTAGCAAACACACTGCTGTTAGTGGATTCTACCAAAGCGCCGTCATACTGCGCGCTGCGGAGTAAGAAGTAGTAAGCAGTACCGAGCATCAAACCAAGCACAACCGTGAACACACGGGTGACTTTGTTGAGCTTTTTGCGGCCTTCCGCACCCTCTTTTGCCCAACGTTCGAGAACGGGGATTGCCACCGTCAGCAGCTGAATAATAATGCTACTGTTGATGTAGGGGGTGATGGACAGTGCAAACAAGCTGGCGTTAGAAAAACCGCCGCCGGATACCATCGTGACGATACCCATAAAGTCGCTGCTGTTTCTGCTGGCTTCTGCCACTACCGAAGCGTCCACAAACGGGACGGTAATCACGGAACCGATCCGGAAAATAAGCACGATAAGAAGCGTAAACAAAATCTTCTTGCGAAGGTCTACAATCTTCCATGCGTTTCTCAGGGTCTGGAACATACTCAGATCACCTCGGCCTTTCCGCCCGCCGCCTCGATTTTCTCTTTGGCAGACTCGGAGAAAGCGGAAACCTTCACCGTCAGTTTCTTGTCAACTTTGCCGTTGCCCAGGATCTTGACGCCATTTTCGATGTTCTTAACAATACCCTTCGCTTTCAGCGCAGCAGCGTCAACCACCGCACCGTCTTCGAAAGCGTTAAGAGCGCTCAGGTTAATCGCAACACATTTGGTTGCAAAAATGTTGTTGAAACCTCTTTTCGGAACACGGCGCTGAAGCGGCATCTGACCGCCTTCAAAGCCGGGACGCATGCTGCTACCCGAGCGCGCGTGCTGACCTTTGTGTCCCTTGCCTGCGGTTTTGCCCCAACCGGAGCCATGACCGCGGCCGATTCTTTTGGCACCCTTAACGGAACCGGGTGCCGGAGAAAGCTCATTCAGCTTCATAATTTGTCGCACCTCCTTGCTGGTTTTAAGCGTTGGTTACCTCGACGAGGTGGATGATTTTCGCTACTTTGCCTTTGGTGGCATCGTTATCGGGCTGGGTGGTAACATCACCGATTTTGTTGAGACCGAGCGCTTTCGCGGTCGCGATCTGTTCTTTTTTAGCACCGATAAGGCTGCGGGTCAATTTAACCTGCAGGGTAGTAACTTTCTTCTTAGCCATTTTCCGTTCCTCCCATTAACCTAAAATTTCCTGGGCGGTCTTGCCACGGAGCGCAGCCGCTTCTTCAGCGGTGCGGAGAGAGGCGAGACCTGCCATGGTGGCGCTCACCACGTTGCAGGGATTGTTGGAACGGAGTGCCTTGCCGCGGATGTCTTTGATGCCGGCAGCTTCCACTACCGCACGAACAGCACCGCCGGCAATAACGCCGGTACCGGGGGCGGCGGGTTTTAATAACACTTCGCCGGCGCCGAATTTACCGATCACCTCGTGGGGGATGGTGGTACCCTTGAGGGACACTTTGATCATATGCTTTTTCGCGTCCTCGATGCCCTTGCGGATAGCATCCGGAACTTCGTTGGATTTACCCATACCGAAGCCGACGCTGCCCTTGCCGTCGCCTACAACGATAAGAGCGGAGAACTTCATAATACGACCGCCTTTTACGGTCTTGCTGACACGGTTGATAGCTACGACGTTCTCAATGAACTCGTTCTCCTGTGCCTGCTTTTTGTCTTGAAATCTGGCCAAAGTACTTCCTCCTTTTCCTTAGAACTTGAGGCCGCCCTCACGGGCGCCTTCGGCCAGCTCTTGCACACGGCCGTGGTATACGTAGCCGCCGCGGTCGAAAACTACTTCCGTAATTCCCTTTTCCACAGCACGCTTTGCGATCATTTCGCCAACCTTACGGGCGGCTTCCTTGTTGCCACCGTTCATGCCGAAGTCTTTTTCGACAGAAGAAGCGGAAACGAGGGTTACACCATTTACGTCATCGATCAACTGGGCATAGATGTTACTCAGGGAGCGAAACACGTTCAGGCGGGGGCACTCGGGAGTGCCGCTGATTTTGCCGCGCACGCGAGCGTGGCGGTGCAGACGGGCTTTATTGCTGTCTTTTTTACTCACCATAACTACTCACTCCTCCTTTATTTCTTGCCTTTACCGCCGGTCTTGCCTTCCTTGCGGCGGATGACTTCGTCGGCGTACTTGATACCCTTGCCCTTATAAGGTTCGGGCATACGTTTTTCACGTACTTCAGCTGCAAACTGACCGACCAGCTGTTTGTCGGCGCCGGAAATCACAATGTGGTTGGGATCCGGCACATCGATGGTGATGCCATCGATTTCTTCCATAATGACCTGATGGCTGTAGCCGAGGTTCATTACGAGCTGTTTGCCCTGCTTCTGCACACGGTAGCCAACACCGTTGACTTCCAATTCTTTTTTGAAGCCTTCGGTTACACCGATCACCATATTGTTGATGAGGGTGCGGGTCAGGCCATGCAGAGAGCGGTTTTCTTTTTCGTCATTCGGGCGGATTACGCGAATCATGTTGTCCGCAACTTCCACCGTCATAGCGGCGCTGACATTCTGGGTGAGGGTGCCTTTGGGACCTTTAACGGTCACAACGCCACCGTCGACCTTCACTTCAACACCGGCGGGGATAACGATTTCTTTACGTCCAATTCTCGACATTTTTCTTTACCCCCTTACCACACAAACGCCAGGACTTCGCCGCCAACGTTCGCTTTGCGGGCAGCCTTATCGGTCATAATACCCTTAGAAGTGGAGACGATTGCGGTGCCGATGCCTTTCATGACCTTCGGCATGTCCTCGCTGCTGGAATAGATGCGCAGACCGGGCTTGGATACACGGCGAACACCTTTGAGTACCTGGGTGCGGGAAGCACCTTCGTACTTCAGGGTCACACGGATAACACCCTGTTTGCCATCTTCAATAATCTGAAAACTTTTTACGTATCCTTCGTCCACCAGAATCTGGGCAATAGCCTTCTTCATGTTGGAAGCGGGGATATCCACCGTATCATGCTTCGCAGCATTCGCATTGCGAATACGGGTAAGCATATCGGCGATAGTATCACTGATTTGCATTCCGTTACCTCCTTATGCTATTACCAGCTGGCTTTTTTAACGCCGGGAATTTCACCTTTGTATGCAAGCTCTCTGAAACAAATACGACAAATGCCGAATTTTCTCAGATAAGCGTGAGGTCTTCCACAAATTTTACATCTAGTGTATTGTCTTACTTTAAATTTTGGTTCTCTTTCTGATTTAACAACCATTGATTTTCTTGCCATCTTAGTCTCCTCTTTCTTATTTCCTAAAAGGAACTCCAAGTTCTTTTAACAAATCAAATGCTTCTTCGTTAGTCTTAGCAGTTGTAACTAATACAACATCCATACCTCTAACTTTTTCTACTTCATCAAAATTGATTTCTGGGAATATTAATTGTTCTTTAATTCCAATTGTATAATTTCCTCTTCCATCAAAACTTTTTGCTGAAACACCACGGAAATCTCTTACACGAGGAAGTGCAACTGAAATTAATTTGTCTAAGAATGTATAC
>JAZSED010000010.1:0-19825 GCA_045531495.1 Acutalibacteraceae bacterium
ACCGTTCTCACATTTCTGACCAAAGTAGGAGCGCTGCCCATAGTTATGGAAATTCATATACGAATTGAAACGAGCGCTCAACCAATCATGAGATGCTTTTACCGCATCCGTAGCGCCCTCAACAGTGGGGTCGCTCAAAAGGACCTGGTCATTGGCGCTTTGGTTGTTTTGCCAGACCAGATCACTACGATCCAATCCCGCTTGGAAGTTTGCTGTAAACTTCGTGACCTCTTCGGCAGATACACCAAAGGAAACAGCGCCCATAACGGACAGCATTCCAACGAGCATCGCCAGCGTGAGCATAACCGCACCAGCACGTTTTAGAATTTTTGCTTTCTTCATACTTATCTCCTCTTTCTTTTGCTTATATTGAAATACATTTAAAACGTACCTATTAAAAATATCAGCAACATTTTATGAGCACCTGTCAACCGTCGCTGTCACCATTTCAACTGCATCCCAATAGGTTGCCGCAACTTGCTCAGCATCAAGGCACGTATCGTATACACGCGCGCCAAGTACTGTGTAAGCCGAGAGACCACTAAAAGCCGTCGAGCCGATAGTCAGCAAGTTGTTTTTAATAGCAAAATCACCATTACACGTTGTCTTAGCCACCAAAATGCCGTTTTGGTAAACACACATCGTGCCATCCGGATTGTACGTGCCGACAATGTGATTCAAGACGCTTCCACCCACGATGCTGCCCGTCCAGTACCGTCTATCCAAACCGGTACTGCCCAGCACTTTGGTATCCCCCACCGTCAAATTCACATTCAGCGTGGGATTTTCAAGGGTCAGTCCAATATCATCGTTTCCAAACATCTCATATCTTGCCGACTCGGGTCGCTCGGGCAGTTCATCAACTGCCACGAGCAATTCAAGAGACATACCGCCTGCCACCAAAGCGGGCAGGTCATCAATCGATGCTACCAAAGTCCCTGCCGCATCCCCTTTTTTCACACGGATGCCATCCACCGTGTATGCTACCCCTTTATAACACACACGGTTTGCGGTTTTGCCTTGTGCTTTAACAAGCACATCTAAGTACGGTGCAGGTATCGCCGCTTCGGTTTTCGCAGGTTCTTCACCCGTATACCCATTGTTCTGGCGGTTGGCAAAATATTCACAGCCGTCCACAGGCGTGTACGGTAAAGACACGGTCACCTCCTTGAAGGCGGAAGTAATAACTTCTTTCACGTGATTGCTGCTACTGATATATGCATAAGCAGGGTATTCCTTATCGTCATACAACCACCAGTATGCTTGACCACCACGGGTGGTGTCTTTCTGAAAATAGCGGAACTCGCTGTAATATTTCAAGGGGCAATATAGAATAGTAGAGTTAAATACAGTAATGGGATCAATCAAACTGTACAGCTCATACGTACCACCGGGATAGCCGTGGTGAGCCAATTTCATTATATCGGATTTGAGATATGTACCATATAATTCCACTAACGAGTCACTACCCAAATGGTGCATATCACCAAGCATCATAATCTTCTGGTCTGCAATCTCGATAGTAAAAACCGCGCTGGTATTGTTAATATCCGCACCATCCAGCACGCCGGGGGCAAACGCCTCATAGGTGTGCAAAAATTCGATTTTTGCATCTGCATAATGGAATACCTGCCCGGTATAACAGGTAACACGCTGCGTGCCCCTATCCACCCATTTCTGCACGCTATCTAAAAAGGTCAGATACCGTGTGTCGGTGGGACTTGTGTTCATAGAAATCATATCGTCTTCCGACGGATAATTGAATACAATCTGTTCAACGGAGAGATCGTCCGTATCATAACGCCCGAGCAGTTCGCCTGCTGTGCCGTGGTGATCTGCATGTGCGTGGGTAATAATCCACGCAGCAATCGTCACCTTATCCAACACATTCTGGTCCTGCATCAACGCATACAGGTGATTGCTCTCATAATAGTCCGCTTCGTCCATACCACCGTCAACGACGATAAATCTACCATCGGACAAACGCAGAAGATACGAATCGCCTTCGCTTGCAGCATCATATTTTAACTGTATCTGCGTAAATAACGGCTCACAGAGTTTGGTATAGGCCGCCTTTTCGGTAGAAGGCAGTGCCGCCCCCAAAGGCATATCGATAATATGTACACGACTGACATTGGGTAAGTAGTACATATGAACACTGTGATCTCCCAATGTGTACGTAACGAACAGATTGCCACCGGCATTGTTTTCGGCATATTTTCTCCAGCCTGCCGCCTCGACAGAAGAGAGGAAAGCGGCGAAGTGGGTCAAAGACACATCTTCAATGACGTAAAACACCATGCCGTCCCTGCCGGCTTTCACGGTCACTCTGCTTCCCAGATACGCAGGAAAGTCTTTGATTTTTATACTGTCAGCATTGATATTCACAGTCGTCTCTCCTTATGACAATAGAAACGCAAGAAAAAAGTTTTTTTCAGTTTCTTCTATGCTTTCAAAATACAAAAATAATAAACAGGCATCGCACTCCAACCGTGGCAAAGACTGCCCGCATTGGAAAAGTCCGCTTCGCCTTTTTCGGTTTCCCAAAAGCTGGTTGCACCTGCATCCAGCATCTTTTTATATTTCACTTTGATATCCCCCAAAATATACGGTGCGTACCGCTCTTTATCCACAGCGAGTAACGCATCATATTTAAAGCACACCATACTCAGTGAAGTAGGGGTCAGCTCATGGGGACCAACAAGCATTTCACATATATTTTTTGCTGTGTTTCCCGTTGCCGCGCCGCATAAAACAGCCAAACTATTCACCAGTTCGCTTTTTGCGTCACGGCCGACCGTGTTGATATACACGCCCGCATCGGAATCATAAAACCGTTCATTGATTTTTTGGTTTACCATCTGTGCTATGTTGGAATATTCAGCAGGGATACCCGCCATATCACAGATTTTCTGGAAGTTCTGCAATGCCAGCGAGAACAACATATTCAGTGCGGCATCCCACACAACTTTACCACCCGTACCGCGGCCACCCGACATACCCTCAGACCATTCGTAGAAGTTCCAGTGGTACCATTCTTCAAACGCAGGAACAAGACCGTCCTGCATACGAGCGACAAACGCGTTCATTACCGATACCAGCTTCGGATAAATCTCGTCCAACAAGGTCATATCACCGCTGTACTGTAAGTACTCGTAAACCTGTGTGAAATAATGCAAAGAAAACGACGGAATGGTTAAATTCATATTGCTGGGAGCACAGATAGACAATAAACCGTCTTTGCGGTTATCTTTGCTGATGAGTAAAAGCGATGCGCGCGCAAAAGCAAACTCACGAAACGCCTGATACCCGCAAAGCATTTGGTTACGGCTATCCATCGTATAAAGTCCCTGTTCACGCCAAGGGCAGTCTTCATAGTGGTCGTGCATACATAATTCCAAAGTGCGCACGCTGACGTCATAAATTTCCTGTATAAGTGGGTCGTCAAATTTCTTTTCTACGTTTGTAAGCGGATACACGCACGGCAGTACTGATATATACGCTATTTCCAACGGTTGCTCTGCGTGCACCTCTAAATACCGCAGACCCAGCCGTCTGAAATAGTTGGTGTAGGTAGTCTCCCCTGCGGGGATAGTGATATCAAAACTGAAATCACGCCCGTCAATAGACCAACGCACACAGCCATCTGCAATATGTTCCCCGTAGCAAACTTTTATCGTTTGCGGCACGGTACTTTTTATCTTAAAGGTAAGGTAACCAACCTCTTCACGACCTAAATCGTATAAAGCGTACGTATCCTCCCTTTTTATCAAGGTGGACGGACACCGCTCCAAAACCTTCAGTTTTTTTACAGGACGCTTGTATAATGGTGTATCCAGCGGTACCACCGTACTGCCTGTAAAACCGTCAAGTTCACCATCTTTCCAGTTGTCCTCTTTGGTGGCATCGTAACCAAAACCCAAACCCAATTGCTCAGTAATACGCTTATTACGCCCGTTCATATAGGTACGACTCAAGCGAGACAGCACATTTTCATTGGAAACGGCCAGCAGCGTTTCATCCGCATACACCTCATAACGCACTCCCGCCACACCGGGATAATGCGTCAGACTTTCCGCACCGTAATTGCCGTAATGCCATACGATAAGAGCCAAACGGTTTTCACCTTTTTTACAAAAGGCGGTGATATCGAGTTTATCAAACACTTTATAGTACGGAAAGTCGGGATACTGACCGGAGCCTGCAAAGACGCCGTTTATATATAAGGTATAATTAGCATCTGCAGAAATCTGTACGGTCACCTTGCCGCCGTCACAGGTGAAGGTATCAAAAAACTCACTGTATGAATCCGCAACAGGATGATCGTTTACCCAAATCCACTTTGATTGGTTGGTCCAACTCATGCCTTTTCTCCTTAAACAATAAACGGCACTTTTTCGCCGCATTTACGTGCACTTTCGCGCAAGGTCTCGGTCAATTTCACCGTTACTGCCGCACTTTCAGGCGGGTTTGCGGTGTTCTCGCCGCCGTTTTGAATCAAGTTTATAAAGAAACGAATTTCTTCCTCATAAAAATCATTGCCCTTTATGTCAGCAATATATTTCTGTCCACCACGAGGGCAAACCACAACCTCGTTATCTTTGAGAGTCACGGTTGCTTTTTCAAAGGATATCGTAAAGTCCGCCTGGAAATCACAACCTTCTCTCGACCAGTCGCCGATGGCGAGAATGGTGGCATTCTCATAATGCAGTTGCGAATATACAATGTCATTACCCGCATAGATGTCTGCCGTGGTGCAGGATACCGCTTGCGGGTCGCCAAGCAAATACCGCACGATATCCACGTCGTGAATATGTAAATCCTGCAAAGCACCGCCCGATTTTGTACCATCCATAAACCAACCGTTCCAACCCCACAGCGGCGGGCCGCTGAAACGGCGGAAAATGCCGGCTTTCACTTTGCCAAACAAATTTTCATCAATGGCTTTCTTCAGGAAGTTATAGTTTGCACCAAAGCGAAGGCACTGCCCTATCATCAACTGTTTGCCGCTCTTCTTCTGCGTCTCCAACATTTTAAGACAGGTGTCATAATCCAATGCCATCGGTTTTTCACTCAGCACGTCATACCCCATTTCCAACACACCGCACGCAACGTCAGCATGTAAGAAAGATGGCACGCAAATGTCTACCATATCAATGTCTTCGTTTTGGAGCATTACCCGCCAATCGGTGTACGGCGTAAAATCGCGTTCCAAACTGTCGTCAGAACTGCCGATATTGATGGAAACCGATCCGCCGAAGCGGTTTTCGTCCACGTCGCATACCGCAACCACCTTTGCGACGCCTTCTGCTTCCAGTTTTTTATACGCCGGATAATGCGCACCGTTGGCAATACCGCCAAAACCGATAATTGCTACTTTTACCATTGTTATCGTCCCCTTGTATCATTCAAAAACGACTGGTTCTCCCTTTCGAGAACTCTCGTATACTGCACAGATGATTTTTTGGATTTTCAGCGCCTCTCTTGCGCTGATTTCCAGTTGTTCTTTGCCTTGCACTGTGTTATAAAACTGCCGAATTTGTCTTACGTGTTGTAAACCCCAGTATTCTTTACCGACACCTTCCAGTACCGCTTCCGCATCATTCTGACGCTTTGTGATGACGGTGCCGTTATTTAAGGTGATGGTGGTTTCTTCATAAGACAATACCGCTTTACCGTTTTCACACAGAAGTCTGATTTCAATAGGCTCGTCACAACCGTAGTTATTCATCGCCCAGAAACCGTATGTAGCGCCGTTTTTATATTTGATAAAGCCTTCCGCGCTGTCATCTACTTCCATGATATCATGGCCACGGTTATCGTAGTGCGCATACACAGACGTCGGCTCAGACCCGATAAACCAGTTGACAAGGTCCATCGAGTGAATGGCTTGGTCGATAATGACACCGCCGCCCTCTTTATCCCAGGTACCTTTCCAATCGGACCAGGAATAATACTCGTCAGGTTTACACCAAGTCAGTACCGAACGGGCACTTATCACTTTGCCGAGCGTACCGTCTTCAATACACTTTTTCACCAGTTGAGACGGGGAATTGTAGCGGCATTGGAAAATAATGCCGTAATGCACGCCCAATTTCTCCGCCAACTCAACGTTCTCTACCGCATCTTTCATTTCAATGCTGATCGGCTTTTCACACAAAGTGTTAATGCCGTGTTCAATAGCAAATTTTGAAATACCGGGATGTAGATAGTGCGGCACACACACGTGTACCACATCGGGTTTTTGTTCTGTAAGCATCACCTTATAGTCGGTATATGCTTTGGTGTTATACGCTAAAGCCGTCCCTTCCGCACGGTCGGGTTTGATGTCACAAACGCCGACCAGTTCCACGTCGTCAAACGCCTTTACGGAACATAAATGCATCGGTGAAATCACACCGCAACCGATAACGCAAATTCGCAGTTTACTCATTCTTTACTCCTAACAGTCCATCTCGGGTCCATAAACCTCTTTGATAACTTTGGTGAGCAGTTTACGTGCATGGTCAATATCTGCAATCTGCTGGTCGCCCGAAATCTCACGTTCAATGGTCACAGGACCGTCATACCCGTGTACTTTTAGTGCTTCAAACACGCCCTTAAAGTCCACTTTGCCGTCACCCAGACGGGTTTCTTCGCCCAAATCGTGACCGTTAGTGGGATATTTACCGTCTTTGGCGTGCAGGTTGCGCACGTATTTACCGAATACGTCCAACGCATCCACGGGGTTCGCTCTGCCGTACAGAATAAGGTTTGCGGTATCCAAGTTTACACCGAGATTATCGGTGCCGACCACTTCAAAGGTGCGCAACATGGTAACAGGCGTCTCTTGTCCCGTTTCAAACAGCAGGTATTGCCCATTTTTCTTGCAATACTCTGCCACTTCCCTCACGGCATCACAGAAGCCCTCAAAACGAGCATCGTTCGGATCTTCAGGGATGAAGCCCATATGGGTGACTACGTTTTCAATACCGAGCACTTTGGCAAAGTCGGAACCGTCACATAGTTCTTTTACACGCATTTCGCGGTACTCGGGCGGTACCAAGCCAATGGTCTGCTGTCCCTCGTAAAAATTCCACACACAAGGGCCGCTCCATCCGCACCAAAATGCGGACGGAGTCACCTTGTACTGCTCAAACAATGCTTTTACCTGCGCGGCGATTTCATCTGTGAAAAATGCGGTGTTCCAGCAAACAAGCTGGCAGGTATCAAAGCCGTGACTGCACAGCGTTTTCAGTTGCTCTTCCAACTGCTCTACGCTGTATAAATTCATACATACGCCGATTTTCATTTTTGTTTTGCCTCTCTTTTACTCCTGCAAAGGAAGATCAGGAAATTCTGCTTCTTCTGCATTCAATACTTCTTCCGCCTGCTTTTTCTTTTTCCTGCGAAGCAGGAAAAGGATAAGCAACAGAATACCGGTGGCTACGATCACACAACCGCCAACGATCAAAACAATGCCCCATACAGGGAAACCGGGATAGATGGTCTTCTTGCGTTTAATGGTGGTGTAGCCGCCTTTTTTGCCGTCATCGTCGGTATCGTCCCAATCGTCCGGCAAAAATTCTTCTTCGTCATAGTATTCATCGGGGTTATCGTCGCCGTCGGGGGTCAACGCCTCGAACTCTTTCGGTGCAAAAACATTAAGTTCATAAATACCGGGTTGAGCGGTAACATCGCCTGTTTTAACCTTGACGATACGAAGGCAGTTTGCTTTCACAGGGGCGAATTCCAAAATATCAATACCGCCGCCACCTGCAGACACAGTATGTTCCTCTTCGTCTTCCGGTAAAAGGAGCTCCCAAGTAACACCGCCGTCAGCAGAATATTCAATGTCATAACTCTGCAGGAAACCCGCAGTCCATTTCACTTCGATACGGCCAATGGTCTGCACTGTATCATCCTTCAAATACATTTTCCACTTGCTATCGCCGGGGGAAAGCGCATACGCAGTAGTAACGTCGCCGTCAAACATACGGTACATACCCGCTTCATTGTCTTCGGATGCGGTATGCGCAGTATAACCACCCTCACCTTTGGTAACGGTCAGTTCTTTCCATCCCGCAGGTACGTAGATGGTGGTCATGCCGGAAAGATCCACGTGATAGCCGTACTCTTCGTTATAATAGTCGGGCGTGTATTGCAAACGGGTCAGTTTTTCGCCGTCGACCGCCACGTCCGCTGCCGCAACACCCAAAGCCAATATAATCTGACGACGGGAGCCCGCTGCATTGGATACCGTAAAGGCGGTGGTATCTTTGGGCGTGCTCACATAGGTTTCGGTGGTGCTCTTATAGGTTTGGAAGTCTTCAGACTCCCCTTCTTTGGTGTGGATCACCGTCTCCCGCTCTTCATTCGGCGGGGTAATAAGTAACGATTCGTGTTCGGAGAATTCTGTATCCTCTTCATCGTGCATCTCTGCCATCAACTGCATACTGTCGGGTAGGTTAATAGCTTTTACAGCGCCATCTTTTACGAAAACGGGCATAAAGTTGCTGGGTGCTTCCACCGTCAGCTTCTGTCCGCCTTTGAGCATTTTATAGGTGAAAAGGTTATACCAGGAGTTACCTTGCGGCAAGGAAACCTCCAAACAGTGTTGATCCGCTTCTTCTACCGCGCACACAAGGAAATCGTCACAGAAAAGGTACTGGTTATCCACATCCTTGAGCGACAAATAGTAGGGATACGCCATCATCATACCTTTTACCATCGGGTTAGAGGTCTTGTTGGCATCAATCGCCGCAGACATAATGCTGGGTACCAGATTCTTGCGCAGATAGTAATAATCGCCGAAGTTCTCGATTGCCGCATCGCCGTATTTCCACGGCATATGTATCACAACACCGTGTGAACGCATATACGGCGAGAAGGTGGACAACACAACCCAACGGTTCCACAGGTCTTTAGTGGGATGGGTTCTGAAACCGCCCATATCCGAACCGTACAGGTTAAAACCACCCGCACCGCGAGAGATCATATCTTTGATAACCGATGAATAGCCTGCGTAATCAGAAGTCTGGTCACCCTGGAAGTTGGGCGCCCAATACTGGGAGCCTGCCGCAGACGAGCGCATAAACAGCACGTAATCGTTGCCGTGGAACTCTGTCCACGCTTCGTTGGCGTGCTTTGCGTAATAGTAGGAGTTAAGATTGTGCATTTCATTAGCGGAAAGACCATTCCAGCAGGTGCCTTTATAGGTTAGGTTTTCACCCATATCGATCATCATACCGGAAAGACCGCCTCCCCACAGTGTCTGCCATTTTGCCGTGAGAACGTCCTTAAAAGAGGGGTTGGAGGTATCCATCCAACCTGCCTGTGTAAACACGTGCAATCCCGATTCTTTAAGAGTCAGATCATTATACACAAACGGGAAACCAGTGGAGGCAAAACTGCCGTCCGCATTCTTTACGGGAGTAGCGTTGTATCCCGGCAACACTGCCGCTAATTCATCAACGGTATTATACGGGCGCATCCACCCAAGCATACGGATACCGCGTTGCTTAGTATAAGTAAGCGCTTGTGCCGTCATACCCGCAGATTCGCCATACAGTGCTTCAGGATAAAAATTCCAATTTTCTTTAAATCCTTCCACAAGTGCCTGTATATTGGCGTAGGCGTTCATTAGTTCAGTAGTAGTATACGCCTGCGAGGCGGCACCCGCCCAGAAACCGAAGGTCCATTCTTCAGTAACACCGCTGGTGCCGGTAAGGTCGGTATATTTTTTCAGGTTTTCCAGCGGCGTACCCGTCCACAAATAAAAGTCCAGCTTATCTCCGTCAAAGGTAATCGTATACTTTTCTGGATCGGCGTGACCGAAGTCCGCCTCGCCGGGATAGGTCATATTAAACCAAACGGAATATCCGCGATTGGAGTGAAATAGCGCAATATTACCATAGGAATAATCCGGATTCGAATAACAGTCCTTATTGGTAAGCGAAAAATGCTCACCAACCACGTTGGGACCTGTAAAACGGTTAGAGCCGTTGTAGATCGCTTCTTTTTCGGGTTCTACCGGCATTTCCACCATAGTACGCAACACGGTGCCGTTTTTCTTATGTGCAAAAGAAATCTGTTCGTTGGTCACATAAATAATACGGCTGCCGTTAGCATTCAGTACCTCCAACACAAAGCCATTACCGTCGGGAAGGTAGCGGACGACCGTACCATCCGCACCTTTCATTGTAACGGTGCCTTCGCTGTCGGTCTTATAATCAATAACCGCAATGGAAGAGGGTTCAAATAAACCGACATTGCTCACTTCTACAGTCTGCTGGTATTCGTGTTTTGACTGCAGACGGAAGCCCCCCTCAGCGGGAAGGGAGATATATAATTCTTCCTCAAATCCGCCACTGACAGTTTTTATGACAAAGTATTTGCTTTCTTGCGCGATACCCGTCACCTTTTCGATAGGCGACCACGTATAGTTTTTCAGTATCGGCTCTTGAAACGGTGTATATAGACCGTCGGTAGAAAAGGTGTGTGCAGACACCATAGGAGCAAACATCGTCGCAAGCAATACCACACAGCAGCTAAGGACCAAAGTTCTCAAAAACTTAAGGTTCACTATATTTCACGTTCCTTTCTAAATAGTGAATTAACGAAACTTATTTATAGCGCTTGTCGTATTCCTTTTTGAACTCAGCCTCGTTCGTTTTCAGTGCCTTATTGGCTTTATCCACATATTCATCCAGACCGTCTCCCGAAGAATCCAGACCGTCGGTGATATCGTTCATCGCACCCTGCCAATCGTCGTATACATCACGAATGTTATATACCAGTTTGAATGTATCGTTTCTGCAACTGTTTTTGATGTTCTTTACGTAGTATTCGTCAACTTCATTGGTACGGGGGAGTTTTGCAAACTTATCCAACACAACCTGGCTGGTGGTAGTGGGATAGAAAATATGCGAATTCAAGGTGTATTTATCTTTTTCAGCATCATCATACATCGTAAGACGCGCCAGGTTACCGTTCGTAGAGAAAGTCATAAAGCGTAACGCCTGATAGCAAGCATCCATACGGTCAGCAGGAGTGCTACTGGTAATGAAGCAATGGTCTACATGGATCATCATTCTGCCGTTTTTGTTGGGAGTGGTCCACATTTTCCAGTTAAAGTTATCGTAGTTACTGATGGTATTCTCCACATTCCACGAACCGCATTTTTCCATCAATGCTTTGCCGGAAGAGAAGCATTGGCTATAATTGTTCAAACCGAGATTTTGCTGTAACAGCGTACCCGAAGAAGTCTTTTGCTGTTGCTGATACCAAGCCTCCGTGCCCGGCAGAACACGCCACTCACGCAGCTTAAGACCGCCCTGTTTAATATACTGCACGTCAAACTGCTTGGTTTTGTAGTTATACCCTTTGGTGCCGTATGTCCCACCTGCCGCCATACCTTGGTACCAAGTGACCATATCATTTATATTGGTAAAATCGTCCATACCTACGCATACGCCGTCGTCGAAAAGTTCACCTGCGCCGCGCAAATACGCCTCAAACTCTTCAAGAGACCATTCAAGACCGGGCATTTTCATACCGATACGACTCAGCAAGTCGGTATTGAACACCATCGTTTCCAGTGTTGCCTGATGCGGAACCGCATACAGTTCTCCAAAGAAGGTGTAATCCGCCTTCAGATTAGAAGGAATATTGGTAGCTTCGGGATCCTTTGCAACATAGGAAGTAATAGGTTTTATCCAACCATTCGAAAGATAAGTAGGTATTTCACCTGCTTCGTCCCAAATAATGTTGGCAGCAGTTTTTGTAAGCATACGGGTAGAAAGATACTCCATAGCGGTATCTTCCGCATTGTGTGCCCAATAATCAAATTCAAAGGTCACGTTCGGATACAGTTTCTGCATCACGTCAAACATTGCCTCATAATCGGTTTTGCGTGCAGTATCTACCGCAATGGAAACGGTACCTTTCACGTCATAATTGGCACCTGCATCCGCAACAGGATCAAAATTCAGCGCTTCCGCATCTGATATCGGCGGGCGGGTCTGTTTGCCCGTCACCTGTGTGTCTTTGCCGTTCGTAGTGGTCCTTTTTGTGCGGGTGGTTCTGGTGGTGTCGTTCTTGACGCTCTCCTCCCCTTCCTCACCGGGGTGATAAATACTGTAGCTTTCCCATACCTCTTTGGGTTGCGTGCATCCCGTAAACAAAGTTGCAAACAACATTGCCGCCAAAAGGCAACTTAAAATTTTCTTGCTCATATTAAATCCCTCTTTCTCTTACTCTTTGTGTAACTTGGACCAATCAAACGTCCACTTTTTCCGTTCGGTATTCCAACCGAAATAAGTAGCCTGCACAGTATCCTGTTCCGCCCAGCCGCGTGCACCCTCCTCAAACGGCACTTCATCACCGTTTGCGTTCAAAGCGGTAAGCTGGAAGTTGTCAAAACTGCCCGCGCTCGTATGGCTGGCAAGGCCGACCAGACCGCCGATAGCGTTATTATCCAGGTAGAAATAGAATTTCATCGAATCGTCCACCTGTAAAGACATTATACCGTCCTTAACCTCTATCACAACATGGTGCCATACTTTTGGATCGTAATCGAAAAGGAAATCATACCCTGTCGGTTCCTCAGTAATGCGTTCGTATAAACCACCATCAAGGTTACCCGCAATATTGAAATATCCTTCGCGTTCCATAAAGGTCCATACACCGCCCTTTACGGTTTCTTCATCTTTAAGGAAACCGGTTTCGTGGCCGGTAGATAAGGAATTGGATTTTTTAGACAGTTTGGCATACATCTGCGTAGGATCCTGCACGCCCAAAATGAGATAGTTGTATCGGTGGTTGTTTCCGCCCTTTTCCTGTAACAGATCCGCTTCCAGACGGAAGTTCAAAAGGTTCACGTCTTTCAGCATCAAGGTATGGAACTGACTCAAACGGGTAACGGGGGACCAGCCGCTTTGTGTGTTCACAAGAGTAGGACTGATACTGCTGTCCGCATTGATATTCCAATAATCCTCTATTTCATCCGCTTTGATAAGTTTGCCGTCAAACGCCGTATAGTACATATCGCGATTGGGGTCACTTACCGACCAATAATTCTCGCGTGGCTGGTATTCCGAAGAATACGCTTCAAAATCCAGAAAATCATTGGGATGGTCGAAATAATACTTACGCGCTACCGTAGCATCGTAATCACCGTTTATGTTGTTTCGTACATTAACGGCGCCCTGATACCCGCTCGCAAGGGTCAGGTTGTATATCGGTTGCATACCGATCTTGAAAGCAAAATCGCCTTCTTTGTAAGAGCGGTATTCTGCACTTGCAAAAATGAGATACATCGGATATTCATATCCGTTGGCATCCTTACCGTAACCGACCGACGGGAAGGTGATACTCTCTCCTGCTTTACGATCGATCTCAATATCCTCAAAGATATCTACGACATCCTCAAGAACAATCGCCTTTGCATCCAGATCCGTAATCTTAACCGAATCTATCGCCGCATTGGCGCTGTTAGCGGCAAAGTAAATGTAGCCGCCGTCATACGTTTCGGGCAGAGAGACCTCCCACGGTTTTTGATAATCCAGTGACATATACGCTTTACCGTCAGACACGATTATTTGCATATGGTGGGTGCCCGCGGCGTTATATTCGAAATATCCCGCCTGACGGGTACGGGAAGAGCCTTCTTCCTTTTGATACCAGAAGTCTACGGCACCCTTACCGCCGTCATATTCCAATGTAAAGGTGCATCCACCGTCTATGGTAGACCAATACACGCCGTTTTCGGTATTCTTAGCACCGAAACCTGCCTGCGTCCACAAACCGTTGCCCGCAAAATCATAGTCAAGGATGAAATTCCTATATTGCTTGGTTTTCAGTACCGCGATACCCATATTCGCAGAGTACGCCGTCATAAAGGAATCATGCTGCCAATTTGTGCCGTTCATCTCAAAGCCCGCCGCCAGTTCTTCAGCTGTGCGGTGGAGAGAAGATTTTTTAAACCGCATCATACCGTTTGATACATGCCAGTTCGCATCCGCCGTACCGGTGGTGCTGATAAGCGGCTTGCGGGTGGAATTCTGTTCGGGCAGGAACCACGTGTCAAAATCATCCATCTGTGCCGCATCGCTGAAATCGTAAAATACGGTATTTTCGGGGTCATAGCGGTCCGCAGGTGCACGGGTGCCCAGACCGAAGTCCACGGCATTGCCTTTCCCATCCAGTTGGGTAATAACAACGCTCTTAAGGCCCTTGTCGCCGTTGGAAATGCCCAGCGACAGATAGCCTGCATCCGTACGTTTCAGCGTGGCGGGAGTGTTGCTGTTCTCCCAGATGGTGTGATTATCCGCATCTGCAATACGCACGGTCATTTCGCTACCCACGACACGCACCGTTACGGTATATTCATTAACATTCGCAAGTGCCGCTATTTCCTGTTGTACGTAACGGTATGTATTCTTTTCCGTTTCGCCATGATCATCGCCGCTACCGAAAGAAATACCGTGTTTTCCATCACCGTCTACACCGATGATAACCGTTTCCTGTTCGGGATACACAAGTACAATTCGATTATCCTTCACATACGCGATACGGTCATTGACCGCACTGCGGAAGGACAAGGTAACGGCGCCCTTCTGGTGCAGATTATCCACCACGGTATACGTAGCTTCAAAGTTTTTAAGCTGTGCAAAGTTGCCGCTCGGTGCTTTCACCGTCAGCATCTCAATCTTACGCAGCATTTCGCCGCCGAGTTTGTTGCCGTGACGCTGTAAAATGCCGCCTGCATTTACGCGCCACTGGGATACGCCGCCCCATGGATCATTTTCAAAATCCTCGCTACTTTGTCCCGCATAAGCGCGTTCTGCGGTCAGTGCCTGGTTGTTATAAAACAATCCAAAGCGTGCCGTTAAATATTCGTTAATAGCCGTATCGTTAGCGGTCGGCACGTAGTATCCTTCTGCGTCAAAAGCATCCACACCGATGACAAGTTTGGCAAAGTCCGCTTCGAAACGATCCGCTTCACCCGTGTATCCGTCGTTAATGTTGCTGTTACGCACGTCAACCGTAACCGCCGCACTCGCCTCATAGTATTTATTGCCTGCAAACCGCACCTGATAGGTACCTGTTTCCAAACCGGTCAGCATAGTGTTTCCCGCAGGAACGGTAGTCCACGTATCCGCACCCGTCAGTTTATACTCGTAGGAAGCGCCTGCAACCAGTCCTGTAATTTTACCGATGCCGCCCACAAGACCGGTCGGTGCTGCAACACCCGTACGCATCAACGGTTTGATAGAAACGTCTGCCAATGCACCGTCACTGTTGAGCATTGTAAAGTACATATACCCTGCGGCATCGTCATGGGTCAGTTCCTTATTCGTGACTTCATAGTACACGGTTTTGCCGTCAAGGGAGGTCACCTTAAGATCCATACGGTTTTTAACCACTTTCAAAGTGACACGCGCCGTACCGACCGAACCACCCGTCCAGGCAATGCGGTTAGCACTGTTTTCCAGATCCGACCATTTATAATCTGCGGTGACACCGTCGTATATCACCAATTCATTACGAGTAAATACCAAGGTGGTCGCATCCGCATAGGTGCTTGCCGCATTTCGCAGTTTAGCCGCTTGTTTAGAGCGGAATGTAAAAGCAATAGCACCGCCGGTTTTCGACGAGGCGGTATTGCCGGCACTGTGCTGCGCTATATCGAAACTTGCTTCAAAGTCCGCAGCATAGATGACGTTCCCATCTTCTTTGGGAAGAATGGTCATATATTTTCTAAACAGTTCGTTGTTACCGGCACGATTGAAGAAACAGCGCAACCATCTGCCACCCTGCAATTCCCAGTGCACGTTACCGGGAACAAAGCGGTCTGCCTGTATTTCTTCCGACCCTGTATACGGTGTCGCCATTTTAGTGGTGGTACCCGTAAGGTCAGTATGATAGAAATCAAATCTTTCGCTTAAGTAGTTGACAATGGCGGTATCGTTTGCATCAAACGCATACTGTCCCGCTTTGCCGTTGCTCAGCCACGCATTCTCCTTAGACACCTTGCCGAGCGTAATAGCTTTGTCTTTGTTACCGTTATTGCGGTAATACTTGCCGTCAATCATATCGGTAAGTCCTGCAAAGGACGCCGTAAAGGCATCACTGTCACCCGAGGTGAAATCAATGGGATCACCATTATCGTCCAGGCGCACGACCTTCACAGCACCGAAGTACGGCAAACCATGCCTGATACCCGCATAGGTGGTACCGATGTAGATAAGACCGTTTTGAATGGCAATATCGTCTTTGGTAACGTCCAGCGCAGTGGTACCGTCCGCTAACGTAACGACTGCACGTACTGTACCGTTTTTCACGGTCAGGGTCAAATGCGCTTCGCGAATAGCCACACCTGCGGTTTCAGTATAATACGGTGCTTTATCCGTATCCTTCGTCGCAGTGAAAGTAGAACCGTTTACGGGCGTATTCAAGTCGTCCAAAAAATACTCGCCGTTGCAAGAAATCGAGAACATCGCACCGTCGGTATCGCCGTGTTGTACGCTGTCATAGCCACCGAATTTTACGAATACGGGAGACTGGTTCTGTGGGAAAGACGTCGCACTTGCTGTGGTTAATTTGAAATCCAAATCCAGTTGGAAGTTCTTCAAGACCGCTTTGTCTCCATTAGCATCATTCAGTACATAAGAGTATACAACGTCAAACGGGTCCTTCGCAGTACCATCAATGTCCTTCGCAATGTGCAACCATTTGTTCTCGCTCAGCACCATCGTGGGATACATACCGTGACTACCGTGTCCACCCTGACCGGAGCCGGGCAAATAGCCACTGGCGGTTTCACCTGTTGCGGGCTTATATCCGGAATTCATAAAGCCGGCGCCTAAGGGGTTACCATCTGCATCTACCACATATCCTGCGGCATTCCACATTTCTATCGTACCACCGCCGTTATAGGCGTAGGTGTAGAAATCAAATTTTCTTTCCAAACGGTCAACCAACGCCGCCGATTTAACGTCCACCGTGTAGGTGGCAGTGCTTGTCAGCGATGCCGTGCCGTTCACGTTGCTGTACGAAGTGTAGGCGCTGTCATAAGTGTACTTGGAACCGTCCCAGCGCAGATCGGGCAGATCAGAGAATGTTTCTTCAAACACTTCCACACCCGCAACACTATCGTGATAGGTGCCAAAGTCCACCACGTTACCGTTCGCATCCAGTTCGGTGATTTCAAATTTTGAAAACCGTGTATCACGGTTGGAAACACCGAAGGAAAGATACCCATCGGTGGTAGCAAAAGTCTTATTCTCCAACGTCTGCCGGAAGGTGCCGTCCGCACTTTCCAAGGTGAAATTCGCTTTGCCGTTTACCACGCGCACGGTCAGCATATACAACTGGTCATCCAGCGTGCGGTCAAAACGCACACCGTCCGCTACCGCAACGTCGTTTGCCTTGTTAGTGGCAGTATCCACCGTGGTAGCGCTGATATACGGATTGTTGGCATCATAATTGTGAAATGCCCAACCGTCTTTGCCGAGCGCACCGCGGCCCGCACCGTTACCGATAACCAACGTGTTACCCGTATGCTTGTGGGTAAAACCTGTGGTGGTTACGAAAGCACCCGGGTCGGTTTCGTGGAAGTTAAACACAAAGCCGCCTTTGAAGTTGCTCATTCCCAATTTGAAGGTAAGCTTCGCTTCAAAGTTTTTAAGACGTACATCTGTGCCTTTATATTGCGGAATCAGGGTATTTACGCGGCGCAACATTTCACCGACCCCGTTACCGCCCGCCAACTGATGGCGCAACATACCACCGGACACCGAAAAATGGCTGTTGCCATTATATGTATCGGTTCCCTGCAACAAAAAGTCGCCTTGGGTGAACCACGCACGGGTCGAGGTTGCGGTATAGCTCGTTTTAGAAGCAAACCGATCACCCATCCACGTGTTCAGCTGTCCATCCGCGGTGGAAACGTCTCCTTTCGCGGTATATGCAGTCTGATATGCGTCTGAGCCGCAGTTATAGGTCGAGCCCAAGCCATTTTGCTCCAAAATACTTTGAAGCTCTGTAAAGTCTGCGGTAAAACGTATCGGCTGTTCGCCTTCCACGGCTACCGTCGCCAGCAGTGAACCGCATACCGACACCATCCCCACTAACAGGGACAGGGTAAGCATCAAAGCAACCGCCGACTTCCATCTTTTTTTGACTTTCATAAGATTCTCTCCTTCTGTTGATATTCAGAATGCCGAAAGACACTTCTGGGGATAATCTTTCACCATAATTCTAACAATTTTTAAAAGCACCGCGGGAGAAAAAATTGACCTTTTATTCTATAAAAACATCCTTTTTAGAGGAAGCATTTGATTTTTTGGTAAATAATGTGTATCATTTATATTAAGAAAGTAGATCCCCCCTTTTTATTCCAAAAAGTACCATCTCCCAAAACTTGATTCTTCTTGATTATTAAGGTAGGTTACCGTACAATAAAAATACAAACACTTCAACAGGAGGGAATTTTATGTCGCTGGATTTTCTAAAAGAGCTGATTCCCGTTTTCTACAATCAACACGCCGTAAAAGTCTTTGAGCGCAACGTAGGATTCCAGTTGCACTGGCATGACCGTATGGAGTGTATCTTTATCAAATCGGGTGTTTTAAATGTTGAGATCGACAAGCACAACTATGCAGTCCCCGCCGACAATGTAGTGATTATACCGCCTTCGGTATTGCATGGTGGCGAAGTAGGATCGCCCGATATGGTCTATCAGACCATTATGTTTGACCCCCTGATCCTTTTGAACAACACCCCAAATGTAAAACGGTATTTTACCGATCTATCCGAAAAACGTGTGTCTTTAAAACCTTTTACCGATAATACAGAAGTAGTCCGTTTAGCCAAAGAAATCATTGAACTGCAAAACAGCAAAAGTAGCATCGATACGTTGCGGGTATGTGCCCATATTTACCTGCTTATCGCCACCCTTTTTGAACATTGCGTAACCGAAACGCAACCGCGGTTCGCTGCTAAAAACACTTTCTTGGAAGTTGTCAACTACATCCAGAACAACTATACAAAGCCGCTGACCAGCAGTACGCTTTGTCAAAAGTTCGGTTATTCACAAGGATATTTCTCCCGTCGTTTTGTTGCAGAAACAGGTATGTCCCCCACTGCATTCATACGTACGGTACGCCTTGAAAACGCCGCTCTGCTACTCGCAGAAACCTCCACGCCCATTCAAAAAATCGCCGCACAGTGTGGTTTTAAAGACATAAAATATTTTAATCGTTGCTTCCGCGAGCTATACGGCATTACTCCTTCGCACTATCGCGATGCTGCCGCAGGCAACGGAGAACACCGTAACTAACAGAAAAACTCACAACGAAAACATCAAAACAAAAGAACAGAACCTTAACGCAAAAAGGCTCTGTTCTTTTGTTTTTATAAAAAGTTTTTCTCTTTTTACAGGAAAAAGTACGTTTCCACAAACGGAAAGAAAAAATTATAAAATCGAATGTGTATTTTTTTATTTATCAAGAAAATGTAAGTGAATTCCAACTTTGTTTTTTCACAAAACAAAAATCGAATCGGCATTTTTTAATTCCTTTTTTGAAAATTTTTCGAAAACGTTTTTCCGCTTTTTCAAAAACAAAAATACGATTTCAACTTTCAATTTCCCGAAATAATGTGGTAGCAAGCACTGACTACGGTATGCTCTTTTGCATACCTTGTCGCTTTAGGGGCATATCCCCATACCCCTTACCCTCGTGCCCGCATGCCGCTGCCACAAGTTGACCTGCGGTCAAGCCACTGCGTGTCAAAGGTGCCTACGTCAAAGACAGCCGCCGTTCTTTTTTTAGAACGGCGG
>JAZSED010000056.1:0-25317 GCA_045531495.1 Acutalibacteraceae bacterium
CAAGGGCGGTGCCGCAGGCGGCGGCTGGGCACAGGTCGTGCCGATGGAAGATATTAACCTGCATTTCACAGGTGACTTCCACGCGATTGGCGCGGCAAACAACCTGCTTGCCGCTATGCTGGACAACCACATTTATCAGGGCAACGCCTTAAACATCGATCCCCGCCGTATCACCTGGAAACGCTGTGTGGATATGAATGACCGTCAATTGCGTTTTGTCACCGACGGTTTAGGCGGTCGTGTGAACGGTGTACCGCGTGAAGACGGCTACGACATTACGGTTGCCTCCGAAATTATGGCGGTGTTCTGTCTTGCTTCTTCCATTGCGGATTTGAAGGAACGTTTGTCCCGCATTGTTGTAGCGTACACCTATGATGAAAAGCCTGTTACCGCGGGCGACCTCAAGGCGGTTGGCGCAATGGCGGCACTCTTAAAAGACGCTATCAAGCCCAATCTGGTACAGACCCTCGAAGGCACACCCGCCTTCGTACACGGCGGTCCGTTTGCCAATATCGCGCACGGCTGTAACTCTGTTATGGCAACCCGCATGGCAATGCGTCTTGGCGATTACGCGATTACCGAAGCGGGCTTCGGCGCAGACCTTGGTGCAGAGAAATTCTTAGACATCAAATGCCGTATGGCGGGTCTCACCCCGTCCGCTGTGGTTATCGTTGCCACCGTCCGCGCACTCAAGATGCACGGCGGTCTTGCCAAAACCGAGCTGGGTAACGAAAACCTCGAAGCGCTCGAAAAGGGTATCCCGAACCTCCTCCGTCACGTTTCCAACATCAAAAACGTGTATAAGCTGCCCTCTGTCGTAGCGGTCAACCGTTTCCCCACCGACACTGATGCGGAAATCGACCTTATCATCGCGAAATGTAAGGAACTCGGTGTCAACGTGGTACTTTCCAACGTATGGGCGGAAGGCGGCAAAGGCGGCGAAGAACTCGCACGCGAGGTTGTCCGCCTGTGCGAAGAAGAAAAAGGCGACTTTACCTTCTCGTATGACACGGAGCTGTCCTTGGAAGAGAAGATTGAAGCCATTGTCAAGAAGGTATACGGCGGTAACGGCATTTCTATCCTGCCCGCCGCGAAAAAACAGCTAGCCGCTTTAACCGACCTCGGTTTTGGCAACTGCCCCGTGTGTATGGCGAAAACACAGTATTCCTTCTCGGATGACCCGACTAAGCTCGGCGCACCCGAAAACTTTACCGTGACCATTAAAAACGTACGCGTTTCCGCGGGCGCAGGTTTCGTGGTAGTATTAACCGGCGATATTATGACCATGCCGGGTCTGCCCAAAGTCCCCGCCGCAGAAAAAATCGACGTAGACGATAACGGTAAGATTACAGGGTTGTTCTAAAAAGTAAGATGAGAAAAGGAGATGCCAAACGGCATCGCCTTTTCTTTACTATTGAGCGACTTCAATCAATTTTTTACTCACTCGCGTTTGCACATCAAGATAATATGCTAATTCTGCGGTATTCATATCTTCGTCTTCCCATTTCTCAAAGTCTTTGACAAAATCAGTATATTTGCTCATATAATCAGCGTAATCCGTAAGCAAACTCAAATCACTCGGATTCTCCTTGTACTTCTTCATAAAGGCGACATATTCGTCCATAAATGCTTCATAACTATCCATTGCCGCCTTGAAATCAGTACTAATTCCTACGTTATTGGTCGTACTTGCAGTGGTAACTTTTGTTGTAGTGGCTTTTGTTGTGTCGGTGGTTTCTTCGCTTGGAGCATCAATATCGATACTCATAATGTTATTACCTTCGTATTTTAGGGAAATATGCCAACCACTGTTATTATCAGCATAATAGTAGTTATGTCCCTTACTATAGTCAACATTAAAGCCTTTTTGAGAGCAAGCATTTACATACTCGTTATAGTCGTTTGTTGTTGTGCCACCAATATACACAAAGAAGTTATCATCATATTCATATGAGAATTTGCCTATAGTGGACTTAGGAATTGGCAACTGATTCCCAGCGGTGCTTGTAGGCCACTGAATAGCAGCCATTTCCATCGGCGCATTCAACTGAATCATCAATTCCTGTTCGCTACTATAATAATAAAGATGCAATTTGTACCCCTCTGCATCATAAGCATCATACGAATAGGATGTTGTTTCTGCATCCACTGTAAAGCCATCCTCTTTACATCGCTCAATATAATCGGCATATTCTTTGTCAGAAAGATTATTTATATCAAGCCAAAGTTCCTCAGCGGAATTGTCGTGGACTTCCCCTCTGTTTGCAGGCGGTTCAGGGAGTATCGCTCCCAATACCACATCTGACCACTGTATCTTTTCACCCCTGCCGCTAAGAGAAAGTGCGACAATCAAAATTAAAACAACAGCAAGAAGAATAAACCACCATCTCAAATAAAATGGTTTTTTCTTTTTCGATTTAGGCGTTTTGGGAACAGCGGATTGCAAAGGATTTTTCTGATTTGCCGCCGTTACTCCTACCGTTGCTTCTGTTTTTGCTCCGCATTCGGGGCAGAATTTTCCTTCAAATTCCATTCCACATTGACTGCACTTCATAACGACATCTCCCCTAATTTTATTTTTCATTGTGTAATCATATTATATGACAACTTGTCATATTTGTCAATAATAAAAATGACATAATGTCATATGGGTGATAGTGTGAAAAACAAACTGAGAGATTTGAGAAAAGAACGGAAATTGACACAGGTGGCGTTACAAATGCAAACGGGTGTTGAGCAAGCATTGCTCTCTAAATTTGAAAGCGGAGAGCGTGTTCCCCCCACCGAAACGCTTATGAAATTGGCGGATTTTTACGGTGTAAGTATGGATTATATTATGTGTCGCACGGATAAGCGAGAGATGAATAAGTAGTCGTGAACAACGCGGAATGGATAAATCCATTCCCTACAAAACCGTACCACAAATGTGTACGTAGGGCGTGGATTTATCCACGCCGTTTTTGCATCATACGGGCGGGCGATTCGTTAATTGGAGTATCGACTTCGTCGCTACTCCGTCGACGCTCGCTAATACTCAGTCGCACCAAAAACGCGAATCACCCCTACGGTGTCGTTTGATGTGTTATCGTAGGGGCGGCCATTGGTCGCCCGTTGGTGAGAATGGCGGGACGATGCTCACATTGTCCCCTACATATAGGTTTACACAACAAAAAAGGAACGGCAGAAATCTGCCGTTCCTTTTTTACTCTTTACCCCTCATCCGTCGAGCAAAGCTCGCTACCTTCTCCCCGGGGAGAAGGAAAAATAAGAATCTGCTTTTATTTTACCTTTTCTGCTTTAGTTTCGCAGTAGAGACAACGGTAGGTGCCCGTTTCTTTATCGGTCAAGGTGAAAATATGGGGCAATTCCTGCTCGGTAGAGGTGATACAACGCGGGTTTTTGCATTTTAATACACCTGTCAGCTTTTCGGGCAGGGACAAGGTACGTTTTTCCACAATTTTACTGTCTCTGATGACACTAATGGTCGCATTCGGGTCTACAAAGCCGAGAATTGCGGTGTCCACCTCATATTCGGTGTCAATTTTGATGATATCCTTCTTGCCCATCTTATGACTGTTGACATTTTTAATCAGCGCCACACTGCATTCAAGTGCATCCAACCCCAAAAGGCGGTAAATCTGCATTGAACGGCCCGCGGTGATATGGTCGATAACAATACCGTTTTTGATGGAATCTATGTTCATACTTCCACCTCCAGCAGTTTCAAAATCAGCGCCATACGCGCGAATTTACCGTTAAGCACCTGCTTAAAATAGCAAGCGCGAGGGTCATCATCAATCGCTACGCTGATTTCATTGACACGCGGCAGCGGGTGCATTATAGACAGCGTTTCCTTCGCGGTTGCCAACTTATCGGGGGTCAAGATATAACTGTCCTTCAGCCGCAGATAGTCTTCTTCGTTAAAGAAGCGTTCTCTTTGTACGCGGGTCATATACAGAATATCGAGTTTGGGCATCGCCGCCACCAAATCGGTGGTCTGTTCATACGGAATACCGTTTTTCTGCAGTACGTCCTTTTTAACATAGCTGGGCAATTTCAGTTCTTCGGGGGAAATCAGCACGAATTTGACACCCTTATAGCGGGACATTGCGCAAATCAAGGAGTGTACCGTTCTGCCGAATTTCAAATCACCGCAAAGCCCGATAGTCAGATTTTCCAACGTACCTTTTTCACGCTGAATGGTTAAAAGGTCGGTCAGTGTCTGGGTCGGGTGGTTATGACCGCCGTCACCCGCGTTGATAACCGGAATAGACGCGTTCATGGAAGCGACAAGCGGTGCCCCTTCCTTGGGGTGGCGCATTGCGATAATATCCGCGTAACACGAAATGGTTTTCGCAGTATCCGCTACACTTTCACCTTTCGCCGCAGAAGAACTCTGCGCCTCGGAAAAACCGAGCACACTGCCGCCGAGTTCGTACATTGCCGCCTCGAAACTAAGACGTGTACGGGTGGACGGCTCGAAAAACAGCGTGGCAAGTTTTTTGCCCCGACAGCTTTCGGCGTACTTTTTGGGGTTAGCGATAATATCATTTGCAACCGCCAACAGTTGGTCGATTTCGGGAAGAGAGAGTTCTAAAATATCAATCAAACTTCTCATTTTCTGTTTCCTCTTTACGCTTTCGCGCCGTTTACTTCGAGATATTTTTTGATGCGGTCAACGTTTTCGCGGTTGGCTTCATCTTCTTCGAGATATTCGATAATGTCATACACGTCTACAACCGAGTATACGGGGAAGCCGAATTCTTCGCCCACTTCCGCCATCGCGGATTTTTCGGTCTGCCCTTTTTCTTTGCGGTCTACCATTACGAAGGTGGCGGCAACTTTAGTGCCTTCCAGGCCCGACAAGATAGACATACTTTCACGGATAGCGGTGCCCGCGGTGATAACGTCTTCCACGATAACGATTTCTTCACCCGCCTGCGGTTTGTAGCCAACGAAAACGCCGCCTTCGCCATGGTCTTTTTCTTCTTTGCGGTTAAAGAAGAAGGGTACGTCCAAGCCCTCTTTAGACAAAGCGCACGCAACGGATACCGCAATCGGAATACCCTTATAGGCAGGACCGTACAGCACCGTTCTCTTATTGCCTACTTTTTCAAAGTAGGCTTTCGCATAAAATTCGCCGAGTTTGGAAATCTGGTCACCCGTTTTGATGTCGCCCGCGTTGATAAAATACGGAATCTTTCTGCCGCTTTTTGCGGTAAAATCACCGAATTTCAGCACGCCCGCGCTTTCCAAAAACTGAATAAACTCTCTTTTATAGCCTTCCATCACTTTATCCCTCTCTATCTCTTAATCTACAAATTCCGCAACGCAACGTTCGTATGCCGCCACAGGGTCAGCCGCCGCAGTAATCGGACGACCGACAACGATGTAATCCGAACCGATTTTTTTCGCTTCGGCCGGGGTCATCACGCGTTTCTGGTCACCGATATCGCCGTCAGCAAAACGCACACCGGGGGTAACGGTCAAGAACGCAGCACCGCAGGTTTCGTGCACTTTACCCGCTTCCAGCGGAGAGCATACAACACCGTCAAGACCTGCAAGTTTCGCGTTATGCGCATAGTGCATAACCACTTTGTCAATCGGCTCTTTAATGAGCAGGTCGTTTTCCATACGTTCCTGGTCGGTGGAAGTGAGCTGCGTCACAGCAATAAGCAACGGACGGGTGCCGTCAGGACGCTTTAATCCTTCCAAGCCCGCTTCCATCATTGCAATGGTGCCGCCCGCGTGCAGGTTACACATATCCACGTCAAGACCCGACAACACCGCCATACTTTTGCGCACGGTGTTGGGAATATCGTGCAGTTTTAAATCGAGAAAGATTTTGTGGCCGCGCGCTTTGATTTCGCGTACGATTTCGGGACCTGCACCGTAAAACAGTTCCATACCGATTTTGACAAACGGTTTTTTGCCTTCAAATTTGTCGAGGAAATTTAATACATCCTCTTTGCTCGGAAAATCACAAGCAATAATAACGTCTTTACCCATTAGTGTGCACCTCCGATGATATCTTCTAAATTTTGAATACCGTATTTTTCCATTACCGCAGGTAATTCTGCAATAATATCACGACAAACAAACGGGTCAACAAGGTTTGCCGCGCCGATTTCTACCGCGGTCGCACCCGCGAGCATCATTTCAATCACGTCCTCGGCAGTGGCGATGCCGCCCATACCGACTATCGGGATTTTGACTGCATCATATACCTGATACACCATTCTTACCGCTACAGGCTTAATGGCAGGACCCGAGAAACCACCCATTTTGTTAGCGATCACGGGTTTCTTGGTCTTTAAATCAATACGCATACCCAGCAAAGTGTTTATCATACTGATGCCGTCCGCACCCGCGTCTTCACACGCTTTGGCAATAGACACAATGTCGGTAACATTGGGAGACAGCTTGATAAGTAACGGTTTTTTGGTTACCTTACGTACTGCGCGGGTCACTTCTGCCGCCGCCTCGGGAGACGTGCCGAAGCTCATACCGCCGCCGTGTACATTAGGGCAGGAAACGTTGACCTCAAACCAACCGATTTGATTTTCCACATCCAGCTTTTCCACCGTATATGCGTAATCTTCCACCGAAAAACCGCTGACGTTCGCCATCACGGGCTTGTGGAACACTTGCTTCATTTTCGGCAGTTCTTCGGACAGCACGTTATCCACACCGGGATTCTGTAGACCTACCGCGTTAATCATACCCGCGGAGCATTCCGCAATACGCGGAGTAGGATTGCCGAAACGGGGGTCTTTTGTCGTACCTTTAAACGAGAAGGAACCGAGCAGGTTTATATCATACAGCTCGGCAAACTCATAGCCAAATCCAAACGTACCCGACGCGGGAATAATGGGGTTATCCATTTTTACACCGCACAGGGTAACAGCCGTATTTACCATATAATCTCCTCCCTCTCGAGTACGGGACCGTCTTTACAGATACGTTTATTGCCGTATTTGGTCTGACAGGAGCAACCCATACAAGCGCCAAAACCGCAACCCATACGTTCTTCAAAACTATACTGTCCACTTGTGGTGGCAGTCGCTTCAATTGCTTTGAACATCGGCATCGGACCGCAGGTGAAGAAGTAGTCATACACGACGTCCTTCATCGCGTCGGTCACAAAACCTTTAACACCGTAACTGCCGTCGGCGGTCGCCACCTTCACCGTGGCACCTAAATTTTTGAAATCCTCCTCAAGGAAGATTTCCTCTGCGGTATTAAAGCCTAACACAACCGTCACGGTTTTACCTGCCGTGAGCAGTTTTTTACAGAGGTTGTACAGCGGCGGCACACCGACACCGCCGCCGATAAGCAACGCCTTTTCACCGCATTTATCGATGCTATAACCGTTGCCCAAGCCTACAAGCACGTCTACCTGCTCGCCTGCCTGCATTTCTGCCATCTGCTGCGTGCCTTCACCGACCACCTTATAAATCAAGGTGATGGTGTTGTCATCGTAATCACAGATGGAAATGGGGCGGCGAAGAAACAGACCGTTCAGCTTCAAATTCACAAACTGCCCGGGTGCGGTAATAGCAGAGGTGTCCCCCGCTATTACCATTTTGTATACGTTTTTTGTCAGTTGCACGTTGCTGACAATTTCATACATTCCTTGTGTCATATCCTACCTCACGCATCCACCGTGGAAATACCCAAAGTGGTTTCTTCCAAGACATCCAACAGTACTTTTACGGTATCAAGTGCCGTAAAAATAGTAACGTTGTTTTCGGTCGCAATCTGACGAATCTGGTGGCCGTCGTTGCCTGCACCCGTAGAGCCGATATCCTTAGTATTGATAACATACGCGATATGACCCTGGCGCAGTGCTTCGGGGATTTCCTCACTGCCGTCGCTGATTTTACCAAGCACGTGGGTGCGGATGCCGTTTTCTTTCAGGAACTTTGCAGTACCTGCGGTTGCCTGGATATTAAAGCCGAGGTTATAGAAACGGCGGATAAGCGGCAGTGCTTCTTCCTTGTCATTATCGGCAATAGTAGCAAGCACCGTGCCGTAGTTCTGCAGGTGCATACCCGCAGCCTGCAACGCTTTATACAGCGCACGATTGAGTTTATCGTCGTAGCCAATCGCTTCGCCGGTGGATTTCATTTCGGGGGACAGATACGCGTCAAGACCGCGCAGTTTATTAAAGGAGAACACAGGGGCTTTGACATACCAACGTTTCTTTTCTTCGGGATAGATATCGAAAATACCCTGTTCTTTCAAGGTTTTACCGAGGATAACCTCGGTGGCAATATCCGCCAAGGAGTAGCCCGTGGCTTTGGACAGGAACGGTACGGTACGGGAAGAACGCGGGTTTACCTCAATGATAAATACGTTATCGTCGTCATCCACAATAAATTGGATGTTGTAAAGACCGATAATGCCGATACCAAGACCGAGTTTCTTCGCATACTGCAGGATAATGCCTTTTACCTTGTTGGAGATACTGAAGGTGGGATATACACTGATAGAGTCGCCCGAGTGAACACCCGTGCGTTCCACAAGTTCCATAATACCCGGCACAAATACGTCTCTGCCGTCGCAAATAGCGTCGATTTCGACTTCACGGCCTTGGATATATTTATCCACCAATACAGGCTTGTCTTCGTCGATTTCTACCGCGGTGCGGAGATAATGACGGAGCTGTTCTTCGTTGGCAACAATCTGCATTGCACGACCGCCGAGAACGAAGGAAGGACGCACAAGCACAGGATAGCCGATTTCTGCAGCAGCGGCAATGCCGTCTTCGATTTTGGTGACCGCCTGCCCTTTAGCACGCGGGATATCAAGTTCATTGAGCAGGTTTTCAAACGCGTTACGGTCTTCCGCACGGTCAATAGCCGCGCAGTCGGTGCCGATGATTTTCACACCTCTGTCGGTGAGCGGCTGTGCCAGGTTAATAGCGGTCTGACCGCCCAAGGACGCTACCACACCTTCGGGCTGTTCAAACTCAATAATGTTCATCACATCTTCGGGGGTAAGCGGTTCAAAATACAGCTTATCCGCCGTGGTATAGTCGGTGGAAACCGTTTCGGGGTTATTGTTGATGATAATGGCTTCATATCCCGAATTTTTAATGGTAGCCACCGCGTGTACGGTGGAGTAGTCAAATTCTACACCTTGACCGATGCGGATAGGACCTGCACCGAGTACCACAATTTTCTTTTTATCGGTAAGGCGGGACGCGTTTTCGCCGGTGTAGGACGAGTAGAAATACGAAATATATGCATTTGTGTGGCAGGTATCTACCATTCTGAATGCGGGGAACATTTTATGTGCTTTACGGAAGTTATACACGTCCATTTCCGCACATTTCCACATACGCGCGACGTATTTATCACTGAAGCCCATCTGTTTTGCCGCAAGCAGGGTGTCTTTATCCTCTACGTTGGCTTTGAGGGTTTCTTCCATGTCTACGATGCGTTTGATAGCCTCTAAGAAGTACGGGGTAATTTCGGTGATTTTGTGGATTTCATCAACTGTCACACCGCGTGCCAACAATTCCGCGATAGCGAAGATGTTATCCGAACGGAATTCGGCAATATAGGTGAGGATTTCCTCATTACTCATATTATCAAACTTCGCGTGATACAGGTGGTTGACACCGATTTCCAGAGAGCGGGTACCTTTGAGCAACGCTTCTTCCAAAGTAGAGCCGATACCCATAATTTCGCCGGTTGCCTTCATCTGGGTGCCGAGCTTGTTGCTGGCATTGGTGAACTTATCAAACGGGAAGCGCGGCAATTTCGCAATGACATAATCAAGACGCGGCTCGAAAGCGGCGTTGGTGTTGGCAATCGCGATTTCTTCCAAGGTCATACCCACCGCAATCTTCGCGGTGACACGCGCAATCGGGTAGCCGCTCGCTTTGGAAGCCAAAGCGGAAGAACGGGACACACGGGGGTTGACTTCGATAAGATAATATTCGCTCGAATGGGGATTGAGTGCGAACTGCACGTTACAACCGCCTTCGATTTTCAGTTCTTTGATGATTTTAATGGCGCTGTCGTTGAGCATCTTCAGGTCGTGGTCATTGAGGGTCATAATAGGCGCCACAACGATAGAGTCACCCGTATGCACACCGACAGGGTCGATATTTTCCATACCGCAAATGGTGATAGCATGACCTGCGGAGTCGCGCATAACCTCAAATTCGATTTCCTTATAGCCCTTAACGCTCTTTTCAATCAGCACCTGATGCACAGGAGACAATTTGAAGGCGTTAAGACCGACTTCAATCAGTTCTTCTTCCGTATACGCAAAGCCGCCGCCGGTACCGCCCAGGGTAAACGCGGGACGCAATACAACAGGATAGCCGATGCGCGCCGCCGCCGCTTTGGCTTCTTCGATGCTATAGGTGATTTCGGAAGGAATGGTAGGCTCACCGATAGATTGGCACAGTTCTTTAAACAGTTCGCGGTCTTCCGCGCGTTCGATACTTTCGCTGTTGGTGCCGAGCAGTTCAACGCCGCATTCTTTCAGAACGCCTTTTTTCTCTAATTGCATAGCAAGATTCAAGCCCGTCTGACCGCCAATGCCCGGCACGATAGCGTCGGGACGCTCGTAGCGCAAAATCTTTGCGATGTATTCAAGCGTCAAAGGTTCCATATATACCTTGTCCGCAATGGTGGTATCGGTCATAATGGTCGCGGGGTTGGAGTTACACAGCACAACCTCGTACCCTTCTTCTTTCAGCGCAAGACACGCCTGGGTGCCTGCGTAGTCAAATTCCGCCGCCTGACCGATAACGATAGGACCGGAACCGATAATCAAAATTTTCTTTAAGTCTGTTCTCTTTGCCATTCTCTTTTCCTCCCTTATTTTTAGCCAAAGCATTCAAACCCGAATCAGATTTTGTGATACGGATTTTCCGCTGAACTGCGTTAAAATACTCGCAAATACATACAGTATTTGCTCCGTTTTTGCCTTGTTCACCAAAAAATCCGTTAATCACAAAATTCTGCGACCTGAAAGGTGCGCTTTTTTGTGGAGATTTTGGTGAAGTGGAGCACATAAGGCTGGCGCCTATGTGCGACAGTGAGCCAAAAGCTACCGAAAAACCGCCCTTTGAGGCTGGTTCGGGTTTAAATGCTTTGGCTAAAGACGACGTTGCCGTCACATACTGTCAGTAAGTTTTCGCCGTATACGATATTGCCTTCAAACGGTGTGCTTCTGCCCTTGGTCGCAAACCTTGCGGGGTCTACCGCGTACATACTCTCAAGGTCATATACACAAAAATCGTTTGTTTGTGCCATTCCAAAACGCCGTCTTGGCGCTATTGCCATCATTTCAATCAGTTTTTCGAGGGTGATGACACCCTTTTTCACCAATTCCGTGTACAGTACGGGGAATGCGGTTTCCAAACCGACAACACCCATCATACTGCCGCTCAAACCCTTGGCTTTTTCCTCTGCACTGTGCGGTGCGTGGTCGGTGGCTATCATATCAATGGTGCCGTCCAACACACCCTCTATCAGTGCCTCGCGGTCTTTGGGACTGCGCAGCGGCGGGTTCATCTTAAATCTGCCGTCTTCCTGCAGGAAGCTGTCATCCAACGTCAGATAATGCGGTCCTGTTTCACAGGTGATGTCGATACCGCTCTTTTTGGCTTGGCGAATAACCTCAACGCTTTCTTTGGTGGATACGTGGCATACGTGGTATTTACAACCCGTTTGTGCTAACAGTTCCACGTCCCTTGCAATAGGTTTCCATTCGCTTTCGCTGCATATACCCTTGTGTCCGTGTGCGGCGGCGTAAGCGCCGTCGTGTATATACCCGCCACGCAGCAGGGAGTTATCTTCACAATGTGCGGCAAGTACTTTGTCGAGTGCTTTCACCCTTTGCATGGCCTCGCGCATCATACCTTTATCCTGCACACCTCTGCCATCGTCCGAGTAACCGATAACAAAAGGTGCCATTTCTTCAAAAGCCGCCAACTGCTCCCCTTTTTCGTCCACCGTCAAGGAGCCGAAGGGGTGCACGCGGATAATCGCATCTCTTTTTATGGCATCCAGCTGCGGTTGCAGTTTTGGGAGACAGTCGGGTACGGGGTTTAGGTTCGGCATGGTACATACGTCGGTGTAGCCGCCGCGCGCCGCCGCCGCACTGCCCGTGGCGGTTGTCTCTTTATACAAAAAACCCGGCTCTCTGAAATGCACATGCACATCACAGAAAGTCGGGGAAATGAGACAATTAGAAAAAGAGACAGCATCACCGTTCGCGAAAACGTCCATCATAGCGGGCGCCGCGACGATTTTGCCGTCTTTATACATTTTGCAGTTTGTTAAATGCAATTTCATACTGTCCTCCAAAGAAAAAAACCTTACCGGAAGGCAAGGTTTGGCACAGCGAAACACAGAACACCCCAGAGGTATCCCGCATTCATCGTATTACCAAATCTTGTGGATGTCTCGCATCCGGTTAAAGATTGTATTTGTGATATAATACCATACGTCTCGGCTTTTGTCAACCGTTACGACAGTTTTCTGCATAAATTTTACGTATTTTTTTATTTTACACATTTTTAACATTTTTCATGCATTTTTGCTTTGACTAAAGAGGGTATTTATGGTAAAATTAGTTAGATATGTGTTTGTGAAAGGAGTTATCACACACCTATGAAAAAAGTCGACTCCACCGTCAAAAAAGAAACACGGTATATTGCCCTTTGGGTATTGGTTTTCAGTGCCGTTATGCAAGCGGTATTTCTCATCCTGCGTAAATGGGATTACACCGTGCTTTTAGGGAACACTTTGAGTGGCGCAGCCGCTATACTCAACTTCTTTTTAATGGGTCTTGCCGTGCAAGGTGCTGTTTTAAAGGATGAAAAGGATGCCGCTACCGCTATGAAGGCGTCCCAATCTTTACGTATGTTTATGCTGTTCGCTGTTGCCGCGGTCGGTGTATTGCTTCCCTGGTTTCACACGGTAGCCGTTTTGGTGCCGTTTTTCTTCCCCCGCATCGCGGTAGCGTTACGGCCGCAATTTGAGAAAAAACACGAAAAGAAGGAACAAGAATGAAGGTAAACAGTCGCGGTTTTAAAATACTCGACATACTGTATCTTTCCCTTGCCATTATCCCGCTTGTAGCGGGCGTAGTGCTGAAAATACTGACAAAGCCCGCTTCCACCGGCATTAACATCACCGGAGCGCAAATTTATTTCACCATTCCGATGCCGTTACAGGATATGCCGATAACCGAATCGCAGATAAACTCCGTTATCGTTATCCTGTGTATTTTGGGTCTTTGCCTGTTTCTCACCCATGGTATTTCGGCAAAGGGCGGATTAAAACGACAGGTGGTTGCTGAGTGGATAGTGGAAAAGTGCGAAGGCCTTGTCAATACCAATATGGGCACATATTTCAAAGGCTTCCCCCCGTTTATCGCCGCTATTTTAGGCCTTTCCGCCTTTTCCAGCCTTATCACCCTTTTGGGCCTCTATCCCCCTACATCCGATATTAATATCGTGGGCGGTTGGGCAATACTCGTATTCTTCCTTATCACCTACTATAAATGCAAATGCGGTCCTATACAGTATGTCAAGAGCTTCTTTGACCCACCCTTGCTCGCACCGCTGAATATTATCAGTGAGGTCGCAACCCCCATTTCCATGGCATTCCGTCATTACGGTAACGTGCTGTCAGGCTCGGTCATCGGCGTACTTATCGCCACCGCGTTACAAGGATTATCTAATCTCCTGCTTGGTTGGCTCCCCGGTTTTTTGGGGGATATCCCCTTCCTGCAGGTCGGTCTCCCCGCCATTCTTTCCTTGTATTTCGACATTTTCAGCGGCGCCTTACAAGCATTCATTTTCGCTATGCTCACCATGCTGTATGTCGCCGGCGGGTTCCCACAAGAGCTATTTGAAAAGCGTCAAGCTTTGAAAAATAAGAAAAAACAAAACACTGCAAAACAGTAAAACGGAGGTATTTGTTATGTTAGAAATCGCTGTTGGTATCATTTTAGGTTGTTGTGCTTTGGGCGCAGGCGCCGCTATGATAGCGGGTATCGGCCCGGGTATCGGTGAAGGTAACGCTGTTGCCAAAGCATGTGAAGCTATCGGCAGACAGCCCGAATGCAAGGGTGATGTTACCACCACCATGCTGATGGGCTGTGCTGTTGCGGAAACCACCGGTCTTTATGCGTTGGTTATCGCCATTCTGCTCATCTTCGTTGCACCTAGCACCTTTATTAACATTCTGATGAACACCATCGGGGGCTGAAAATAATGCAAACTCTCGGAGTTATTTCTGTTAATTTTTGGCAGATTTTGGCATCTCTTGCCAACCTGACACTCATTTTTCTGCTTGTTAAGAAATTCCTCTTCAAGCCTGTGAAGAAAATGATTGCCGAACGTCAGGCTGCGGTGGATGCGCAATATGCGGCCGCCGATGATGACCGCGCCGCCGCTGCACAAATGCAGGCAACATGGGAAGAAAAATTGGCAAGCGCAGATGATGCCGCCGCCGATATTATCGGCAAAGCCACCGCCGCCGCCGAAAAGCGCGGCGATGCTATTGTTGCCGCCGCCAAGACACAGGCAGATGCTTTGATGCGGCAAGCGGAAAACGAAATGGCGTTGGAACGTAAAAAGGCAGAGTCGGAAATGCGTGAAGAAATCGTCACCATCTCCACTGCTTTGGCTGAAAAAATGCTGGAACGCGAGGTACGTGCCGATGACCACAAACAACTCATCTCTGCGTTTATGCAGGAAATAGGAGACAACAATGACGGGAACAGCTAAGGAATATGCTGATGCGCTGTTAATGCTCGCCAAAGATGACGGCAAGGAGCAGGTGTTTGCGGATGCATTGACTTTGGCGGCGGATATTTTTGCGGAAAACCCCGCCTATCTCGACCTGCTTGCCTCCCCCGTCATATCCAAGGACGCCCGCAAAGGGTTGTTGCGGGACGCATTCGGAGGGGCATTGCCGAAAGAGGTAACCGCGTGCATTGCATTGATGTGTGACAACGGACATATCCGTGAGTTTGCCGCTATGCAGGAAAACTATATGGAGCAATTCCATATCCTTTCCAAAATAACGGTTGCCACCATCACCTCCGCCGCACCGCTGTCCGATGAAGAAAAGGCGGCACTGTTACAGCAACTCAGCAACAGCACGGGGCACACCGTCCGTGCGACATATATGGTAGACCCCTCTCTTATCGGTGGGGTAAAGGTGGAAATGGACGGCTGTGTTTTGGATGGCTCCATTAAACACCGCTTACGCGAACTGAAAGAAGTGATGAACGGATGAGCAACACCGCTCAAATCAGCAGTATTATTAAAGAACAAATCAAGCAGTACGAAGCACAGACAGAAATGCGCGAAACAGGTACCGTTATCCTGGTAGGTGACGGCATTGCCCGCGTATACGGTCTGCGCAGTTGTATGGCAAGCGAACTTTTGGAGTTCGAAGACGGTAGTGTGGGGCTTGCGCAGAATCTCGAAGAAGAAACTGTGTCTGTAGCACTGCTTTCCAATAAAAACGAAATCCGCGAAGGCAGTATCGTACGCCGTACGGGCAAGGTTTTGTCCGTACCTGTCGGCGATGCGCTTATCGGTCGTGTTGTGGATGCTCTCGGTCAGCCGATTGACGGCAAAGGGCCTATTGTCACCACCGAAACCCGTCCCGTAGAGTCGGAAGCTCCCGGTATTATCGAACGACAGAGCGTTTCGGTGCCGTTGCAGACGGGTATCAAGGCTATTGACAGTATGATTCCGATTGGCCGCGGCCAGCGTGAGCTGATTATCGGTGACCGCCAGACGGGTAAAACCGTCATCGCTGTGGACACCATTATCAACCAAAAGGACAGCAACGTTATTTGTATCTACGTGGCTATTGGACAAAAAAGCTCCTCGGTGGTACAGCTTGTGAACGAGCTTTCTGCCGCAGGCGCTATGGAATATACCATTGTGGTATCCGCTACTGCATCCGAAAGCGCACCGCTGCAGTATATCGCGCCGTACGCGGGCTGTGCAATGGCGGAATACTTCCGCGAGCAAGGCAAAGACGTGCTTATCGTATACGACGACCTTTCCAAACACGCGGTAGCATACCGCGCCCTTTCCTTGCTGATCCGCCGTCCCCCCGGACGTGAAGCATACCCCGGTGACGTTTTCTATCTGCATTCCCGCTTACTTGAACGTGCCGCGTGTGTTGCACCGGAATACGGCGGCGGCTCTATCACCGCACTGCCTATTATCGAAACGCAGGCAGGTGACGTTTCCGCGTATATTCCGACCAACGTGATTTCTATTACCGACGGTCAGATATTCTTGGAAACCGAACTGTTCCACGCCGGCATTATGCCGGCTATCAACCCCGGCATCTCGGTCAGCCGTGTAGGCGGCTCCGCGCAGTTAAAAGCGATGAAAAAGGTTTCCGGTGAATTGAAGCTGCTGTACTCGCAGTACCGCGAATTGCAGGCGTTCTCTCAGTTCGGCAGTGACCTGGATGCAGACACCAAAGCGCGTTTGGCACTCGGTGAACGTATCGTGGCGGTGTTGAAACAAAAACGCAACGCACCCGTAGAGGTGGGTTGTCAGGTGGCTATCATCTACGCGGTGGTTAACGGCTATCTCAACAATATTGCCGTCAAAGATATACCCGCGTTTGAAAATGACCTATTTGACACGCTGAAAAATGACCACAAATCGCTTCTTGACCGCTTTGCCGCAGGATATTTTGAGGACAGCGACGTAGAAGAGCTGAAAACCGTATTAGCAGGATTGCTGGAGGGATAAGTGTATGGCTGATACCAGAGCACTGCGCGGGCGCATTAAAAGCGCCACCTCCACCCTGCATCTTACCAAGGCAATGGGCTTGGTTGCCTCTTCCAAAATACGTCGTGCAGGTGAAGCGATGGCGAAAGCAAAGCAGTATGCGGGCGCTTACGGTCACGCCGTACGGTTGCTCACCGCTTGCCCCGAATGTGCGAAAAACCCGTTTATGCAACAGCGTGACGGCGACAGAATACGCCTTCTCGTGATTGCGGGTGACAAAGGTATGGCGGGCGGCTATAACGCTAATGTGTTCCGTTTCTTGGCGACCTTACCAAATGCGGAAATTATACCGCTGGGCAAGCGCGCCTGTGACCGTTTTGAACAGCCCACGCAGTCATCCGAACATTTCACACCGCTCGATGCTGCGGCGCTCGCGAAATCCCTTTGCGCAGACTTTGCGGCAGGGGAATTTGACAAACTCGGTATTGTATATACCGAATATATCTCTATGATGTCGCAGGTGCCGACTGTCAAATGGGTGTTACCGCTTACAAAAGCGGAAAGCGGCAAAAATACGGGCGCTGTTTTTGAGCCCGACGAAAATACGGTACTGCAAACGGTGGTTCCCGGATATGTCAGCGGTCAGATTATGGCGACTGTCAGAGAAAGTTTTGCTTCGGAAGTGACCGCACGCCGCATGGCGATGGATTCCGCGGGTAAAAACGCACAGCAAATGATTGACGACCTGCAGTTAGAGTACAACCGCGCAAGGCAAAGCGCTATCACGCAGGAAATCACCGAAATCGTCGCGGGCAGCGGCGAATAAGGAGTGTAAAGAATGAATAATTTGCATACGGGCGTCGTTTCACAGGTTATGGGACCTGTTGTGGACGTGCGCTTTGAAAAAGGGGAACTCCCCGCTATTTATAACGCTTTAACCATGCCTATCGGCGACCGTACTTTAACGGTTGAGGTCGCACAGCATATCGGCGACAGCACCGCAAGATGTATTGCTATGGCTTCCACCGACGGTCTTACCCGCGGTACCCAAGTTACTGATACAGGCAAGCCCATCAGCGTACCTGTCGGCAGAGAAACTTTAGGCCGCATCTTTAACGTGCTTGGCGACGCAGTGGACAACCAACCCGCGCCTAAGGACGCGGAACGTTGGGACATTCACCGTCCTGCGCCCGCCTATGCGGAATTGGCAACATCCACCGAAATCCTCGAAACAGGCATTAAGGTTATCGACCTTATCTGCCCGTATTCCAAGGGCGGTAAAATCGGTTTGTTCGGCGGTGCGGGCGTTGGTAAAACCGTTCTCATTATGGAACTTATCAACAATATCGCCAAGCAACACGGCGGTTTGTCAGTATTCACGGGCGTTGGCGAACGCACCCGTGAAGGTAATGACCTTTACAACGAAATGAAACAAAGCGGCGTACTTTCCAACACCGCACTTGTATACGGACAGATGAACGAGCCGCCCGGAGCGCGTATGCGTGTCGGTCTTTCGGGGCTTACTATGGCGGAATACTTCCGCGACACCGAGGGACAGGACGTTTTACTGTTTATTGACAATATTTTCCGTTTCACGCAGGCAGGTAGTGAGGTTTCCGCTCTGCTCGGCCGTATGCCGTCTGCGGTTGGTTACCAGCCCACCCTTGCCACCGAAATGGGTGCTTTACAAGAACGCATCACCTCTACCAAACGCGGTTCCATCACCTCGGTACAGGCAGTTTACGTCCCTGCGGACGACTTAACCGACCCTGCACCTGCCACCACCTTTGCGCACCTGGATGCTACCACCGTTTTGGCGCGTAACATCGCTTCGCAAGGTATTTATCCCGCGGTAGACCCGTTGGAATCCACCAGCCGTATTCTGTCCCCCGATATCTTAGGCGAAGAACATTACCGTGTTGCGAGAGAAGTACAGCGTATCTTGCAGAGATATAACGAATTGATGGATATTATCGCCATTATGGGTATGGACGAATTGTCCGATGCTGATAAATTACTTGTGCAGCGCGCCAGAAAAATCCAGCGTTTCCTGTCTCAACCGTTTGATGTATCGGAAAAATTCACCGGTATTCCGGGTAAATACGTGCCGCTTAGCGAGACCATACGCGGTTTTGCCGAAATTATTGACGGCAAGCACGATGATCTGCCCGAATCCGCCTTCCTGTTTGTCGGCACCATTGACGAAGCAGTAGCGAAGGCGAAAGGGGCAAACGGATGAATACCTACCACTTGATCATTGCGTCTCCCGACGGCAATATATTTGAAGGAGAAGTTTCCGCGTTGTTTGTGCGCGGTAAGGGCGGCGATCTTGCCGTTTTAAAAGGGCATATCCCGTTTATCACCCCCATTGTCCCCTGCGTATGTCGTTTCATTGACGAAAACGGCAATGAACGCGCAGGTACAACAGACGGCGGTCTTCTGACCGTCACTGCGGACAGCGTCACTTTACTGTCCGACACTTTTTCTTGGAGTTAAACGTATATGAAAGATTATTCTGCAATCACCCCTTATATTAAAAGATTAGCACAGCTTTCTTGCGACAGCAACGGTATTACACCTGATATGTATACCGAACATCAGGTTAACCGCGGTCTGCGCGATATGAACGGCAAGGGTGTTGTCACCGGCCTTACCGAAGTTTCCAATATCGTCGCCAAAAAGATAGACGAAAACGGCAATGCCGTTCCCTGTCACGGCGAACTTTACTACCGCGGTGTGGACGTACACGACCTTGTAGACGGCTTTATGAAGGATAACCGTTTCGGCTTTGAAGAAACGGTATATCTGTTGTTGTTCTCCAAACTGCCCAACAAAGCAGAATTGGAAGAATTCAAACAAACACTTGCGGATTACCGCAGTCTGCCCACCTCGTTTGTACGCGATATGATATTAAAAGCGCCCGGCAAGGATATGATGAACATCCTGTCCCGTTGCGTGCTGGCATTGTATGCGTATGACAACAGCCCCGATGACATCTCCATAGCAAATGTTTTACGCCAATGCTTACAGTTGATAGCGGTGTTTCCGTTGCTGTCGGTATACAGTTACCAATCATATCAACATTATCATCAAGATAAGAGCTTGTTTATTCACCTACCCAAGCCCGCGCTTTCTACTGCAGAAAATCTGCTGCATCTTCTCCGCGAGGACAGCGTGTATACGCCTTTAGAAGCGAAGCTGCTGGATTTAGCTTTGGTACTGCACGCGGAACACGGCGGCGGTAACAACTCCACCTTCACCACCCACGTGGTAACCTCTTCGGGTACGGATACCTATTCTGCTATTGCCGCGGCACTCGGTTCATTAAAAGGACCGCGTCACGGCGGTGCCAATATCAAAGTGGTACAGATGTTTGACGATATGAAAGCCAATATCGACACCACCGACAGGGAAGCGGTTAAGGGATATCTCACCCGCCTTTTGGATAAAGACGCATTTGACAAAGCAGGTCTCATTTACGGTATGGGGCACGCGGTATACTCGCTGTCCGACCCCCGTGCCGAAATCTTAATGGGCTTTGCCAAAGCGTTATCTGTAGAAAAAGGCCGCGAAGACGAATATACCCTGTATGAAACGGTAGCAGAACTTGCCCCTGCGCTCATCGCCGAAAAACGCAAAATGTACAAAGGCGTCAGCCCGAACGTCGACTTCTTCTCGGGTATGATTTACAGAATGCTGGATCTGCCGCTTGAACTGTACACCCCGATTTTCGCGGTTGCACGTATTGCAGGCTGGAGCGCCCACCGTATCGAAGAAATACAAAATGCAGGCAAAATCATCCGTCCCGCGTACATTAACGTTAAGGACTTCGTCCCCTATACGCCGATGGATGAAAGATGATACATTAAAAAGGTTCCGAAACATTGTTTCGGAACCTTTTTTGTTACTTAAACAATGTATTTTTGGACGAATATACATTGCATATTTACTCACTTTTTGTTATATTGGAAATAATGAGGTGATGGTATGCTACAAGCCAATTGGATACTGCCGGCCCGCGATATGGGTGCCGTCAGTCCCCTATTTAAAAAGGATTTCCGCTTAACCAAGCCCGTGAAAGCCGCCACATTACGCATCACCGCACGTGGTGTGTATGAAGCGACCCTGAACGGTAAACGGGTAGGCGATTTTATTATGGCCCCCGGCTGGACGTCCTATCACAATCGGTTACAGGTGCAGACCTACGATATAACCGCTTTATTAGATGCCGATAATTCGCTGATTCTGCAACTTGCGGAAGGTTGGTTTTGGCGCCTGAAAAACCCTCAGCCGCAAGCCATTATCGCCCAAGTACATATTACCTACACAGACGGCACAGAGCAGGTTTTCGGCACGGATGAAAGCTGGGATGTAGCAGAAAGCGGCTTGCGTTTTTGTCATTTGTATGACGGCGTTGTTTTCGATGCGACCCACACGCCCGTTTTTAACCAAAAAGCGGCAATAGCGGCAGACGATACCCAAACCCTACTGATAGAACAGGAAGGCGAAACGGTTAAAGAGCAAGAGCGTCTTTCTGTAAAGGAGGTTATCTTTACACCAAGTGGTGAAACCGTTTTAGACTTCGGTCAAAATATAACAGGATATTTGGAAATATCGGCAGACGCCAAAGCAGGCGATAAACTCGCTTTTTCGTTCGGTGAGATATTGGACAAGGACGGCAATTTCTATAACGAGAATTACCGTGGTGCGAAAGCACTGTATGAATACACCTGCAAGGACGGCAAACAGACTTTTAAGCCGACCCTTACCTTCTACGGATTCCGATACGTGCGTGTAGACACGTATCCCTTCACCATTGAACCCGAAAATTTTACCGCCATTGTGGTGCACAGCGAATTAAAACGGACGGGATATATGGAAAGCTCCGACCCTTTACTCAATCAGTTGTTCAGCAACATTATTTGGGGACAAAAAGACAACTTTCTTGATATTCCCACCGACTGTCCGCAACGTGATGAGCGTCTTGGCTGGACGGGCGATGCACAGGTGTTCATCCGTACCGCAAGCTATAACTTTGACGTGTTGAAATTCTTTAAAAAGTGGCTGAATGACGTCAAAGCCGAGCAGTTTCCAAACGGTGCTGTTCCCGATTTTGTACCGTCTTTCTATCCACGCACGCCGCAAATCAGCGCCGCCTGGGGCGATGCTATCGCTATCTGTCCGTGGCAATGTTATCTGACATACGGTGATACTGAGATTTTGGAAAATCTGTTTGAGCCTGCTTGCAAATGGGTGGACTACATTACAAACACCACCACCAAACCGTTTTTGTGGTTTGGCGCCACCCAATATGCCGATTGGCTGGAGCTGGGCGGTGTATACGGTGAAACCAAAGGACCGACCCGTGATGACCTCGTAGCATCTGCATATTATGCCAATTCGGTGCGTTTGCTGTGTAAAATGGGCAACGTGTTAAACAAAGACATTGCCCGTTACGAAACGTTATATACAGCGGTACGTGCCGCGTTTATTGCAGAATTTAAAGACGATTTCAAAACGCAGACCGAACACGTCTTAGCCTTATACTTTGAATTGACCGACAAGCCGCAAGAAACAGCCGACTCACTCGCCGCTTTAATTCAAAGCCAAAGCAATATGCTGCAAACGGGCTTTGTCGGCACCCCGTATATTCTGCACGTGCTTTCCCGTTACGGGTACGCAGAGCTTGCCTATACCCTGCTGTTACGCAAAGAATATCCGTCGTGGTTGTATCCCATTACCAAAGGTGCTACCACCGTTTGGGAGCATTGGGACGGCATCAAACCTAACGGTGATATCTGGCCCGTATCTATGAATTCCTATAATCACTATGCCTACGGTGCCGTAGGCGACTGGATGTACGGCGTTATGGCGGGCATTAATACGGTAGAAGATGCTGCAGGTTTCCAAAAAGTGCATTTTGCACCCGTAGCCGATGACCGTGTGGATTGGTTTAAAGCGGAAATCGATACCGTACAGGGTAAAGTTTCATCCCGTTGGTGGCACGAAAACGGCAAGGTGTGCTATGAAATCATTACCCCCGTTCCGGCTACAGCGGTTATAAACGGTAACACCTACACCTTGTCCCCCGGCGTACATACATTCTGATAACTTCACCTCCCGTACTTGCATATTATGTGGTATAGGAGGTGATTTTTATGGCTGTATTTGGTTGTAACAACAGATGGACATGCTCCGCACTTGCGGTAGTTGTCAGTGCGGTAGTTGGTGTGGTAGCGGCGTTTTTGCAGATTACTGCGGTTATTACGGTAGCACCGCTGTTTATTCAAACGGTTTTTGCGGTTGCGGTATTGCTCTTGGCAACCACTCTTCTTTCCGCAGCGTTAACCGACAGGGAAAGCTGTCGTGTCTGTTTGTATCCTGCGCTTAAAGCACAGCTTGTCGGTATTCTCGGCAGCGTTCTTGTGTCTCTCGTTTTGTTGGCTGTCGGCTTCGCTGCTACCAGCATCATCGGCGCTGTATTTATCGGTCTTTTGCTGTTTTTCTTCTCTCTTGCGCTGACCTCTACCGCTTGTGTTATAAAATGCCTGTTCTGTGCAGATTGATGCACGTACAAGGGTAAACGTAAAAAAGCACCCCGTTTGGGGTGCTTTTTCTTATGGAAAGGAAGTACGAATTCGATGCCCTTTTAATTTATGACCTATATGTTCGAACCCCTGCATATCAAAAGACTATATCGCTTTGATATATAATCTAATAGTTCTTCCTTTTTTGCTGGGATATTTCCTCTCTAATTCAAATCCTAATTTTTCATGTAATCTAATACTTGCTATATTATTATCATCAACACCGCCAACTGCGATAGTAAATCCTTTTTCCTTAGCATATTTTAATGCTAACTGTTCAGCCTCAAAGCCAAATCCTTTACATTTAAATTCATCTTTAATAGTTGGTCCACAACTTATAATGTGTTTCGAGTGGGCGAAAAGGTTCATAAATCCAATTACAACATCATTTTTATATACCACTAAAAATTCAAAATACATATTATTGTGAATTTTATTTATGCTCTCGGTTATCATTTCTTCTTTTTGTTCAAGAGTCATATTATCGTACGATGTGTTTTTAAAATCATTTATGTTGTCAAGTGTTATTGGTTTTAAGTATATCATTTGTTGTTTTCCTTTGCGGTATTGATAGAAGCGATTAAAATACGTTTTATTTCCAAACAATCATCAAGCAAGGAATTGCTCATTTTATCGTCTATATGTTCAGACATAAAAAGTAATTTAATCCAATATTCCGTTTCCGCAGTTTCTTTTAATGCGATATGCATTTTAGAAATAAAATCAGCCTTGCTTTGACCGTAATTTGCTTCATTTATATTTGCGCCTATGCTTGTGCCACTTCGTACTATTTGTTTTGAGATTACAGTTTCTTTTTTGGTTTTAATTAAATGTTGATGCAATTTCACAATTCGTGCCGCAAAAGCAATAGATTTATCTACAAGCAAATTTTCTTTCATTAAAACACCGCCTTTTAAAATAGTATAGCAGAAACTATAAATTAAATCAATTATTCATTATTCATCAGCGGAGCGACTTCATTATTCAATATTCATTGAAAATCCTGTCGAATGAATGATGAATATTGAACAATGAAAAATGAATAATACAAAGCAAAAATCCCATCGACAAATGTCGACAGGATTTTCGTTTTGGCGGAGAAGGAGGGACTCGAAGTTGCTTCGCAACCCCTCTTGCGGTGCCCGACTCTGTCTGCGGCGGCAAAACCGCCTTGCCAATCGTCGACCGCTACGCCAACCCCTGCTCGCTGTATCGTCCACAGGACGCGCTCACAGGCGTTGCCCGCGCCGTCGGCACTCGGGTTCGAGCGCACACACTACCAAACGATAAAAAGCACCCCGTTTGGGGTGCTTTTTATCGTGTCTATGGGCTACAAAAAAGATATTTTCGGTAGATTGGTGTATGAATTCGAACCTTCACATCTTTTAGTGAAATTGTTCGCGTTCGCTCACGGCGAAATAATTTCCTTCGGAAAATGTGAAATATTGCTCCCTATGTAAGCAAAAGTACACCTCATTACTTGTCAACGCAAATCCGTATGTTTTCCGGAGTAATATTTCCTTTTACTAATACTTCCGGAGAGAATAAATTTCCGTCTTTGTATTGAGATAGTGGAATAGCAGTTGTTTCGTATAATTTTACAAATAACACGGAGGCTGTCTCGTTTATAGGAATATTCATTCCGCCATACTTTGCTCCACCGTATTTATACATCATAGCAAAGCTGATATAATCCATACTTGCAACGATACAATCATTTTCATCTACAGTGATTTCAAGACATATCGTATCATCGGAAAAAATTTTATTGTCAGACGGAGATAACCAGCAGAACACAACATTTTTTCTAAGTTCAGTAAAAGACTCGTATCTTGATGTAGTTTTAAGACCACTGTGCATTATGCTGTCAAGATTCGCTTTGTCGGTATAATGATAAACTTTCATTTTACATTTTCCTTTGCGGTGTTGATAGAGGAAATAAGCATTCTGCGAATTGAACCACAATCGTGTAGAATGGTC
>JAZSED010000101.1:0-13149 GCA_045531495.1 Acutalibacteraceae bacterium
GCGTATAACAGCTATGCGGCAATTACCGCGCGTAACTTGGATGCGTACTTGGATACCGTAGCTCTGTGTTCCCAGACCATTAGCGAAATCCACAAATATGCATCTCTTCTCAACAGACGTAGCGGTGCTCCCGCTTGGAGCTGGGAAGAACAGGATATTGTTATTGTAAACCTCGGCACGAACGACGAATGGAGAAGCGGCTTTACTCCCGCGACCGCGTTGACGCATGCTACCGCACTTCTGGAGGATGTCCGTGACCGTAATCCCGATGCATACATCATTTATGTCTACAGTATGATGACCGATTACACCCAGAAATATCAGGATTACCTTGTTTCCTACAAAGCGGCGGTACAGTCGTTGGTAGATAAGGGTGATGATAAGGTGTTTATGTTGCAGATGACCCCCAATAACGCTGCTTACGAAGGTCATCCCGATACCGCGGCGCAAGCCGACTATGCGGAAGTGCTGACCAACTTCATCCAAGAAAACTGTCCTGAACTTTTCGGTCACACCACCCACACCGAAACGATGTCGGCACTGACTACCGCTAACAAAGCGTTGTTCACCGACAGAACCGCCGCTTCGGGTACGGCTCGTACCATGACCTACAGCAATACGGGTATGACCATTCAAGGTTATCTCTACGGCGATCTCAAAATGAACGTCAACGTGGCTTCCAGTGTTTGCGCGCTTAACGTTATCGTAGACGGTGACGTGCAAAACGCTACTACCGTTTGGGTAGAAGCGGGCAACAAAGAAGTAACGCTTCTGTCCGACTTGCGTCGCGGTCACCACACTGTTGAAATCGTCAAAGGCACTGCACACCATGCAGGTGCTCTGACCATGAAAGACATTACCTACACGGGTACCTTGACCACCCCGACCGAAAAAGCGTTGCAGATAATGTTTATCGGCGACTCCGTAACGGTGGGTGAAGGTATGTACGGTGCGGTGGACCCGCTCGCAAAATCCTATAATTCTATTGACGGTTATGCGGCGCAGGTTGCTAACTACCTTGGCGCCGGCGTTACCACCGTTGCACAATGCGGCGCGAAAATCCCGGGTATGACCACCCAGTTTAACGCAATGCAGGACGGCGAAAAGGATATTGTGGTTATCAATCTGGGCACCAATGACTTTGGTTGGTCTAACTTGTCCGGCTTGGATATTGCCAATGACTATTATCCGAGCGGCACCACCAATATTAAGATCAAAGATGCTATCACGGGTCTCATTGACGATGTACGTGCGGCACAGCCCGATGCTTACATCATCTGGACCTACGGTATGATGTTTGATCTGCACTTGGATGCGCTCGAAGGCATTATCAGCGACCACGCAACCGCCACCAATGATGAAAAATTACTCTTCTGCGACGTTTCTGCCGCGAAAGATAATAGTGGTAAGTCGAGCCATCCGTCTACGGTAGGTAATAACAATGCGGCGCTGGTACTCACCGGCTTTATCCGCGAAAACTGCTCTGAATTGTTAACTTCCGTGCCGACGCCCGAAAAGACTTTCGCCACCGATCGCAAGTTGAAAGTAGCGTGTGTAGGTGACAGCATCACCGCGTTAGGTTACTGGAATGACAATATGCGCGGCGAACTGTCTACCAACAAATACGAAGTCAGCGGCTTTGGTGTCAGCGGCTCTACCGCAGGTTTTAAAGGCGTTGACTATGTAGATGCAAGTACCAATGCGGGCAAAGCATACGTTGACCAGACCGCGTATACCAATGCTTTGGCATACGGTGCGGATATTGTGGTTATTATGCTTGGTACCAATGACTCTAAAAAGGTGAACTGGCCCGTATATGCGGATGAATTTGTGGCTGATTACGTAAAAATCGTACGTTCTTTCCAGAAACAGGAGAACGCACCGATGGTATTTATCGGTTTGCCGCCTACGGTATATTCTACCGGCAGCTTCCAGGATATCAGCAATTCCCGTATTGAAAACTTCATCATCCCTGCGTTGTACGAAGTTGCGGCACAAACGGGCGCTGTTATCGTGGATACCCATACGCCGACGGGTGGCGATTCTACCTTGATGAGCGACGGCGTGCATCCTACCGATGCAGGCAAACAGATTCTCTGCGAAACCTTTGCCGCTGCTATTACAGCAAAAGTGGAGGGTTGAGAATGAAAGTGTATGAAACACCTGAAGCACAGGTTGTTGTTATGGCTCCTGCCGCTGAAATGGCGGCAGAATTCGGTGATAATAACTTCCCACTTTCGTCTATGGTTAGACCGCAAACCTAAAACCAATCAAAAAGGACCACTCCGACGGAGTGGTCCTTTCACCTATATATGCCTTTTCTCAAAGAGTAGGTGGCTTTTGCGAAGCAAAAGACGGATGAAGTGAAAAAGTGCCAAAAAACACCCCTCACATCGTGAGGGGTGTTTCAAGCTGTTTAGAATGCGATTTTTTCGAGCAAATATGCTTTCAGTTCGGAAACGGGGATACGTACCTGTTCCATAGAATCGCGTTCACGTACGGTAACACAGTTGTCAGCAGGGGTATTTTCGTCGCCCACGGTTTCAAAGTCAACGGTGATACAGAACGGGGTACCGATTTCGTCCTCGCGGCGATACCGTTTGCCGATAGAACCGGCCTCGTCGTAATCCACCATAAAGTCCTTGGCAAGTTCTGCATAGATTTCCTGTGCTTTGGGTGCGAGCTTTTTGGAAAGCGGCAAAACAGCGGCTTTAAATGGCGCCAAAGCAGGATGTAAGCGCATAACAACGCGGGTGTCGTTCTTCTCTGCGTCTACAACTTCTTCGTCGTAAGCATCGCACAAAACCGCCAAAACACTGCGCTCTACACCGAGGCTGGGCTCAATAACGTAGGGGATGTAATGCTCGTTCGTTTCCTGGTCGAAATAGGTGAGGTCTTTACCGGAAGTGTTTTGATGCTGGGTTAAGTCGTAATCAGTACGGTCTGCAACGCCCCACAGCTCGCCCCAACCGAACGGGAACAGGAATTCAAAGTCGGTGGTGGCTTTGGAATAGAAGCACAGTTCTTCGGGGTCGTGGTCACGCAAACGCAGGTTTTCGTCCTTCAGACCGATGGCGAGCAACCACTGATGGCAGAACTCACGCCAATAGGTAAACCATTCCAGATCCGTACCGGGTTTGCAGAAGAACTCAAGCTCCATCTGTTCGAATTCACGCACACGGAAAATGAAGTTGCCGGGGGTGATTTCGTTACGGAAGGATTTACCGATCTGCGCGATACCGAAGGGCAGCTTTTTGCGGCTGGAACGCTGAACGTTCACAAAGTTGGTGAAGATACCCTGTGCGGTTTCGGGACGCAGATACACGGTGTTTTTGGCATCCTCGGTAACACCCTGGAAGGTTTTGAACATCAGGTTAAACTGACGGATGTCGGTAAAGTTGTGTTTGCCGCAGGTGGGACAGGGGATGTTGTGTTCCTCCACAAAATCCTTCATTTCCTGCTGCGAGAACGCATCAATGGGCTTGGGCAGGGTAAAACCGGTTTCGCTGCACCAATCTTCAATCAGTTTGTCCGCACGGAAACGTTCTTTACATTCTTTACAGTCCATTAACGGATCGGAGAAGCCTGCCAAGTGACCCGAAGCCACCCAGGTCTGCGGATTCATCAAGATAGCCGCATCGAGACCGACGTTGTAGGGGTTTTCTTGCACAAACTTTTTCCACCACGCCTTTTTGACGTTGTTTTTCAGTTCTACACCCAAGGGGCCGTAATCCCAGGTGTTTGCAAGGCCGCCGTAAATTTCGGAGCCGGCAAAGATAAAGCCGCGGCCCTTACATAAGGCGACGATTTTTTCCATTGTTTTTTCAGTGTTTTTCATTGGTATCCATTCCTTTCCGAAGGGATAATTTTCATACGCATATACTTTAATATAAAAAGGTAAGAATGTCAACTGCCGTTTGCAAATTTTTAGCAGAATGATGCGTGTAAACGGTACCTTTCGGATGTTTTCTAACAAAAAACGAAAACAAAAGACAATCGTTCGTTTTGATTTTATGACAAGAAAAGAGATGGTGATGCGCCCAAAAGGAAGGGATACCTATGTTTATCAGGAACGCTGTCATTTTTTTCGATGAAATGTGACTGATTTAACGTTTTTATTGTTTAAAGCGACAAAAAAACACCACCGTTTTAGTATGTTTTGTATAATTCGAACAATTTTATTAAAAAAACATTTGACAAAAGTTTGCAGAAGTAGTATATTACTATATATACGACTGCAATAGAGGTGGTTGTGTGCAAAAGGACGCGAAGACACCGTCCGCAGATATGGAAGATGCCGCTTTAGCGGCGTTGGCGAAAGCGGGCAGTAGCGAAGCGTTTACGTTGTTGGCGGCGCGGTTTTCCGCAATCAGCAAGAAACTTGTGTCCCGCTACTTCGCTGTCCCCGATATGGGAACGGAAGATTTGTTGCAGGAAGGGCTTTTAGGTCTGCTTGCGGCGGTGCATAAGTATGAGCCGCAGTGCGGTGAGTTTTTCCCGTTTGCGGTATCCTGCATTAAAAACCGTATTGTATCGGCGGTAAGAAAGCAGCTTCCGAAGGATGTGCCCGAAACGGCGGAGACGGAGGAAGGACAGGTTTTAGGACAAGCCGACCCCGCAACTTTGTTGATTGAGCAGGAAGAGGCGGCGCGGTTGTATGAAAAACTGCGGTCTTTACTTACCGACAAGGAATATGCGGTACTTATTGCGTATCTTGGCGGCGATAGTTACGCGCAGATAGCGAAGCGTCTGTCTATAACACCCAAAGCGGTAGACAACGCACTGCAAAGGGTGCGGCGAAAATTGGAAAAGAACGGTTTTCGTCCGACGTAAAACTTGGCAATGACGGCAAATGGCCGGTTGCAATATATGCCCACTGGATATCTTAATCTGAACGTTATTAAATGGTCCGGTTAATTCGTCACAGGGCAAAAAATATTTTATAAGGCGAGGTTAGATCCAATGTACGAAGACAAGACTCTGGTCTGCAAAGAATGCGGAAATGAATTTGTGTTCACCGCCGGTGAGCAGGAATTCTATGCTGAAAAGGGCTTTGTAAACGAGCCCCAGCGCTGCAAAGCTTGCCGCGACGCGCGCAAGAACGCAGGCAGACCTGCTCGTGAGCTCTTCACCGCTGTTTGCGCGAACTGCGGCAAGGAAGCGAAAGTTCCCTTCCAGCCCCGTGAAGACCGCCCGGTGTACTGCAGCGAGTGTTTTGCCCAGCAGCGTGGCGAATAATCGTTTAACAATGCAAAAAAAGTCGTCCGTCAATAGACGGACGACTTTTTTTATAATTCTTTTGCCCAACGGATGGCCATATCTGCCCAAACGGCACATTCTTTGGGACCGCCACCGACTTCGTCGGTGACCAACGACAGACCGTGCCAGCCGTGCGGGAAGGTGTGTAACTCAAAAGGAATATGGTGCTTGCGTAACGCCGTTGCCATCAATAAGGCGTTTTCCATAGGCACGCAGGTGTCTTCAAAGGTGTGCCAGATAAACGCGGGAACGGTGTCGGCAGACACTTGTAATTCCAGCGACGTTTCTTCTAACAACGTGTCGCTCATTCTGTCCATTAACAGATTGTCAAACGAGCCGCGGTGTGCATATTCACCCGATGTGATGACGGGATAGCATAAAATCATACCGTTTGGACGGTGTTCGTTTGTGGTGCCGAGTGCTGCTTTGACGTAATCGCGGTTCCATAACACACCCAAACTGCCTGCCAAGTGACCGCCTGCGGAGAAACCGATGATAAACACCCTGTTAGGGTCAATGTGCCATTCTTCTGCGTGTTCACGCACCGTAGCGACCGCTTTTCCCGCCATGAACAGGTGGGATGGGAAGGGGAGTGTTTTTACTTCGTATTCCAAGATAAATGTCTGAAAACCCGATGCCGCAAACTTACGTGCAATCGGCTCGCCTTCGCGGTTGGTACACACCATACCGTACCCGCCACCGGGACAGATAACAACGGCAGGACGCGTTACGTTACGGTCAAAATCGGGGATGATGCCGGCGGTTAAGGTTGCTTTAGCAATGCCTTTGACACCTGCAGGGGCACAATCAACCTCTAAATAAAACACCTGTTCCATAGTGATTACTCCTTGTTTTTCGGTTCTTTCATGGTTAAGCTGATGCGCTTTTTCGGTACATCTACACTAAGCACCCAAACCTTGACAATGTCACCGACCTTTAACACTTCCAACGGATGCTTAATAAAACGGTCGGTAATCTGGGAAATGTGTACAAGACCGTCCTGATGTACGCCAATATCCACAAACGCACCGAAATCGATGATGTTGCGTACGGTCCCCGTCAACTCCATACCTGCAACCAAATCCTCCATACCCATCACATCGGTGCGGAGAAGCGGCGGCGGTAACTCGTCACGTGGGTCGCGTCCGGGTCTTTGTAATTCCTTTACAATATCCGTGAGTGTCGGCACGCCGACACCGACTTTTTCTGTCACTGCTTCCATACCCTCTGCGACAACCTTTTCGGTAAGCCCCGCGGCGCTGTCGGGCAGTTTTTTGATGTCCATTTCAAACATAGTAAGCAACTTTTCTGCCGCGGCATAGCTTTCGGGGTGCACGGCGGTGCGGTCAAGCGGATGTTTTGCATCGGGAATACGCAAGAAACCTGCCGCCTGTTCAAAAGCTTTGGGACCCAATTTCGGTACCTTCTTGAGTGCTGTACGTGCAGCAAATGCACCGTTTTCTTCGCGAAAGGTGACGATGTTGTTCGCAACCGCGTTGGAAATGCCTGCAACACGCGCCAAAAGAGGTGCTGACGCCGTATTAAGGTCAACGCCGACACTGTTCACGCAGTCCTCTACAACGCCGTCTAAAGCGCTTGCAAGCTGTGCGGGCGGCATATCGTGCTGATACTGCCCAACGCCAATTGCTTTCGGGTCGATCTTTACAAGTTCCGCCAACGGATCTTGCAAACGACGTGCGATAGATACCGCACTGCGTAAGGAAACGTCATAATCCGGAAATTCTGCCGCCGCCAATTTGGATGCGGAATACACAGAAGCGCCTGCTTCACTAACCACCATATACGAAACTTGTTCGGGTATGGTTTTCAGCAGGTCTGCCGCAAATACTTCGGTTTCGTGGGAAGCCGTACCGTTGCCGATGGCGATAATTTCCACGCCGTGCTTTTTGATGAGATTGGAAACGATTTTTTTGGCCTCTTCGATTTTATTGTGCGGCGGTACGGGGTAGATGACGCCCGTATCCAGCACTTTACCCGTGGCATCTACAACTGCCACTTTACAACCCGTGCGGTAACCGGGGTCAAGACCTAACGCTACCTTGCCGCGGATAGGCGGTTGCATCAATAACTGCCGCAAGTTCGCAGAGAACACTTTAATAGCATCGTCGCTTGCCTTATCGGTGAGCTCGTTGCGGATTTCCCGCTCAAGGGAGGGGAAGATAAGACGGTCATACGCATCCTCCGCGGCGACACGTACCAAGGCAGTGGCGGCACTGCCGTCTTTGATGTGTTCAGACTCCAGCACACGCATGGCGCGGTCGGCGGTCATCGCGATAGATACTTTTAAGAATTCTTCTTTTTCACCGCGGTTGATAGCAAGTACACGGTGTCCCGCGATTTTCTTGACAGGTTCCTTGAAATCATAGTATAAGCGGTAAACACTGTCCTCATCCTTGGCGGCTTTGGAAATGACGTCGCCGTTTAAGGCTAAGATATTGCGCAAGCGCTTGCGGGTGGCGGCATCGTCCGAGATGTTTTCCGCGATAATGTCCATAGCACCTTGCAGGGCGGCTTGTACATCGGGGACCTCCTCGGTGATATAGCTTTCGGCAAGTGCTTCAGGGGCGGGGCAGTCCTTTGCCTGCTCGTACAGCACGTCCGCTAAAGGCTCTAAGCCTTTTTCTCTTGCAACCGAGGCGCGCGTGCGGCGTTTCGGACGGAACGGACGGTATATGTCGTCCACTTCGGTAACGGTCATCGCCGCATCCAAAGCCGCCGCGATTTCGTCGGTCATTTTTTCTTGCTCGGTAATGGCGGTGCGCACCTTTTCGCGTAATTCTTCGAGATTGCGCAGATAGGCAAGACGGTCGGTTAACTCGCGGATAACCTGGTCGTCCAAAGACCCTGTCATTTCCTTGCGGTAACGCGCGATAAACGGAACGGTACAGCCGTCATCGAGCAACTTTACGGTGTTCTCCACCTGCGACGGACGCAGATGGAATTCGGCGGTAAGGGTTGCTAAAATATCCATTGGTATCTCCTTTATTTTCTGTAATAGGCATAGTATGCAACGATAGTATCGTCCTTCTCCAATAAGGCGTTGTATCCTTTGATAAGCACCCCGTTTAATGCCATCAGTTCACCTGCTGTGACGGTAGACGGGTCAGGGTTAAAGAAAACCTCTTTTTGACCTGCCATAATACGAATGTGCCCGCCCGGCGCCATAATGCGACCGCCTTTGCCGAGCACCTGCTCGCCGCTCTCGGAACGACGTACCACGTAATGCAGCTCTTTGCCGTCCAGCCGCGACCAAAGCGCGTCAATGGCGGCTCTTTCCTTTTTCTCTTTATTGCGGGAGAAAAGACCCATATACAACACCTCGCTCTACTCGTTATATTACCGCCTTTTCGGGTACTTTGTCAATGCATACTTGCATTTTTGGATTGAAAAGCGTATAATACACCCGTATATGATTTTCACCTTCTTGGAGGATGTATGAATAGATATAAGAAGTTATTTTCTACCACCTTCATATTGGGTATCGGCACGTTCAGTTCTAAGTTGCTGACCTTTTTGTTGGTGCCGTTGTATACCCACATACTGACCAAGGGCGAGTACGGTATTGTGGATTTATTGGTGCAGACCGCTAACCTGCTCATACCGCTTGTTTCTTTGGGTATTAACGAAGGTATTTTACGCTTTGGTATTGACGGCGAAACCGACCACCGTACTGTGTTCAGCACGGGCTTTGTTACCATTTGTATCGGTTTTGGCGGGTTCTGTTTGTTATATCCCGTGGTAGGATTTATTCCCGGCGTAGACGGCTATACCGCGTGGATTTATTTGTTTGTGTTGTGCTCAATGCTGCATTATCTGTGCGCGCGGTTTACCAAAGCGCTCGGTCACGTGCGGTTGTACGCGGTAAGCGGCGTACTCGGCACGGCGCTTACACTTTTGCTCGATTTGCTGTTCCTTGTTGTATTTAAGTGGGGTATCCTCGGCTATATTCTGGCTATTGTGTTGTCGGACGTCGGCACGATACTGTTCTTGACCGTTACAGCGAAGTTGTATCGCTTTTTACGTATAAAAGCGGTGAATAAACGGGATTGGAAAGCGATGCTTTCCTATTCTATGCCGCTGATTCCGACCACCATTTTGTGGTGGATTACCGACGTTTCCGACCGCTATATCGTAAAAGCGGTGGTAGGCGCGGAAGCGAACGGCTTGTACGCCGTTTCGTATAAAATTCCCACCATTATGATACTGCTTTGCGGTATTTTTATGGACGCGTGGCAGCTGTCGGTGCTTACCGAAAAGAGCGCGCTTGAAAGACGGGATTTCTTTACCAAGGTGTTCTCTATGTACCAATCGGTGATGTTCTTGTCTGCGGGCGGTCTTATCGTGTTTGCCAAATTTATCACCAAAATATTGGTATCGGATGCTTTTTATGAGTCCTGGAAGTATATCCCCGTTTTGATTATTGCAACGGTATTTTCCTGCCTTGTTACCTTCCTCGGCTCTATTTACGTGGTAGAAAAACGCAGTAAAAGCACCCTTTGGACCACCTTGCTCGGCGCAGGGGTAAATCTTGTCGGCAACATCATTCTGATTCCCGTTTGGGGCGTGCAGGGCGCTGCGATTTCTACGGCTTTCAGTTACGGGCTGGTCTTTTTGGTCCGCGCACTGCATACGCATACCTTGATTCCGATGAAATGGGATTTGCCGCGATTTGTTTTCAATCTTGTAACCGTTTGTATACAGGCGGCGATTATGGTTATGGAAGTGCCGTATTGGATTGCGATTGAAGCGGTGTTGCTTATCGCTCTGGCGGCGGTCAATTTCCGTACGCTGTGGCAGGCTTTGCTCGCTGTAGTCGGCAGAAAGCGAGCGGGTAATGACTAAACAACAGACTGCAGAACGCAGTATCATTAAGAAATACCGTAAACAGATATGGAACCGCTTCATCGGTGCGCTGAAGGATTATAAAATGCTGTCGGCGGGGGACAAGGTGGCGGTGTGCATTTCAGGCGGCAAAGACTCTATGTTGCTTGCCAAATGTATGCAGGAATTGGAAGCGCACGGCAGTGAAGTGCCGTTTTCTTGCAAGTTTTTGGTAATGGACCCCGGCTATACCCCCGAAAACCGTCGGCAGATACAAGAAAATGCAAAAACGCTCGGTGTGCCGATTGAAATTTTCGACGCACCGATTTTTTCGGTGGTGGATAAGCAGGAGGAAGGTTCGCCTTGCTATCTGTGTGCCCGTATGCGCCGCGGTTATTTGTATAAGTTTGCAAAAGAAATGGGTTGTAATAAGATAGCGCTCGGTCACCATTTTGACGATGTTATCGAAACCACCCTTATGAGTATGCTGTATGGCGCCGAGATGCGTACTATGATGCCCAAACTCCATAGCACCAACTTTGAAGGTATGGAGCTTATCCGCCCGCTGTATATGGTGAAGGAAGCGGATATTCTGGCGTGGCAGCGGTATAATGATTTAACCTTTTTACGTTGTGCGTGTCGATTGACCGAAGGGGTAGAAAATGATACGATGGAGTCAAAGCGTCAGCTTGTGAAACGGCTGATAGCCGACCTGCGCCGCGATAATCCGCAGGTAGACGTGAACATTTTCCGCAGTGCGGAAAACGTCAATTTAGAGACGGTTATCGGCTATCATAAAGGCGAAGAACAACATAGCTTTTTGGATGACTATTGAGTGGAGACGATATACTGATACTTTGATGTGCCGCCTTTCTTGCAACTATATATCCATTAACCGTAGATTTTTGAGACGAACCACGATGAGCTTCTACAAAAAGTCTTTTTAAAATAGGTTTACCTTACAAACATCTATCTGTTATAATGAAAAAAGAACAATTCTAAAGAAAGGATGGAAAATATGTATACAGTATTGGTTATTTCCGCACACCCTGATGATATGGAAATTGCGTGTGCAGGAACCCTGCTGAAATGCAAGGAACGCGGAGACCGCGTTGTGGTGTGTCATCTGTCCGACGGTAATCAGGGTCATGAAATCATCATGCCGGATGAACTTGGTGCTATGCGCTGTCAAGAAGCGAAAAACAGCGGTGCTATCGGTGGCTTCGAGGTCATCTGGGGCGGTTTTCACGATTTAGAAATCTATGATAATAACAAAGAGGCACGTGATAAGGTTGTGGACGTTATTCGCAAGGTAAATCCCGACTTTATCATCACCCATAACCCCGATGATTATATGCCCGACCACACGGCAACCTCCCGTTTGGTGTTCGATGCGTGCTTTACTGCGACGGTGCCGCATTACGAAACAGGGGAGAAGGGCGTATCTCGCTTGACTCCCATCTACTATATGGATACGTTGGCAGGTGTAGAGTTTAATCCCACCGAATATGTCGATGTAACCCCGTATATCGATAAGAAACTCGAAATGCTGAATTGCCATGAATCACAGATTGTGTGGATGCGTGACCACGATAACATTGATTTTCCTGATATGGTGAAAACCTGCTGCCGTTACCGCGGTTATCAGTGCGGTGCGGATTACGCGGAAGGCTTCCGTCAGTGTCACGTATACTTAAAAGGTACAACCAAGAGACTACTTCCTTAAGGAGAGATAAAAATGGACTTTAATTCAACTGTAAAAGGCTCCGCGTTAGAGGGCTTCTATCCCGCGGGTTGGGATTTCGAAAAAATCGATGCTTGTATCGGCGAACCCGAAACGGTATGTGACCGTCAGGCGTTTTGGAATGAGGGTTTCACCCCTGTAAAATGTGACTCCTTGGGCGAATTCGAAACGTATATGGGTCACGAAATTGCGATGCAGATTAAACTCGCAAAAGACCGTAATGAGAAAATCGCCTTTATCCTGCCCGTAGGTCCTATGGGTATGTATAAATGGGTGGTGTATTTCCTGAAAGAGTGGAAAGTGGCGTGTGACCACGTATACACCTTCAATATGGATGAGTGGGCGGATGCAGAAGGAAACACCTTGCCTTCCGATAACAGCGGCGCGTTTCAATACGCGATGGAACAGGCTCTGTTTAATCCGCTTGGCGAACTGACAGTTCCTGTAAACCAGCGCAACTTTGCTACTAAAGATAATTTGCCGACCTATCCCGAAAAGATTGCGGCATTGAAGGCAGAGGGTGCGAAGCTCGTATTGGTATACGGTATCGGCCGTATGTGCCACATTGCGTTCTGGGAGCCGACCTTCGCGGAAGATTATGCTACCGAAGCTGAATGGAAAGCGGCACCGTACCGCATTGCGGCGAAGATTCATCCGCTGACCGTAGAACAGAATGCGCTGACCAGCTTTAAATCCCGTACCACCTTGGTGCCTTGCCGCGCAAACACCATCGGTCCCGCCTTGTTCTTGCAGGCGGACTATGCTATTGGTGGTGCAGACGGTACTTTGGGTCGCGGTATGCAGTGGCAGGGAATGTCTCTGTGGATGACCCTGCGTCACGGACCTACGCCGTGGATCACTTCTTCGTATATTCCCACTTTAAAAGGCCGTTTGTTCTTCTTGAAAGAATTGGCAGGTCCCCTGACCGCGGAGTGTAATTGATACGGTACGTATTTCCGCCGTTTGACAAGAAACATCTTGACAAAACACGAGAAATGCTATATGATAAGTACCGTTCCGCGCCGCTGTGGTGGAATCGGCAGACACAGGGGACTTAAAATCCCCCGGTAGCGATACCGTACCGGTTCAAGTCCGGTCAGCGGCACCAAACGAAAATCCGTTCTCGAAAGAGGGCGGATTTTTGTTTGTATTATTCACTATTCATTTTTCATCATTCATTATTCATTAAACGAGAACGGATTTTCAAATGAATAATGAAAAATGAAGTCGCCTTCGGCTGATGAATAATGAATAGTTATTGCACCCACACCGCTTTTATGCTATAATTAACCCAAGGCGGTGAT
>JAZSED010000154.1:0-2442 GCA_045531495.1 Acutalibacteraceae bacterium
GAGCAGATGGCGCAACGTCTGCGTGCGGCTAAACTGCTCAAAGAGGGTAAAACCTACGCGCAGGTAATAGAAGAAACCGAAATTTCTTCCGCAACCCTAAGCCGCGTTTCCCGCTGTGTGCAGTATGGCGAGGGATACAGCAGATTTTTGTAACAATACGCGACCGAGCAGTACGCTCGGTCGTTTTTTTGCGTAAAGGTTTGATTTTCTATGTTGTTTATGCTAAAATAAGAAAAAAGGCATAAAAAGGTGGAAGAAATATGTTTTTTGGCGGGCATACGGTGCCTGTACGGCTGCGTGAAGTGTATCATACGTCCCGTAGTGTCGAGGAACACGCGGTGAACGCGCAGGTGCTTAGCGGAACATTACATACAATGCACCTGACAGTGAGCGGTCAGGTGTGTGAAATGGTGTTGGATGAACAAACCGCACAAGCGGGCGTTTTTCCGTTGGCTTCTCCCGCAAGCGGATACGTGTCGTTGGTTTCCAACGCGTCGGTGGATGACCACGGCGCGTTTCGTCGCTTGCGCGTGGCAGCGGGTGGGGAGACCTTGGTGGATATCGATTTCACCACTATTAAAGACGTCACAGAATTGGAAGCCTATTTTGAAGGGTACTATTTCCCTTGCCTTGAATGGGGTCAGCAGGCTATGGAGGTGCCGATTTCCCGCTTTTGGGAATTAAACGAGCGGGGGCATCTGCGGTGCAAACGGGTTAATCCGGGGCGTATTCCCACCAACGATTGCGGGGCTATGTGCTTGCTTACCTTGCGTATGCCGCCTGTGGAAGATTTCGTTGCGGAAGTGGAATTTGAACAATGCTGGAAGCGGTACGGGCTGTTATTTGGCTGTGAAAAAGGCGCTTTTGCATATGGTGCCGCGCCGCATACAGGAAAAATCGTGGCGTTTCAAGGGGGCTTTGCGTTTGCGGGCGCCAGAGGCACCCGTAATATGATGGGCGATTTGATGTATGATGAACGATTGGTGGAAGTGGTGCGGATGCGTCGGCACGGTGACCAGGTTATCGGCTGTTCTTACGAAGAAATTGTCCCTACCTTCGGCGGTAAGGAACAACGCTCTTTACGTATGCATACCTTGACCTTCCACTATCATACGCAGATGCGCTACGTGCTGGAGGATAGGGTGTTGCAGGCAGAAGACAACGCAGTAGTGTATTTGCCGCCGTATCTGCCGTGCAAATTGGAGGGCGATGATAAGGATGCTGTTTTCCGTATAGAGTTTGAATGCTTGGAAGATTTGCCGTTTGAGCCGTTGCTGATACAACCGAAAAACGGCGAGGGAATACGCCGCTTGTGCAAAGAACTGCAGAGCGTGTGGCGTCGCACAGGGACGGATAGGGACTACCGTTCGCTGGCATTGTTTTATCAGCTTTTGGCGGAGCTCGAGCGGGAACGGTCAGCCTTTTCGGATAATGCATCCTTGGCGATACGTACGGCAATGCAGTATATGGATGCATATTTTGCTCTGCCGAAATTATCGGTGAAAGCGGTGGCGCAGGCAACCGATGTGAGCGAATCGTATCTTTTCCAGCTGTTCCGTGAAGCGGGACATCCGTCTCCGAAGGAATATATTGTCAGACGGCGTATAGAATATGCGTGTAAGCTGTTGCAAGCAGGAGAACATAAAGTGTGTGACGTGGCGGCAAGGTGCGGTTTTGCCGATGCTAAGTATTTTACGACGGCTTTTCGCCGCGTGATGGGTGAAACCCCGAAGCAGTATGGTTTGCGATATAAAAAATAAGAAACAGCGGGCGGTCACGCCCGCTGTTTCTTATGGGGTGATGAAAAATATTTTTCATTTTTGCAAAAGTTTTACTTGATTTTATTAGATAGATGTGTTATAGTTATTCGCGGACAATATATCCGGGTGTAGCGCAGATTGGTAGCGCGCTTGAATGGGGTTCAAGAGGCCGCAGGTTCGACTCCTGTCACTCGGACCAATGGAAAAGCATTGAAATCTAAGGGTTTCAGTGCTTTTTTCTTTTTGCCGCTTTGTTTTGTTTGGGGAAGATTTCTAACACTTTTCTATCGCTTTCCCCACAAACTGTCGCTGAGTGTATCGGCCATACCTTTTTTACGTGTTGCATCCAGATGACCGTAGAGGTTGGCGGTCATTTTCACGTCGCTGTGTCCCATCCATTCTTGCACATCTTTCAAGGTGCATCCATTGTTGAGCAATAAACTTGCACAACTGTGTCGCAGTTCGTGAAAGCGAATATGCGGCAACCCGTGTTTGCTCAAAAGCATACGGAAATGCTTTGAAACATAATCGGGTGAAAAAGGACGTCCGTCAGGCCATTTGAAAACATACGGATTTTCTTGGTAGGCTTTTCCGCACACTTTGCGGTTTTGCTGTTCGTTTTCTTGCGCCTGTTTGAATATTGCCATTGCTTCGGCTGTTAATGGGAACGAGCGACGGCTAC
>JAZSED010000026.1:0-5951 GCA_045531495.1 Acutalibacteraceae bacterium
GATACAGGATACTACCCGCGCAAGTGCCAATGAAATGATGAAAGCCACCGGGTATATTGATATGCTGATTCCGCGCGGCGGTGCGGGTCTTATCCGCGCGTGCGTCGAAAATGCAACCGTGCCGTGCATTCAGACGGGAACGGGCATTTGCCATATTTACGTAGAGAAAACCGCGAATATGGATATGGCACTTTCTATTGTGGAAAATGCAAAAACGAGCCGTCCTTCGGTATGTAATGCCGCCGAGGTGTGCTTGGTGGATGCGGCCGTCGCGCCGACCTTTTTGCCGATGTTAAAAGAACGTTTGGTGGAAAAGCGTGTTGCCGAGGGTAAAATACCGGTTGAAATGCGTTTAGACGAAAAGGCACAAGCGTTCATTGACGGCACACCTGCGGGAGATGCAGATTTTGATACGGAGTTTTTGGACTATATCTTAGCTGTGAAGGTGGTTGAGGATACGGTTGCGGCGGTAGAGCACATTCGTACACATTCCACGGGTCACAGCGAGGCTATCGTATCTCAAAACGACGAGGCCGTTTGTTTGTTTACCGCACAGGTGGACAGCGCGGCGGTGTATGTAAATGCTTCTACGCGGTTTACCGACGGCGGCGAGTTCGGGCTCGGTTGTGAGATGGGTATTTCCACCCAGAAGCTGCACGCGCGCGGTCCGATGGGCTTAAAAGAGTTGACTACCTATAAATACGTTATTCTCGGCGACGGACACGTGCGTTGAAAGGAGAAGGTATGCAAAAAATCGGTTTTATCGGTGTTGGCAATATGGGCGGCGCACTTGCGAGTGCCGTGTGTAAAACGGTATCTGCCGACAATGTGTATTTGGCGGACACCTTTGCCTCAAAAACGCAGGCGATTGCTGCTCAAACGGGCGCTGTGGTGTCGGATGCAAAAACGATTGCCGCCACTTGTGATTATATCTTTCTTGGCGTAAAGCCGCAGATGCTGGCCGCGCTGTTTGATGAAATAGGGGAGGCACTTCGCACAAATCCGCAGGCTACACTCATTTCGATGGCGGCGGGGATACCGCTGTCTCGCATTGAACATTTGGCGGGATTTGATTGCTCGGTTATCCGTATTATGCCGAACACGCCTGTAGCTGTAGGCGAGGGTATGATTGTCTATACGCCCAATAGCCGAGTGACCGCAACACAAGTAGAGTTTTTCAAAACGATGTTATGCAAAGCGGGCGTTTTGTTGGAAATCCCCGAAGAACAGATGGATGCGGCCTGTGCTGTGTCGGGTTGCGGCCCTGCCTTTGTGTATATGTTTATTGATGCGTTGACCCGCGGCGGCGTGGAAAGCGGATTATCGAAGGAATGTGCACAAGCGTTAGCCGCACAGACACTGTTGGGCGCGGCACGCCTGTTGCAGTGTTCTGACAAACAGCCCGACCAACTGAAGGAAGCAGTGTGCAGCCCCGGCGGCAGTACCATAGAAGGGGTACACGTTTTGGAAGATTCCGATTTTTACCGTGTCGTGGAAAATACCGTAAAAGCCTCTTATAAACGTGCAAAAGAGCTTTCCGACGCATAATTGCGAAAATAATCAAATTTTTATAAAAAAAGGCTTGATTTTTTGAATGGAATCTGTTATCATACGACTGTTGCGTAGGGTAAACCGATAGATTCGAACCCGCCTAAAAGCGGTATATTTCGGTGCTTTTTACCCTTTTTTCTTTGATGGGCGTTAGCCCATCTACAGAAAAGAAGAGCAAAAACCCCTCAAAATCTACCCGCTTTTCGGTCGTAGATTTTGAAAAGAGTGGATTTTTGTTCTAGCAAGGCAAAAACGCAGGTGATCCTTGCGGATTACCGAGTATTTTAACGATGGTAGAGCGAAAATCCGCCTTTCCAAAACGGTGTTCGGATTTATCGGTTTACCCTTGAAGAAGGAGGTGCAGACCATGGCGAAATGTGATATCTGCGGCAAGAGTGTAGTATTCGGTATTCAGGTTTCTCACTCTCATCGTCGTTCCAATCGTACCTGGAAGCCCAACATTAAGAAAGTAAAGGCTGTTGTGAACGGTTCTCCGAAGAGAATTTACGCCTGCACCCGTTGCTTGCGTTCGGGTAAGGTTACCCGCGCGGTCTAATTGCCGAAAATGTGTAAAAAAGAGAAGCGAATGCTTCTCTTTTTTTATTGCAATTTTTCTTTGAAAATGGTATCCTAAAAAAGTGAGGTGTGAAATGATGAAAAATGCGTTTTTTGGTGCTTTGATGCGTATGAAGTATATTACACGCTGGGCGCTTATGAGAAATACATATCCCGAAAACATTTGTGAACATTCATATGACGTGGCGGTATTGGTACACGCGCTGGCAATGTTGGAAAATACACGATTTGACGGTAACGTTAATACAGAAAAAGCGGTGATGATCGCACTGTATCACGATTTGCCCGAAATATTGACAGGTGATATGCCTACGCCCGTTAAGTATACCAACTCTGCGATGAAAGAAGCATATAAACAGGTGGAAAAAGGTGCAAAGGCGTCTATTTTGAGCTTGCTGCCCGACGACCTGCGAGAGCAGTATGCCGCACTGCTGTCACCCGATGATACCTATACGCTTGAGAAACGCTTTGTAAAGGCGGCTGATAAGCTGTCTGCACTTATTAAATGCGAGGAAGAATTGAAACAGGGCAATATGGAATTTAAGAGTGCAAGGGATGCTGCGGAGCAACGCTTGCGCGAAATGCGGATAAAAGCAGTAGACTGTTTTTTGGATGAGTTTCTGCCGCCTTGCCGTATGACACTTGACGAACAGCAAAGTTAGAGAAAAAAGTGCAAAAATTGTGGTTTTTTGCTTGACGAGAAAAAGGTAATGTGATAGAATAACAAAAATATTCAGCGCGGGCAGGGGACTGCCCGTTTGCTGCACATAAAGAGTAAAGGAGATAATACTATGGCCTACTATTTCAGCGAACCGTCTCATACCTTCAGTGAGTACCTTTTGGTACCGGGATATACCTCTCCTGAGTGTATTCCTGCGAACGTTTCTTTGAAAACCCCGTTAGTGAAGTTCAAGAAGGGTGAAGAATCTGCAATCACCTTGAACATCCCGCTGGTTTCCGCAATTATGCAGTCGGTTTCTAATGATACTATGGCTATCGCTTTGGCAAAAGAAGGCGGCATCTCCTTTATCTACGGCTCGCAGTCTATTGAAGACGAAGCGGCAATGGTTGCTCGTGTAAAAAACTATAAAGCGGGCTTTGTTGTCAGCGACTCCAACCTCACCGAGGAAGACACCTTGGCGGACGTGCTTACTTTAGTAGAGCGTACCGGTCACAACACCGTTGCCATTACCGATGACGGCACACCCAACGGCAAACTCTGCGGCATTGTTACCAGCCGCGATTACCGTGTCAGCCGTATGGAAATGGACACCAAGGTAAAAGAGTTTATGACCCCCTTGGCATCGCTCATTACCGCGCCTGCAACCACCACCTTGAAAGAGGCCAACGATATTATTTGGGAACACAAGCTCAACTCTTTGCCGTTAGTTGATGAAAACGGTAAGCTTGCCTATATGGTATTCCGTAAAGACTATTCCCAGCACAAAGAAAATCCGCAGGAAGTATTGGATGCGCAAAAACGCTATTTGGTTGGTGCGGGTATCAATACTCTCGACTACGAACAGCGTGTACCCGCCTTGGTTGAAGCCGGTGCGGACGTGCTGTGTATCGACTCTTCTGAGGGCTATTCCTGCTGGCAGGCAAAAACCATGCAGTTTATCCGTGAAAAATACGGTGACACTGTAAAGGTTGGTGCAGGTAACGTTGTTGACCGCGATGGCTTTATGTTCCTCGCGGAAGCAGGTGCTGACTTTATTAAAGTCGGTATCGGCGGCGGCTCCATCTGTATCACTCGTGAACAGAAGGGTATCGGCCGTGGCCAGGCAACCGCGCTTATCGACGTTGTGAACGCGCGTAACGAATATTTCGAGAAAACCGGTATTTATATTCCTGTTTGTTCCGACGGCGGTATTGTACACGACTATCATATGACTTTGGCTCTCGCGATGGGCGCCGACTTTATTATGCTTGGCCGTTACTTTGCTCGTTTTGATGAAAGCCCGACCAATAAACTCAATATCAACGGCACTTATGTGAAGGAATATTGGGGTGAAGGTTCCAACCGTGCGCGCAATTGGCAACGTTACGACCTTGGCGGCAAAGCGAAACTGTCCTTCGAAGAAGGCGTTGACTCTTACGTTGAATATGCGGGTTCTCTCCGTGATAACGTTGCGAAGAGCTTGTATAAAGTGAAATCCACTATGTGCAACTGCGGTGTTATCACCATTCCTGACCTGCAGAGAGAAGCAAAGATGACCTTGGTATCCTCTACGAGTATCGTAGAAGGCGGTTACCACGACGTTATTCTGAAAAATAACGCGGGCACACCGTTTGGGAGATAAGAAAATGAGAAAAGCAGAACACGGAAGCGTGTTCTGCTTTTTTAGTGGTTTTTTGGTTAAGTCGATTGGTTACATTCCGAAAGCGCAATTTTTTCGGGGACTTGAACCGGAGTTGCGGTATAGTGTGTTCTGTACGGAAGTGTGTACACGCAACTCCCTGTAGTCCGCTGACGCGTCCTAACGGGGTTCGGCGTAGTCAGTTATTCACAATAAAATAAGAGCGATAGGCATTTGCCTATCGCTCTTATTTTGGTGCGAGGAATGGGACTTGAACCCACACGTCGTTGACACACGCACCTCAAACGTGCCTGTCTGCCTATTCCAGCATCCTCGCATATATGTCTCTCTCAAGACTTGCCTATTATAGCACCCAAATTGCGGAATGTCAACGGTTTTTTCAAGAAAAAATCAACTTTCTCTTTGCATTTTACAGTAATTATGGTAAAATAAAAACACTATGTATGATAACCTGCCGAAAGGGGTTAAAAAATGAGTTTATTGGTCATTGACGGCAACAGTATTGCCAACCGTGCCTTTTACGGAATACGTCTTTTATCCACTAAAGACGGGCGATATACCAATGCGATTGTCGGTTTTTTAAATATTCTGCAAAAGCTCAAGGAAATGAGCAACGCTGACCATATTGCGGTGGCATTTGATGTGCACGCACCTACGTTCCGTCATCAGCAATATGAAGCGTATAAGGCAGGCAGAAAAGGGATGCCAGAAGAATTGCGCCAGCAAATGCCTGTCTTGAAAAACGTATTATCGTTAATGGGATACCACATTGTGGAAAAAGAAGGATACGAAGCGGACGATATTTTAGGTACGTTGTCCCGCGCGGCAATGGCGGTGAAGATGCCGTGTTATATTGCTACGGGCGACCGCGATGCATTACAGTTGGTTACCGATACGGTAACGGTATTGTTGGCATCTACCAAAGCGGGACACCCCGAAACACAGGTGTTTACTCCTGAAGCTGTTAGAGAAAAGTACGGTATGCCGCCTGCGCGCCTTATTGACCTTAAGGCGTTAATGGGGGACAGTAGTGACAACATTCCCGGCGTGGCGGGTGTTGGCGAAAAAACGGCAATGGCTTTGTTGCAAACGTATGATTCTATAGATGCATTGTATGCGGCTTTGGAAACGGCGGATATCCGCGATTCTTTGCGTTCTAAATTGGAAACGGGGAAAGAATCTGCATATATGAGCCGCGAACTCGGTACAATTTGTCTTTCAGCACCGATTGATACCGATATTTCGCATTACGCAGTGCAGTCGATGCAACGCGAGGCACTTGCTTCCTTGTTGACCGAATTAGAACTATTCAAATGGATAGAAAAATTGGAATTGCACGGCACGCAACTCTCTTTTGGTGATGAGGGGTCTTTGCCTGTACAGACGGTGGAAACGGAAGGTGAAGAAGCCAAAGAGGATGCATATCGATATGTTTTGGAAAAAAGGGAAATGGACTTTCTCTATACCCTGAAAGACGGTAATTTGGATACCGTTTACGTATCG
>JAZSED010000086.1:0-10036 GCA_045531495.1 Acutalibacteraceae bacterium
AGAACCTTCGCCTCGGTAATTTCACCGATAAACAGTATATGACTGTCAAGGTCGGTGGTTTTTTCTACCTTAACCGAAATATAGGCGTTTGTATATTTCGGGATATAGAGAATACCGTTAGTGGCACGGTGTTCTTCGGTGCACTCCGCAAACTTATCCACATCCCTGCCCGATTGCATACCGAAATGACGGATGACTTCAAAGGGGACATCTTCGGTTAACACCGAAAGATTGAATTCACCTGTTTTTTCGATGATTTCACGGGTCAAATTGCCTTTCTGAGAAGAAATGGCAATACGGGTGGGATTTTCCGAAACCTGAAATGCTGTATTGATGATGCAACCGTTGTCCTGTTCACCTTTTGCGGTTAGTATAAACAAACCATAGGAGAGGTTGAATAGGGCAGTGGGGTCGACTTTTTCCTCTTGATTAGCGAAAGTAGCGAGTAAGCAAACCTTCAAAAGCCTTTCCGTGGCGAGCCTCGTCGCGAGCCATTTCGTGTACGGTGTCGTGGATAGCGTCCAGACCTAATTCTTTCGCGAGTTTCGCGAGTTCGAATTTGCCCATGGTAGCGCCGTTTTCAGCGTCTACGCGCATTTCGAGATTTTTCTTGGTGGAGTCGGTAACCACTTCGCCGAGCAGCTCCGCAAATTTCGCGGCGTGTTCTGCCTCTTCGTAAGCAGCTTTTTCCCAATAAAGACCGATTTCGGGATAACCTTCACGATGTGCTACACGCGCCATAGCGAGGTACATACCAACTTCAGAGCATTCGCCTTCGAAGTTCGCGCGGAGACCTTCAATAATTCTTTCGTCAACGCCTTTTGCTACGCCGACAACGTGTTCAGCAGCCCAGGTTTTTTCACCGCCGCCAACCTCTTTGAACTTAGAAGCCGGAACGTGGCATTGGGGACAGGTGAAACCCTCGGGCATTTCGCCCTCGTGAACATAACCGCAAACAGAGCATACATACTTTTTCATGACATTTTCCTCCAAAAAATTATTTTTTAATCATTTGCTGACTGCAGCGCAGTCGGGACAGATACCGCTACAGTATAGGTCGTGGTCGAGTATCTTGAATCCGTCGAGAGCCGCCACTTGTATATTTCCCATATTTAAAGGGAAATCATATACTGTTTGACATTTTCTGCAACGGAAGTGTCCGTGCTCACCGACGGTTGCATCGAACCGCTTAATACCCGGCTCTATGGTTACCAGACGAAGCAAGCCCGCCTCAAGTAACGCATCAAGCCCGTTATACACGGTCATCAGCGAACAGGTGAGTTTTAAATTGCTGTGAATCATTTCCGCGGTGGGATGTGTCGGATGGGTCAGCAGATATTGATACATCTCCACTCTTTGCGGTGTCGGTCGTATACCTTTTTCGCGGAATAAAGCGACAATATCGGTGTCCTTCATCGTACATCCCCCTTCGTTGAATGATTACAATATTATAATAATTCAAAGTTTTGAAAATGTCAATAGTTTTTTTAAAAAATCAAAAAATTTTTAGGGGAGAGCAAATGAAACGACTGCAATTAAAATCTATACCTTTTTATATACAGATGACGGTATTTTTGCCGATTGTTATGGTGTTGTTGCTTGGCGTTGCTATTTTGGTGTTTCATCGTATGCAAAAAGCGCCTTTCTTAGAAGAACTACCGCAAAAAGAAATAACCGTACAACCGGTCGGCGTATTGTGTATATTGCGCGAAGAGCAAACGGTGTTTTATACGTTGGTAACGGTAGACCCGACCGCGCGAGAGGTGAACGCAACGCCGCTTGTTGACAGGGAAACGGACGAAGTGTATCGCAAAGACGGCGCGGCGGTGTTGCTTGAACGTTTGCAAGCGCGGGGGGAAGAGGCGGATTTCTATGTAGATGTCACCTTTGAGCAATTGCGGGAATGGTTACAATATTTGGGTAACGGCATAGGTGTGACATTGCCGGAAAAGGTCACATATACTGACACCGCAGGACTTGCGGTATCCTTTCCCTCCGGACAGCTGACTTTATCAGCCAATCAAACCGCCGATATGCTGCGCGCGGTGGCAAGATATCCAACAGCCGCAACAACAGTAGCCGGCATTTGGGAGAATATGGTTGAACGCTACACGAAAAAAGAGAGGAATTTTACGTCAGATTATACGGCATTGACCGATATAGGGGATACAGATATTCGCATTTATGACCTTCACAAAGCGTTGCCGCATCTCAAAAAGATGGCGGAAAAGCATTGATTGAAAAACTTAAGATAATTTATAGGATTTTACTTGACAGACCCGCAGGTTTGTGGTATTATTATCCACGCTTTGATATGCGGGTGTAGTTCAGTGGTAGAACCCCAGCCTTCCAAGCTGGTTGTGTGGGTTCGATTCCCATCACCCGCTCCAAGTACCACGCCTGATAGGCGTCCTACACGCGCCTGTAGCTCAGCTGGATAGAGCATCTGCCTTCTAAGCAGAGGGTCAGGGGTTCGAGTCCCTTCAGGCGCGCCATATGGTGGTTGTAGCTTAGTTGGTTAAAGCGCCAGATTGTGGCTCTGGAGACCGTGGGTTCGAATCCCATCATCCACCCCATTTAACAAAAACGGGTCTGTTTGCATAGCGTAATTCAGACCCTTTTTTTACACATTGGGATGTAGTCTAGCGGTAGGACAGCAGACTTTGACTCTGCCCGTGCTGGTTCAACTCCAGCCATCCCAGCCAAACATAAAAGGCACCCCGTGTGGGTGCCTTTTATGTTTCGTAGAGTATGTATACGAGTTGAACCCGTAGCCCTATGGGCAACACGGTTTTGCACGCACAAACGAAACAAGCGGCAGGAAGTTTCCTGCCGCTCATTCTTTTATATCGTCGTCTTATAAAATAAAATGTAATTGGAATTGTGGAAGCTGTCTGCATTGTTAAATGCCGAACGAATAGCAAGGTACAAGGTGTCGTCTTCTTTGATAAAAGACGGATATTGAAAACCTACCTTGGAGGCATCGTCCTCTTCGGCATTGATAACGTCTTGCACAAAGGCGAATTCCTTGAAATCATAGGTTTTATAGATGGACAGCACACTGCGGTATGACCGCACGGAGATGCGCGCTGCAATTTCTGTTTTACGATTGGTCACTAAGAGAAAATAGTCCTTATGCGGAATCACTCTGAACATCGAATTGGACACGGGTGCTTGGGTAATGCAATCAAAGGTGAGCATTTTTTCGGGATCGTTTTTGTCTGCTTTCAACTGTAACAATTCTCCCGTTTTCCAACGCATAATGTTGTAAATCTCGTTTTTATATACTGTGATATTGCCTTCCATCGTGTCGCCTTGTTTTATGCCGGCAGCTTTCCAATCGCCGTCAAACGGCAGGAAAGGAGCGCATACCCAATTTTCTGCCTGTAAAAGGTCGGCGTTTTCATCAATGGATAAAACGGTGGGCAGATGCGACCCCGCACGCCAACAGCCGTATTCCATAGAGGTGTATAATCGTCCGTTAAACGAGGTGAAATGCATCGGTGCGCGGTGTACGCCGCCATACTGACACAGCACGTTAGACCCGTAAAAAATGGTTGTAGGCGCGGTCCAGGTGACACCGTCGTCATACGATGCAGCAATTTGCAGATTACCGTACTCCATAGTAAGCCCCATAATATACAACACACCGCGATGTACAAACAAACTGCCCCAATAGAACGGGTACAAATCATTGAGATAATGCCAATCGTTGCCGTTGTCATCCGAACAGAACAAAACGGTCATATTTTGCGGCATTTCGGGTCCAAACAGATCCATAGAGGCGATGATGCGCCCACTTTCCAATCGCACGATAGAGGGGCTGCACAGGAAATGACCGCTGCAATCGTACCAATTGTCCTCGGGATGCAGATAGTTGATGACAGATGTGCCTGCGGGAATAGCACCTGTGCGTACGTACCGCGTACGGCTTTGAATGCCGTCACAAGTAACGTAGAATGCATAATCGCAATCGGTTTCCAAACCGTCAATATGTGCTCTGCCGCCTGCAATAGGTAACGTCTGCCATTCTTCGGTATCTTTTTTTGTATAATAAACGGTATACGCCGCTTTAGATGTTACCAACCAATCAAAGGTAAAACCGTCCTCAAACGGCGCAATACGGCAGATGTAAGGCGCCGCCTTTTCCGCTGTGCGTGTAGGCGGAAAATAGGGGTGATGATGAATGTGTGAACTGCCGCGCATAGGTTATTCCCCCTTGTAAATGGTGTGTATGGTTTTGAACGTTTCAATCCCTTTTTTGATAATATGGTCGTAGTCGGCACCGGTAGAAATCATATTGATGCCCATATCGTGGTATTTTTGCAGAGTGGCAGCATCGGTAGCATAGGTGGAAACACCAACCGTTTTACCGGCTTTTTTGAAGGCATCAATTGCCATTGTCGCCAGCTCGACATTGCGCTCACAGAAAACGTCTCCCAATTTACCGATGGACCCCGACAGGTCGTGCATACCGAGTATACAACCGTCTACATAGGGGAGAGCGGCGATATTTTTGGCGTCCAAGGCGGCGCTTTCCTGCTCAATCTGTACGAAACGGCACAATTTCAGGTGACCTTCACGGTAGAATGTCGGCTCATCGTCCAATCCGTACCGCACCGCGCCTTTCGGTCCGCAGCCGCGTTTGCCATAGGGCGGATATACCGTCCAATCCAGCAATACTTTGGCGTGTGCTTCGTCTTTGACCATAGGGAAAATGATACCGTCAGGCCCCATTTCCAATACGCGTTTTGTATTGGTGAGGTCATCGGCAGGTACACGCACAAAGACGGGCGTGCCTACTGCTTTTGCTGCGAGCAGATGATGATAGACGTCTTGGGTGGAAAGGGTGGTGTGTTCCATATCCAAAAACAGAAAATCATATCCGAGAGAGCCTAACACTTCGGTAACGATGGGGTCACGCAGATTGACGTGCGAGCCGAGTAAAATATCTGCGTTTTGCACGCGTTGTTTGATGGTCATGGTAAATGCCCCCTTGACAGTTATGGTATAATTACAGTATACAAATCATAGGTCAAAAAAGCAAGAAAGGAAAAGGACACGAAATGCGTTTTCGGTGTCTCGATTTTACGATGCATACTGTAAAACTGAACGAAAACGGGTTTGTGGGCTTTTCGCTTACCAAGCAAGGCTTACGGCTGGAATGTATTATCAACGATGGGTTTTATGACGGTGTGAAGAAAAGCGAGAACTATCATTTTCATTCGTCCTATGAAGTGCACGTGGCGGTAAAAGGCGGTTTACATATCCTGGTTGAGGAAAAGGACGTGTATTTGGAGGCGGGGGACGTCGCCATATTGCCGCCCGGTGCGGTACACTATGTGTTTGCCGACGGAGATGCTTTTCGCGTCAGTTATCGGTATAAGACGGCGCCTGCCGCCACGGGCGCATTGTATACGCTTTTTCAGACGGCGTGCGATACTATCAAGGATGTATGCGTGCTGAAAAACACGAAGGTGTATGAAACGTATCTGTTGCCTGCTGCGGAGAATTACAAGAGCGGTAAACCGTCCTTTTGTGTTGCGGAATTGCTGTTTTTGGCAACGTATGAGTTGGTGGCGGCTGTTACGGACTTGCCTGTGCAGACCGAAACGGTTGCCGATACGTTGCTTGCAGAAAATATAGAAGAGTTTTTTAACAGCGCGTATAATGAGGAGATTTCACTCGGTACGTTGGCGACGTTTTTGCATTTCAGCACACGGCATACAGAACGTGTTTTAGATAAGTTGTTTGGTATGTCTTTTGGCGAAATGCTGACAAAAAAACGTCTTGCGGCCGCACGGCTGCTGTTGCGTACGGAAGAAACGGCGATAGGGGATATCGCGGCGCGTGTGGGCTTTGCCAACGCCGAATACTTTAACCGTAAATTTACTGCCAGCTTCGGTGTTTCGCCGCGGCGATACCGCGAAATGTGTAAAGAACAACGGGTTTGATATTTTGCTTTGCAAAACGTCGCCGCCAACACGAAAAAAGGAAATAAAGACGGACTTGAACGGGAGTTGCCATGCAACTCCGTCGAGTTTTGCTTTGCAAAACGTCGCAGGGGGTTCTTCGCCGCCAACACGAAAAAAGTCGGTATCACAGAAGTGATCCCGACTTTTTTGGAGCTGGTTGACGGACTTGAACCCCCGACCTGCTGATTACAAATCAGCTGCTCTACCAACTGAGCTAAACCAGCGTATAAACGAGCAGGGGTATAATACCATAAAAAGGGGTTTGCTGTCAACCCTTTTTTACTCTTCCGTTTTCCAATTTAAATATACATCTTCATCCGTATCTTCCATAGATACAATGGTAAAGGCTGCACGCGTGTCGCCGTGGAAGTAATCTACCAAGCGTACTTGTGTTTCGGTGACCTCTACGGTCATACCGTATCCCGGGGTGACGCCCAGCACGTCCTTCATTTGTTCTTCTAAATCTTTATCGGAAGAGACGATGCAAAACAGGCGTTTTCCACTGTCGTTTATTACCGTAAGTTTCTTGTTCAAAACAACCCTCTCCTTTGGCTATAGTGTATCACTTTTGGCGAAAGAAGGCAACTGAAATTTGTGTGCTAACTTTTTCCCGCATTCACTTGACATCCAATATTATAAGTAGTATAAATAGAAAGGTTGTTTTTTGTGCGTGTAGGGAAGGGCTTTTAGCCTAAAAATGTATATTTTTCTGCATAAAATCGCAAATATACATCCAAATACTGAAAAAAGGCAAGAAATGTGTATATTTTTTCATTTTTAGGGTTGACAAACCTGCATTTCGTGGTATAATCCCTGCATACCAACAAAAAATCTTGTATATTTATTCATCGGAGGCAATGGTTATGAACAAAGAAAACATTAAGAAAGTTGTATTGGCATATTCGGGCGGTTTGGATACTTCCATTATCATACCGTGGCTGAAGGAAAACTACAACAACTGTGAAGTTATCGCGGTGTCGGGTAACGTCGGTCAGGCGGACGAGCTGGAGGGCTTGGAAGAAAAAGCCATTAAAACGGGCGCATCCAAACTGTATGTATTGGACCTCACCGAGGAATATGTAGACGAGTACATTATCCCTACCATGAAAGCGGGCGCTGTGTACGAAGAATATCTGCTTGGCACCAGCCACGCGCGTCCTTGTATTGCAAAGGGTCTTGCGGAAATTGCCATTAAAGAGGGTGCTGACGCCATTTGCCACGGTTGTACCGGCAAAGGTAACGACCAGGTACGTTTTGAATTGGCACTCAAGCATTTCGCACCGCATTTGCCGATTATCGCGCCCTGGAGAGAATGGGACATCAAATCTCGTGAAGAGGAAATTGATTATGCCGAGGCGCACAATATTCCGCTGAAAATCAACAGAGAAACCAACTATTCTAAAGATAAGAACCTGTGGCATCTGTCCCACGAAGGTATGGATCTCGAAGACACCGGCAACGAGCCGATGTACGAAAAAGAAGGCTTTTTGGAGATGGGTGTGTCTCCGCTACAGGCGCCCGACGTGCCTACCTACGTGACCATTGATTTTGAACAGGGCGTGCCGGTTGCGCTTGACGGCGAGAAAATGTCCGCAAAAAACATTATTTTGAAGCTCAATGAGATCGGCGGCGCTAACGGTATCGGCATTATCGACATCGTAGAAAACCGTCTTGTGGGTATGAAATGTCGCGGTGTATATGAAACCCCCGGCGGCACTATTCTTTACAAGGCACACAAAGTGCTGGAGTCCGTTTGTCTGGATAAGATGACCGCACACGAAAAAGAACGCTTGGCAATTACCTTTGCGGAGTTGGTTTATAACGGCCAGTGGTTTACGCCTCTGCGTGAAGCTTTGAGCGCGTTTGTAGATAAAACGCAGGAGAAGGTTACGGGTACCGTAAAGCTGAAATTGTATAAAGGCAATATGATTAACGCGGGTGTCTGGAGTCCTTATTCGCTGTATAGTGAAGAAATCGCCACCTTTGGCGAGAGTGACTATGACCAGAAGGATTCCGCGGGCTTCATCAACCTCTACGGTCTGCCGATTAAGGTGCAGGCAATGGTAGATGCCAAGAATAAATAAGAAAAATTGCGTTCTGCACGAATTTCGTGCAGAACGATTTCTGGTTTTTGAAAGGAAGAAACAGCAGTGGCAAAGATGTGGGCGGGCAGAACCGCAGGTGTAACCGATAGCGTAGCGGATGATTTTAATTCCTCTATTCGCTTCGATTATAAGATGTACAAACAGGATATTACGGGCAGTATGGCACATGCCGCTATGCTGGGTGCACAGCGCATTATCACCGAGGAGGAAGCGGCGACCCTTATTGACGGGTTGCAGGGCATTCTGGATGATTTAGAGAGCGGTGCTTTGGCGTTTGATATGTCCTGCGAGGACATTCATATGTTTGTGGAGCAGGAACTCACCGCACGCCTTGGTGACGTGGGTAAAAAACTGCACACCGCGAGAAGTCGAAACGACCAGGTGGCGTTGGATATACGTATGTATCTGCGGGATGAAACCGCTGACATTGTTGATGGTATCCGCGCATTGCTGACGGCGATAACCGAGCAGGCAGAACAGCATAAAGCAGCTATTATGCCGGGGTATACCCATCTGCAACGCGCACAGCCTATCACCTTCGGTCATCATTTGATGGCATATGCGATGATGCTTTTAAGGGACATTGACCGCTTAAAAGACTGTGTGCGCCGTATGAATGTATCGCCTATCGGCAGTTGCGCTTTGGCGGGTACTACCTATGATACTGACCGTGTATTTGAAGCGAAAAAGCTTGGTTTTGATGACATCTGCCGCAATAGCTTGGACGGTGTCTCCGACCGTGATTTCTGCGTGGAATTGCTCAGTGCGTTGTCTATTCTGATGATGCACCTGTCCCGTTTTTCCGAGGAAATCATTTTGTGGTCGAGTTGGGAATTCCGTTTTGTAGAACTGTCCGATGCGTATACAACAGGCTCTTCCATTATGCCGCAGAAGAAAAACCCCGATATGGCGGAACTTGCGCGCGGTAAAACGGGCAGAGTATACGGCGACCTTATGGGACTGTTGACCACCTTGAAGGGCTTGCCGCTTGCATATAACAAGGATATGCAGGAAGACAAGGAATGTGTGTTTGATGCCGTTGAAACGGTAAAAATGTGTCTTGCGGTGTTTGCACCGATGGTCGCAACCATGACCGCGCGTACCGATACTATGAAAAAAGCGGCACAGGCGGGCTTTATCAACGCCACCGACCTTGCAGACTACCTTGTAAAAAAGGGTTTGCCGTTCCGCAGTGCATATAAGATTTCGGGACAAATCGTTGCGAAATGTATCGCGGAAGGAAAGATTCTCGAAACGCTGACCCTTGAGGAGTACAAAGCGTTCAGCGACCTGTTTGATGAGGATGTATATGTCGATATTGATCTTGTAACCTGCGTAGAAAAACGAATTTCCGCAGGCGGCACCTCTATTAGCTCGGTAGAACAGCAAATCGCCTATGTGAAGGAGATGCTGGCAGAATGACAAAGGTGTTTATTGACGGTAGCGCAGGCACGACGGGCTTGCGTATTGCAGATCGTTTATCTGCAAGAACCGATATAGAATTGATTACCCTTGCGGATGCGGTACGTAAGGATACCGCCGCCCGAAAAGAAGCGTTAAACGCGGCGGATATTGCTTTCCTTTGCTTGCCGGATGCGGCGGCAAGAGAAGCGGTATCACTGATTGAAAACGATACGACGGCGGTGATTGATACCTCTACGGCACACCGCACAGTAGACGGCTGGGCGTACGGTTTCCCCGAAATTTACGGTGCGGACCGCATCAGAGCATCTAAAAGAATTGCCAACCCCGGTTGCCACGCCAGCGGCTTTGTCGCATTGGTACACCCGCTTGTAAAAGCCGGTCTTTTAAATAAAGACGCAGCATTAACCTGTTTTTCGTTGTCGGGATATTCGGGTGGTGGTAAAGGTATGATAGCCGCGTACGAAGGGGCAGACCGCGACCTGTTGTTTGATGCTCCGCGTCAATATGCGTTGTCCCAAAGACATAAGCATC
>JAZSED010000113.1:0-10804 GCA_045531495.1 Acutalibacteraceae bacterium
GTGTACGTACCTCTCGTATTGGTAAAGTCATGGGTACTGATAATCACGCGATGGTCGGGGTGGTTTTTGATAACCTCTACCGCCCAATTCTGTACCGCGGTAGCAGGGTGATATTCAAACACCACAATAAGATACTGCACACCGCCCATTTCAATCTCACGGTAGTAGTTATTCATGGTATCGTCATAGGTCACAACACCTGCACCGTATGCCTCTTTTGTGATGTACTCGTTATACCAATCCTTATGGTCATGGTTACCGCGCATCACGTTATGCGGTACCACACCGTCCAGAATGCTCATCGCATTGGTAATGGCATCCCATTCTTTTTTCACGCCCGAACCCGTGTCGGTAAGGTCACCGAGGGTGAAAGCGGTTGTCAGTTTTCTTTCCGCAGCGGTGTCCTTAATATAGTTGTACATGCCGGGCAGCGTTCCGGGGTTGTTTTTCGCCAAGGTCTGGGTGTCACCTACCACCGCGACAGAAAAATCATAGTCGCCGACCGGGTGACGCTCATCAAACCACAGCTGTTCCCACGTTGCCGTATGACCGCCGACGGTATCCGCAAGGGTGTCCCCTTCCTTTTTGTCGGCAAGGTCGTACTGTGCCAACACACCCTTTTCGCCCGACACGGTAAGCGAACGGATTTCACCACGCCAGTTATATCCGTGACCCTGACGCAGGTTGTTGCCTATCGAAAAAGCGGACTCTAACGGGAACGCTTCGGTATAAGCGGTCGTCAACGTCTGTTTCAATTCACCGTCTATGTAGCAATACACTTCACCTTTTGCGAAGTCGGCGGTGATTTTCAAGGTTAACCACGCGCCCGTGTCTACGGTAACGTCGGTAAAGGTCAGTTTTTCCGCCGTCGCATCGCTGTCTTTCTGCCAATACAAGTACGGCTGTCCTTTGTCGTTCACCGCCACCTCGTAGAAGGTGTAACACTTATAGTACCAGTTACTGAACAGCATACAGGTACGGCTGTTCTGCGCAGCGGTCAATTTGATTTCCGCCTCCAGCGTTTGCGGCATCTCACTGAATACCGTCGTGGTATACACACCGTTATCGGTCACCGCCAAGCCGCTTGTTTCTTCTGCCGCGGCAAACGGTATGACACAGCACACCACGGCAATTGCCAAAACCAAAGACAACACTTTTTTAAACATAAAGCCCTCTCCTTTACTTTGTGTTCCGTTGTTACTTTTATTATAAACGAGCCACAAATAAAAAAACAACCCTTTTTTCAATGAAAAAGGGTTGTCTTTACATAGTTTTTTCTACTTATTTGAGGTATGCACCGAGTTTTGCGGTCATATTGCGTGCAATTTCCTCCACGCCTGCCACGTTAGGATGTACCATATCCTCCGAAAGACCGCCGATGCCGCTCAAAATATCAAGGCCGCTTATGTGGATAAGACGGTCAGAGCCGATGCGTGCCACTTCTTCCGCCATAATCTTGCGGTATTCCTTCACGCGAGCGGCACCGAACACGTCACCGTAATAGTAAAACACGTCAACGCAGAATTTATACTTGTCAGGGTGGGCGGCGTGCATGGTTTCGAGCATATACCGTACACGGGAACGGTAATCCTCGCTTTCCACCTTATCCAGCATATTGATACCCATTTCGAGTACCGCGACCTGCCAATCCTCGCGGGAAGCGAGCCAATCTACCACTTCTTTTTGCACAAGGCAAGAGCCCGCAAGACCAAGGTTAATAAGGTCTCTCCCTAAGTTCTCGGACACACGGCGGGTCCAATAGGTAGACGGCGCCGCCGCTAAGGAACCGTGAGTAATGGAAGAACCGTAAAACAAAATGGTTTCAGCAGGCACTTCATCCGCTTTAGGCGGACGGACAGCCCCTTCAATGCTGTGGATAATAATCGGCGCATTTTCAAGCACCAAACGCAAAACGGTGGGCTTGAACGGATGGTTACACGCCTGTGCCGCTTTGCCTAAAAAGTCGGTACGTGCAGACGGACGGAAGGTGATTTCCCGTGGGGCGTGTTGAATCTTCACCTCGCCCGTTTCCCAACCCGCCTGGGTACTGCCATAGTAAAGCTGTGCACGGTTAAACGCTTTTTCGCCGACGGTGGACAAGGTAATCTTTACCTCTCCTTCCGGCACAAACCGCAGTTCCATACCGCACAGGTTTAAAGCGGAGTTTTTGCCGATTTCGTCCAGCGCTTCGCGAACTTTAGCAGGATAGCGGCGAGGAACGACACCGTTTTCGGTTTGTTCTACCCACGATGCACCGTGGATTTCAATGCCGTTATAAATCATACAAACATCTCCTTAAAATCCCAACAGATAACCGCAACCGATGCCGATGGCGGCGGACAAACACACAATTAAAATCGGATGCGCTTTCTTAAATGCCAAAACGCTCATCACCGCAAAGATGCTAAGCGAAATATACAGTTTTACGTCGCTAAACGAGGTGAGACCACCCTCAAACAGTACGGTTTGACACATAGAGACAAGTGCCGCGCCGATAAGACCCACAACAGCAGGCTTTAAGCCCTTCATCATACCTTTGACAAGGCGGCTGTTACAAAACTTGTCGTAAATACGCGCAACAATCAGAATGATGATGAAGGACGGCAACACCACGCCGAGGGTGGCGCACGCCGCGCCGAGCAGGCCGCCCACCTCGGCACCCGTGAAGGTTGCGATGTTCACCGCGAAGGGGCCGGGGGTGGATTCACTCACCGCCACAAAGTCGATAAGCTCAGCGGCGGCCATCCAACCCTTATTCGCCACCGCCTCCTGTACCATCGGCAACATGGCATAGCCGCCGCCGAAGGTGATAATACCGATACGGAAAAAGGTTAAAAACAAGATAAGCAAAATCATTGTTTTTCCCCCTTTCTGCGTTCAATAGCGGCGGCAATGATACCTGCCACCGCACAGCAGATGATAACCGGGAGAATACCCAAATCCAGCACCGCCACCGACAAAAACGCGGCTATCATCACACCGTACGCAAAGGGGTTTTTGGTGTTTTTCCGGAACATTGACCACAAGGCTTTGAGCACCAACGCCAAAACGCCCGCGCGGATACCGAAAAAGGCGTATTGTACCGCTTTTAAGTCACCAAACTCGCCCAGCAAAAACGCGATAATCGAAATGATGATAAAGGACGGGAGTACCACACCCAAGGTTGCCGCCGCAGAGCCCAACACACCGCAGGCGCGATAGCCCACGAAGGTGGCGGAGTTAATGGCGATAGGGCCGGGGGTGGATTCCGCTATGGCGATAATGTTTAAAATATCGTCCTTGGTTACCCATTTGTTTTTCTCGGATGCTTCGCGCTCGATAAGCGGAATCATCGCGTAGCCGCCGCCAAAGGTAAACGCGCCGATTTTGAAAAAGGTGGCAAACACTTTCAGGGCGGTTTTCAGTTTGTCAGTTTTCATAACACACCTCACTCTACCTACTGTACCATATTCTTCCCGTAAAAGCAAGAAAAACCCTTGCTTTTGCGCCGTTTGTCTCCTATAATGAGAATATACTGTGTAAGGAAGTGACCTTTATGTTGTTGTCTACCCAGACCGAAGATTTATTGAAAATGTTTGGCTTTGAAAAAGCGGTAACCATCCTCAAAAACGCGGGATACGATGCATACGATATGTCCCTGTTCCAAATGTTTACCGACGCGGAGAACTGCCCGCTGAATAAAGAGAATTACCGTGAACGCGCAAAAGAAATGCGCAGTTTTGCCGACAGCATCGGTCTGCCGTGTAACCAAGCGCACGCGCCGTTTCATACCTCTGCAGGTGACGAAAAGGATGAGTGGCGGTTTGAGAGCATCGTGCGCAGTATGGAAATCGCCGCTATTTTGGGTGCGAAATGTATCGTGGTACACCCAAAACAGCATCTTGACTATATGTCCAAGAAGCAGGAATTGTGGGATATGAATATTGCGTTTTACAACCGTCTTATCCCCTACTGTGAACAATTCGGCATCAAGGTGGCACTCGAAAATATGTGGCACTATAACCACAAGAGCGAGCATATCGCTGACAGTGTTTGTTCCCGTCCCGAGGAATTTTTGGCGTATTTAGAAACCTTAAACTCTCCGTGGCTGGTCGCCTGTCTGGATATCGGTCACGCAGCCCTCACCGACGAGGATATTCCGACCTTTATTCGCACCCTCGGCAAAAAACACTTACAGGCGTTACACGTACACGATGTGGATTTTAAGAAAGACCGCCACACCCTGCCCTATACAATGGACATTGAGTGGGCGCCCGTGTTGGATGCTTTGGCAGAAATCGGGTATGAAGGGGATTTGACCTTTGAAGCGGACGTGTTTATCCGCAAGCTGCCCCAACCGTTAGTGGAAACAGGTGTCAAGTTTATGGCAGACGTCGGCAGATATATGGTGGATACCGTAAAATCCAAGATGTAAAAACAAAAAAGAGAATGTATCATAAAAGGTACATTCTCTCTTTTTTTGCAGAAACATATGCAGCAAAGTAGCCGCATATCTTCGGGACGATGTGGACATCGTCCCCTACGAACATAATTTGATTGGTATCGTAGGGGCAGGCTTCCCCGACTGCCCGCAACTATTATCAAAGCGGAACGGATACATCCGTTCCCTACATTTTTGGATTTGTACACACATTTTTGTAGGGTGCGGATTCACCCGCACCGTTTGCATATCATTCACGGGCGATTCGTGAATCGTCCCTACGATATCACCGTAATTTTGTACAATCCAAAAATAAAAACACCGCGGTGTTTCAGTCCTCTTCCCTGTTTTCCAATGCATATTTACAGCACTGCAATACAAGTAAATTAAAAGAAATATCATTTTGCGCCGCCACTTGATTTAATTCTTCAAACAACGGCTCGGTAAACCGTACCGTACGGGATATATTGGCATTTTTGAATTCATTATCAATCTTAAACATCTTCACCATCTCCTACCACAATACTATATCCACAGACGGTTTGAATTATATAACCATTTTTGGTTGCATTTTCGCTTAAAGGGGAGTATAATGCTGTTGAAAGCAGGTGGAAGTATGCAAAAATGTGAAAATTTCCTTTGTATATACCAAAACAACGGAAGGTGCGCGCTTGAAAACGTGTCGTTGGATGAGGGCGGGCGATGCACAGAGTGTGTATTAACGAATTTCGAAAAAGAAGTCTTGGAAAGAGCAAAAAAAGAGATGTTCATCAAAATAAATATATAAATAAGAAAACACCGCGGTGAAAATTCACCGCGGTGTTGCTTATGAAGGTAAAACTTATTTGAGTTCCACTTTCGCGCCAACTTCTTCGAGTTTCGCTTTGATGGATTCGGCTTCGTCTTTGGACACGCCGGTTTTTACCATCTTCGGAGCGCCGTCTACCAATTCTTTCGCTTCTTTCAGGCCGAGACCGGTGATTTCGCGAACAGCTTTGATAACGTTGATTTTGCTATCGCCGGCGGAAGCGAGTTCTACGTCGAACTCGGTCTTTTCGGCAGCAGCAGCACCGGCGTCAGCGCCACCGGCAGCAACAACAGCAACAGGAGCAGCAGCGGAAACGCCAAACTCCTCTTCGAGAGCTTTCACGAGCTCTGCAACTTCCAGAACGGACATGGTTTTGATCTCTTCTACGAGAGCAGTAATCTTTTCAGACATGGTTTAATCCTCCAATTTTTATCATTTTTGTTTTTTGCTGATTATTCAGCAGCGGCAGCGGGTTCGCCGCCATTTTTTTCGACGATCGCGTTAAGAGCGACAGCCAGGCCTCTGACGGGGCCGTTGAGTACGCTGAGAAGCATAGAGATGAGACCCTCTTTGTTGGGCAGTTTCGCGAGTTCGTTTACGCGGTCAATGTCAATCACCGCACCGTCCAGGAAACCTGCTTTCACTTTGAAGTTCTCGTCCGCTTTCGCCTGCTCGCAAAGAATCTTTGCAGCGGCAACCGGATCTTCTGCGCTTACAGCCAAAGCGGTGGTGCCTTTGAGAACGTCGTTAAGACCTTCCAGACCTGCTTTTTCAGCAGCACGACGCAACATGGTGTTTTTCACCACGGCGTAGTCAACGCCTGCTGCACGCAGCTTGCGACGGAGAATGGTATCGTCTTCCACGGAGATGCCTTTGTATTCCACAACAACACCTGCGGTAGAAGTAGACAGTTTCTGCGCGAGTTCTTCAACAAACGCTTGTTTCTCCTGCAACACTTTTTCGTTAGCCAATTTCTTTCACCTCCGTAATGGGAATGTATGCCGTTACATCCGTGAATAAAAAATCCCCTCACGTGATTCCACATGAGGGGACAGCATTAACATTTCAATACCCGTAAGGGCGTCTTGTTAAAGCTCTCTGCCTCGGTAGGCCAAAACCTGCGTTTTGATTATATCCCAAAGGGAAACCTACTGTCTGTGGAAGAACAGCATTATATATAGCCGGCGGGAACAAAGCCCGCCGCGCCTTACAAAGCCGCTTTTCGCCCGCGCCTTCGCCTCTTCTCTTGAAATACACAAAGTATTTCTGCGTTCATCGGCTTTGTCGCAAACAAAAATCGTTCTTTGTCAGGTCCTTAAATTATAGCAACAAGAACATCGGTACAACGCACCGCGTTTGTTCCCGTCGGCTATGGTATCACAAAACATTTTGTTTTGCAATAGCTAAATGAAAATTTTTGTGAAAAATTACGCGCCGAATTTGTTCGGGTTGATTTTTACGCCGGGGCCCATGGTGGAAGCCACGGTGCAGGAACGGATGTACTGACCTTTTGCCGCCGCGGGCTTCGCTTTCACGATAGCACCCATCAGAGCGTCCAGGTTTTCCTGCAGTTTCTCTACGCCGAAGGACACCTTGCCGATCGGGCAGTGAATGATGTTGGTTTTGTCAAGACGGTATTCGATTTTACCGGCTTTCGCATCGGTAACAGCCTTCGCTACGTCGGGGGTAACGGTACCGGCTTTTGGGTTGGGCATAAGACCGCGGGGACCAAGCACTTTACCGAGACGACCCACAACGCCCATCATATCCGGGCTTGCGATAACTACGTCGAAATCCATCCAACCGCCGCTGATTTTCGCTACGAGTTCATCAGAACCTGCGTAATCCGCGCCGGCATCCAAAGCAGCCTGTACCTTATCGCCTTTGGCAAATACCAAAACGCGCAGGTTTTTACCGGTGCCGTTGGGGAGCACTACCGCGCCGCGAACCTGCTGGTCAGCGTGACGGCTGTCAACACCCAATTTTACGTGAAGTTCTACGGTTTCGTCGAACTTCGCCTTGCCGGTTTTTACAACCAGGTCAAGAGCATCGTTTACATCATAAAGAGTAGTACGGTCGACAAGCTTCGCGCTGTCGACATATTTTTTACCGTGTTTCATATTGGTTTATCCTCCCTGTTAGATACCGTTTCTGTAACGGTATAAGTGGTAAAACGGAATTTTGAGATTTTTCCTCCCACTGTCAACTGAAAAGGTCTTAGTCGACAACTTCAACGCCCATGCTGCGCGCAGTACCTGCCACCATGCTCATAGCGGCTTCAAGGTCAGCGGCATTCAGGTCGGGCATTTTCTGTTCGGCGATCTTCTGCACCTGTTCTTTGGTGATCTTAGCAACCTTGTTCTTGTTCGGAACACCGGAAGCACTTTCGATACCGCACGCCTTTTTAATCAGCACCGCTGCCGGAGGGGTTTTGGTGATGAAGGTAAAGGAGTGGTCGGCAAAAACCGTGATCACAACGGGGATGATGAGGCCGGCATCGTTCTTGGTACGTTCGTTGAATTCTTTGGTGAACGCCATGATGTTAACACCGTGCTGACCGAGAGCAGGACCTACCGGGGGCGCGGGCGTTGCCTTGCCTGCCGGAATCTGCAGTTTGATATAACCGATAATTTTCTGAGCCATTTTAATTGCACCTCCAAAATTTGTGGTAAGGCGGAGTTTTCACTCCTCCCACAGTCGGAAGACTGTCCGACGGCAGGTAAGAGACATACGTCTCGTACAATCTGTCTTTGTCGAGTTAATCCATTAACTCTGCCTGTTCCAATTCGAGTTCCACAGGAGTTTCTCTGCCGAACATAGAAATGGTAACACGGACTTTGTTCTTTTCGCTGTCAATCTCATCAACAACACCGCTAAAGCCCTCCAAGGGACCTTCCACGATACGCACGGTGTCGCCGACAGCATAGCGAATCTCAATTTCGTGTTTCTCCACACCGAGAGCGGCAATTTCCTCTTCGGTGAGCGGAACGGGAACACCGTTCGGACCTACAAAGCCTGTGCAGCCGCGGATGTTCCGCACCACAAACCAGGAATCGTCGGTCATAACCATCTTCACCAGCACGTAGCCGGGCATCAGTTTACGTTCCACTTCTTTTTTCTGGTTGTCTTTCACTTCCACAACCGTCTCGGTAGGAATGCAGATGTCCTTGATCCAATCCTGCAAATGACGGTTTTCCACCGTGGTTGCAAGGTTGCTGGCCACCTTATTCTCGTATCCGGAGAACGTGTGTACGACATACCATTTTGCCTCTTCGCTCATGGCTATTCCTCCTTGACGTTGATTATGTTTGCGTTATCAGCCGCCGATTTTCGTCAGCAGTTCGATAAGCGCACCCAAACCCGCATCAATCAGAATGATTGCCAAGCCGAGCAGTGCGCATACAGCCAGCGTAATGCCGGTGTTGCGAACAACCGCAGGGAAGGTCGGCCAAACGATCTTTTTGAACTCGCCTTTGGTATCGCGGAAGAACTTCGCGATGTTAGCGGGAACAAAGGATACGTCTTCGCCGGATTTCTTGAGCTTGGCTTTGCCCGCAAAGTAGCAGTACACGCCGATGGCCAAAACGACCACAGCAATGAAAAATACCACCTTCTGCGGGGTGATGAAAGCGAAGAAACGGTCCAGCCATTTGCCCAGACCTAAAGCCGCCAGATCGGAGAACATATTGAGATTGCTAAGTACGCAGATGAGAATGGCGACGAGAGCAGCGATAGCTGCAATAAATCCGCCTGCAAACATACTTTTCTCTCCTTCCGATTACTTCGTTTCTTTGTGCAGCGTGTGCTTGCGACAGAAACGGCAGTACTTGTTCATTTCCAGTCTGTCGGGGTCATTCTTCTTGTTCTTCATCGTGTTGTAGTTGCGTTGCTTGCATTCGGTGCAAGCGAGGGTGATTTTGACGCGCATAACGGCACCTCCCGATATTCGGAATTTTTAAGGCGTGGCGGTTTCGCCCGCCTTTTGACCTCCCTCGACTAAAGGGAAATGTACCCAAAAAATGGGCACAAAAATAAAACCCCTTTTACGAGGTATAGATACTATAACACATATTTTCAACTCGGTCAAGAAAAATTTTTGTTATTTTTCGCGCCTTGTGGCAGGGTGCTGCATTACCCACAATATATAGTAATTTATCGTACAAAACCACCAATACGCGTCCTCTGCCGTCCGACAGAACGGGCGACCAATGGTCGCCCCTACGAAAATGTGTGCTCTTCGCAGGGAAATCTATTGCAATATTATAAAAGGTATGGTATTTTATAATGGAATATATATAACCTATTATATAGGAGGTTTGTAATGCATATTGTAAATGAACGGCAAAAGCAATTGCTTTCCTGGTTTATGAACGAAGTGGGTATTGCAGGTGACCCTGCCCAGGTTTCCTCGCGCGACGTGGCGGAGGCGGCGCTGAAGCTTGCTGATCGCGAAGGTATGGACAAGCTGCTGCGTTATCTCGTATCCACCGACTACTATACTGCGCCCGCATCCACCCGTTTTCACGGCAACTACGAAGGCGCACTTGCGGAGCACAGCATACACGTGGCAGCACTGCTTCTGAAGAAAAACCGCGAGCTTGCTTTAGGGCTGCCCGACGGCAGTTGTGTTTTAGCGGGCCTTTGCCACGACCTTTGCAAGGTAAACTTTTACGTGCCCGATTACAAAAACAAAAAGGTGTACAGTGACCACGGCTCCAAATCCGATGTGAAAGGCCGTTTTGATTGGGAAATGGTGCCGTCTTATACCATAGAAGACAAGTTCCCCTGCGGCCACGGCGAAAAATCGGTCATTATGTTACAGAACTTTATGAAACTCACGCAGGATGAAATTCTGCTCATCCGTTGGCATATGGGGCCGTTTGCCGCCGCAAACGAATACGATTTTAACTCGGCACTCGATTTCCGTCCCGAAATCGTCGCCATTTTTACCGCGGATATGGAAGCTGCGGCGTTATTTGAGGAGAAACGCTGATTATGAAAAAGTATTTATGGGTGTTTTTGGTTTCGATGATACCGATTGTCGAGCTGCGCGGCGCGATACCGATCGGTGTGGGTATGGGCCTGCCGCTGTGGGAGGTTTACGTGCTTGCTATTATCGGTAATATGCTGCCTGTCCCCTTTATTTTCCTGTTTGCACGCAAGGTGCTGGAATGGGGCAAAGACAAAAAGTATATCGGTAAATTCTTTGCCTTCTGTCTTGAAAAAGGACACAAGGGCGGAAAAAAACTGCAAGAAAAAGCCGGCCGCGGTCTTTTCTGGGCTTTGATGCTGTTTGTTGCCATCCCCTTACCCGGCACGGGTGCGTGGACAGGCACCTTAGCGGCGTCTCTCTTGGATATGGATTTCAAAAAAAGCACTGCCGCTGTGATGCTCGGTGTCTTAACCGCCGGTGTGATTATGGGCATCGCAAGTACCGGCGTGTTCAACGCTATTGTTGCACTGTTTTCGTGAGGCGTACTATGAAATTTTTAAAAGTAACTTTCTGCGCACTGTTGTGTGTGCTGTTATTGGCGGGCTGCGCGAAAATGCCCGAAACCGATTTTTCCGAAAATTCA
>JAZSED010000046.1:0-2377 GCA_045531495.1 Acutalibacteraceae bacterium
CAACTTGTTATTCACAACTTTCGCATATACGCGTACATTGTAGTGTTTTGCACCGTCGTTCCACGCGGTATAGCCGTCAGCACCGGTAATAGCAGCGGTGGTCTCCCATACCTTTGTGCCGTCTGCAACGTTAATACCGTCAGGTCTTACCTGCAACGCAATGTGGTCGGCATACTTGTTGTTAGTGTCGGTGTTACCGTTGATAATACGGCCCTCTTCGGCAGAACGCAAAGAGATGTTCCACATACTGTAGTTGTATTGGTTATAGGTCATCACCAGGTCGGTGTATAACTCTACGTTACGCGCTTTAATAAGCTCACCGTTTACCTTCGGAGAAAGGGTCATACCTTTACGCAACGCTTCGCCGCCATTGGTAGTATCGTTGCCGGTCTTCATAGTCAGACCCTGCGTGCCGTAGTACCAACGCGCATAGTTTGCCGCGCCGCCAACGTCGGACCAGGTATCGTCCGTCGCTGTAGAATCTTCACTGTCCTGATACGGTTCTTCCAATTTGAAGAGACCGCCACCAAAATATGCATAAAAATCGAACTTTTCTTTCAGATGTGCAACCGTTGCCGCATCGTCCGCATAGGTGGTGGGATTATCGAACAGGTAGTAGGTAGCATTGCCGCCTGCCATCCAGAACATATCCGCACCGGTGTTGCGCCAGAATTTGGAATCATCACTGTGATAAGTAGCTTTCGCATCAAAGGATTCGCCGAAGGTCCAACCTTCGTTATCATCGCTGAAATCAACGGGGTTGCCGTTTGCATCCAAACGGGTCACTTCGATGTCACTGTACCAACCCTGCTGGTTCGCACCGGACAGGAATAAATAACCGGAACCATAGTAAGTACCCAAAGTCACGGTTTTTTCAAGGATAACCGTTTCGCCTTTGGTAACCTTCGCGGTGGCGGTATTGCCCACAACCGTGAGGGTCAGGTGTGCTTTCGTATTGTGACCGATTTTTTCACTCACGTACGGCCATACCATAGCTCTGGTGCCGGTCGCAGAGTTGGTCAAGTTATGGCTGGTAATAAAGTTTGCGTCGGCAGTAGCTGTGTAATCATCATACCCACCGGTAGATTTGTTAAACATCTTGTAGGTTTCGTCGGTAGCGATGGTAAAGTCATCACCGAGGAAGTAGCCGCCGAAGGGAGAAATCGCAAACAATGCCTGGGTCTTTCTGCTGCGTTCCAGATACGGCTGGTTGGCGTGGAAACCGACAGCGATGTTGCTGTGATCATACGTGCCGTCAGCAAACATTTTGAAATCAAGATCCAGTTTGAAGTTGTCAATCTGGAGCAATTCGCCATTCTTATCCTTAAACGCAATAGAGCCGGATTTACGGAATGCACCGTCACAGTTCTTTTCGTTGTTGGTATATTGGAGCCACTGGTTATCAGCTACTGCCCATTTGGCGATACCGTTGCCGGTGTTGCCGGTCGGGCCGACGCCATCTATATACGAGCGAACCGTCGCATCCCAAGTGCTGTTGGTATTGATCTTGGTGTCCGGAGTAAATACATTTGCTGCAGCATCTGCCTCACCCGTCCATTCTACACCGCTGGCATTTACAACATAGCCGTTGATGTTAGGACGTTCAAAACTAAATTTGCCTTCCTGCGAATAATAGAAAGCAAACTTGCTCTCTAAGTAATCGGTGAGTATCTGTTCTTGGGTGTTGATAGTGTAGCTAGCACTCCCGGCAGTAAGAGCATCTGTACCGACTACTACAGAAGCAGACGTATCCGCCGTGTCATAATCCGGATTGTAATAGTATTTGCCGTTGTAATACGGTACTTCGGGTACATCGGCAAAGTCGATTTTCAAGGTTTCGACCTCGTCTTTACCGGTTTTGGTGCCGAACGGAACGGGAAGACCTTTTTCGTCCAATTCCTGAATTTCGATAGCATAGAAACAGTTGTTACCGTTGCCCGAGCCAAAGGAGAAATACCCCTCATCGGCTTTTTCAAGCGTTTTCTCTTTGGTATGTACCACCGTGCCCGTTTCGGTTTCTTTTACCGTTACGTTCACCTTGGTGCCCACAACCTTTACAATCAGATCGTATTTGGTGCCGTTGACAAGATTGTTTGCAAACAGTTCGCCGTCAATGTTCGAATTGACAAACTTCCGTTCGTCGGTGTCGCCCGTTGTGTTATTGATAACAGCGGACAAAGGTGCTTTTATGGCAGCGCCATTTGTACCCAGCGTGTTGTTGTGGTCATATACAGCAACACCAAAGCCGGCGGCTTTTGCGTACGAGCCGGCACCGTTGTTAAGCAATACCAGGCTGCCGGTGCCTGCCTGGAACATATGGTCACCCGTATTGCGGGTGTTAGCCGCGGTGTCTTCGTGGAACGCCACCAGGATACCC
>JAZSED010000147.1:0-4410 GCA_045531495.1 Acutalibacteraceae bacterium
CAAAAAAAATTTTTTTTGGAGGAAAAAAAAAAGGAAAACCGGCGGCACCCACGAGCGCCCCTCGGATTTTTCCTTTATTTCAACCTATGAGATTTTGCATCGAAATGCTCTTTGGTGAGTTTTGCTACCACGCCCGAAAGAGCAAACAGCGCAATAAAGTTGGGGATAGCCATCAGACCGTTGAAGGTGTCTGCCAAACCCCACACCGTCTCCAATGAGGTGGTGGCGCCTACGATAATCATAGCGGAGAAGATAAACTGATAGACTTTGGAAACCTTGACTCCGAACAGGTATTCCACGCAACGGGTGCCGTACAGCGACCAACCGATAATGGTGGAAAAAGCAAACAGGAACAGCGCAACAGCGACAAAAAGGGCGGCGAATTTGTCGCCGAAAACGGTGGCAAAGGCACCGGTAATCAGTTCGGAACTGACCGATTTGCCGAATGCAATGTCGATGCCGCTGACAATAATGGTAAGACCGGTGAGGGTACATACGACCAAGGTATCCGCAAATACTTCAAAGACACCGTAAAGCCCCTGTTTGACAGGGGAGTCGGTATCAGCGGCTGCGTGCGCAATACCTGCAGAGCCGAGACCTGCTTCATTGGAAAATGCACTGCGTTTCAAGCCCCAAACAAGAGCCTCTTTGATAGCAATGCCACAAGCTGCGCCGCAAACCGCACGCGGTGTGAAGGCGCCGACAAAGATGTTTTTGAACGCTTCACCGATATTGGCAAAATTGACGCCGATAATGAGGAGGGTGCAAACAATGTAAAACAGGCTCATAAACGGCACAAGCAGCTCGGTTATCTTGCCGATTCTTTTGATACCGCCTAAAAGAGCAAGTGCGCAGATGACGGCGAGCACAATACCGATACAGAGGCTGACAGTGCCTTCTGTGCCTGCGGCAGAGGGGATAAAAGCGATAATGGCGTTGTTAACAGAGGTGGAAATGCTGTTCGCCTGCGAGAGGTTGCCAATGCCGAAGGAAGCCAAAACGGCAAATGCGGCAAACAACACAGCAAGCCATTTCCATTTCTTTCCCATGCCGTTTGTAATGTAATACATAGGGCCGCCGACCCAATCGCCTTTTTCATTCTTTTCGCGGAACGCAACCGACAGGGTAACCTCGCAGTATTTGATAATCATACCGAGCAAAGCGGCGGTCCATAGCCAGAAAAGCGCACCGTAGCCGCCCAAGGCAATGGCTTGACTTGTACCGATGATGTTACCCGTGCCAACGGTGGCGGCAAGTGCGGTGGTTACCGCTTGAAACGGTGTAACAGCGCCGGCTTTTGTAGCCTGCTTTTGAAACACCTTTCCGATGGTGTTTTTTATGGCATAACCGAACTTTGCAAACTGCAACCCACGGTTGCGTATCGTGAAGAAGATGCCGCCAAGCATCACGCAGGGCAGCAGAATATACATCCACGCGACCGTGTTCAGTGTGTCGGTGAAAAAGGTTAAAATGGCGTTCATTGTTCTCTCTCCTTGATAGTTATTGCCCGTGTATTATACAATACAATCTTATGAAATACAACACCATAGTGCGAAAAACGTATATTATGGCGATATATATATGACAGCACACAGGGGAAGTAGCTTTTACGGTATTTACCGCGTGAAGTTTCTATGCTTCTTTGAGTGCTAAAATATGTTCTTCGATTTTTTTGATTATTTTCTCAAATTCCTCATCTGTTTTTCCCGTAGGGTCTTCTAATCCCCAATTATCGTCAAAAGGTCTTCCTACAAAAGGACATGCTACATTACACCCCATTGAAATGGCTATATCGGGATTTGGAATATCCGTAATCAGCTTTGAATATTGTGTTTGTTCCATATCAATGCCATACATTTTTTTCATAATTCTAACCGCATCCTGATTGATTTTGGGTTTTGTTTCTGTTCCGGCGGAATAGAAGTCAAATACATCTGCCGCCAAATGTTTTCCCAACGCTTCTGCAATCTGACTGCGACACGAATTGTGCACACAAATAAAGGCTACCTTTTTCTTGTAAAACGGACACGCCTTTTGTATACACTGATTGTTCATATGAGAACGAGAACAGGTGATTGAATCCATCTCCATCTTAACTCCTAGTTTCTCGTTTGTGAATTTGACTGCTTCGGTGATGGCAAGGTAAGAATCCCGTTTGCAACAACGGGGACCGCCGTTGTTTCCTATTGCGTCCAACGCCTTGGCGGTCATTTGGTTTGAAAGTCCCCAAGCCTCTTTGGCAAGCGGTGTTGATTTTAATGCAATGGCAACATACATACCGGTGCTGACACCTGCTCCACAGGCACCCCAAAACCCACAAGCACCACCCGGCACTTGTTTTCCGCGTTTTTGCATTTCATAAAGCGCGGATTTTAATTCTATATCGCCGCCCGCGTTTTTATAAGCGGTTAAAAGTGCAGAGCCAACCATCGTGTGATGTTCCGGCCCATGCATATGGCAGGAAGGGATAGACATCATTTCTTCCATAATCTCGATAGGGTTTGTGGAATCGCTGTTAAAGCATATCGAGATAATTTCGTCCATTCCGCCTGTGTGACATTCATCACAAACGAAATGTCCGTTTATACACCTTGTTTTACTACTTTGCTTTTTGTGGCAAAGTTCACATTCCATGACTTCCTCGGTGTCAAGATATGTCAGCGGAGCCTTACAAATCAAGCATTCTTCATTCATATACATTGCCTCATCAAATCATTATGTATCATTATACATTATATCACATTGCAACTAAAAAGGAAAGAATTTTACAAAAAATCACCCTGCCGATTTCTCGGCAGGGTGATTTTTTTGCTCTATAAACCTAATTATTTAGATTCTTTGATAGCAGCCTGAGCAGCAGCCAAACGAGCGATCGGCACGCGGAAGGGCGAGCAGGACACGTAATCGAGACCGATCTTGTGGCAGAATTCCACAGATACGGGGTCGCCGCCGTGTTCGCCGCAGATACCGCAATGGATTTCGGGACGAACTTTTTTACCGAGAGTTACAGCCATATCCATCAGTTTACCAACACCGGTCTGGTCGAGTTTCGCGAAGGGATCGTTCTCGTAGATCTTGGTGTCATAGTAAGCAGTCAAGAATTTGCCTGCGTCGTCACGGGAGAAGCCGAAGGTCATCTGAGTGAGGTCGTTGGTGCCGAAGCAGAAGAATTCAGCTTCTTTCGCAATGTCGTCAGCGGTCAAGCACGCACGCGGGATTTCCATCATGGTACCCACTTCGTATTTGAGCTCTACGCCGGCAGCAGCGATTTCCGCATCAGCGGTAGCCACAACAACGTCTTTCACGAATTTCAATTCCTTGACTTCACCGGTCAGAGGAATCATAATTTCGGGAACGATGTTCCAATCGGGATGTGCTTTCTGCACGTTGATAGCAGCGCGGATAACCGCAGCGGTCTGCATCTTCGCGATTTCGGGATAGGTAACAGCCAGACGGCAGCCACGGTGACCCATCATCGGGTTGAATTCGTGCAAGGAAGCGATGAGGTTTTTGATGTCAGCAACAGTTTTGCCCTGTGCTTTTGCGAGCGCTTCGATGTCAGCCTCTTCGGTGGGCACGAACTCGTGCAGCGGAGGATCGAGGAAGCGGATGCAAACGGGGCAGCCTTCGAGCGCTTCGTACAGTTTCTCGAAGTCACCCTGCTGATAGGGCAGGATTTTCGCGAGAGCAGCTTCGCGCTCTTCAACGGTATCAGCACAGATCATTTCGCGGAAAGCAGCGATTCTTTCGGCTTCGAAGAACATGTGCTCGGTACGGCAAAGACCGATACCTTCAGCGCCGAGTTCACGCGCTTTTTTCGCGTCGGCGGGGGTGTCGGCATTGGTGCGAACCTTCAGAGTACGGAACTCGTCGGCCCAATCCATGATGCGGCCGAATTCGCCCGCGATTTCAGCATCAACGGTGGGGATGATGCCGTCATAGATGTTACCGGTGGAGCCGTCGATGGAGATGTAATCGCCTTCAACGTATACTTTGCCGGCCAATTCGAACTTCTTGTTCTCTTCGTCCATTTTGATTTCGCCGCAACCGGATACACAGCAGGTACCCATACCACGTGCAACAACAGCCGCGTGAGAGGTCATACCGCCGCGAACGGTCAGGATGCCCTGGGAAGCTTTCATACCGGTGATATCTTCGGGAGAGGTTTCCAGACGAACGAGGATAACCTTTTCGCCACGGGCATTCCAAGCCTCGGCGTCTTCAGCGGTGAACACAACTTTACCGCAAGCAGCGCCGGGGGAAGCACCAAGACCTTTACCCGCGGGAGTAGCAGCTTTGAGCGCTTTTACGTCGAACTGCGGATGCAGGAGGGTGTCGAGGTTACGGGGATCGATCATCGCAACAGCCTGTTTCTTGTCGATCATGCCTTCGTCTACGAGGTCACAAGCG
>JAZSED010000095.1:0-6356 GCA_045531495.1 Acutalibacteraceae bacterium
CTGTCATAAATACCCCCACGCCTGTCCGCCTCCTTTGAGACAATGTATGTCCGAAAGAACGGTTTTAGAACAATACACATTGACATACTTACAGTTTTCGGGTAGAATGAATTGTCTGAGAACGGAGGTGACGGAAATGAAGAAAACAGCACCGCTCTTGCTCGCGCTGTTTTGTGTCATATTAGGTATCGCGCTTATCGGCGGGTGTCTCTTTTCTATGCAAGGGGGTATTCCCGGCGGTGTAACCGTGGAAACCACAGAAAATACCACCTCGACAACCGTCACCATCAAGCCCACCACCTCACAGACAACCACCGTTTCAACCACCGTCACGACAAAGCCGGCAACACAGCGTGCTGTCTCTACCACGGCCGCGCCGACGAACGCCGCCTCGCATATTATTAAAAACGTACCGCTTATCAAACAATTTCCTGCCTATCCCACAGGTTGCGAAACCATTTCCGCTATTATGGCGTTGCGGTACTGCGGCGAGACAGTTTCTGCAGAGGATTTTATTAGCAACCACCTTGAAACAGGCAGTTTTTACAACAAAGACGGCAAATTGTACGGCCCCGACCCGTACGATAAGTTTGTGGGCGATCCCAGAAATGAATATTCTCTGGGTTGTTTTGCTCCCGTCATGGAAAGGGCTCTTGTTTCCTATTTCGGCAACACTGCGCGCGTGAAAAATACCACGGGGCTGACAATGGACCAGCTTTGTGCGCAGTACATTGAAAAAGACATTCCCGTGCTTGTTTGGGTATCTATCTATATGGAGCCCGTAGGACTTGGCACCGTTTGGTACAACGAGAAAAACGGTGAAAAACTGCAGTGGCGCACCAACGAGCATTGTATGGTGTTGGTCGGCTACGACCAAACACATTACTACTTCAACGACCCGTACAGCGGCAAGCAGTTACGGTACGCAAAAAGCATTGCAAAGGACCGTCACGCGAAGTTTGAGAATCAATCTCTGGTTATTACAAAATAAATAAAAATGGGTTTCGGAGTAATCCGAAACCCATTTTTATTTATTCAAGCATTTGGAAAAAGGTCGCTTCGTCGATAATACGAATACCCAGCGTCTGCGCTTTTGTGAGCTTACTGCCTGCATCTTCGCCCGCCAACACCACCGTGGTTTTTTTGGAAACCGACGACGCGGTTTTACCACCGTGCTTTTCAATGATTGCCGCGGCTTCATCGCGTTTCAAGGTCGGTAACGTACCCGTCAACACAAAGGTCATACCAGAAAACCGTGTGTCTGCATCTATTGCTTGCTCCGCGGTCATATTCACACCCGCCGACGCCAATTTTTCCACAAACACCCGCGATTGCGGCAACGCAAAGAACGCCACAACGCTTTTTGCCATAATTTCGCCGAAACCGTCAATAGCACACAAAGCCTGCTCATCCGCCGCCATCAGCGCTTCCATTGAGCCAAAGCGGTTGGCAAGCAGCTTTGCCGCCTTCTGTCCGACGTGACGGATACCGAGTGCAAATATCACACGGAACAAATCATTTTCCTTGGATTTTTCAATAGCCGCCTTGAAATTGTCCGCTGATTTTTCACCAAGGCCTTCCAAAGCAGACACCGCCGCAAAATCCAACGTATACAAGTCATACGCCGCCGTTATGAGACCTGCATCCACCAGCTGTTCCAGCACGGCGGGACCGAGGCCTTCAATATCCATAGCGTCTCTCGAGCAGAAGTGAATCAGGTGCCGTAAAACCTGCGCGGGACAGGCAGGGTTTTCGCAACGCAGTGCCGCCTCCCCTTCTTCACGGTACACAGGAGAGCCGCAGGAGGGACAAGCACGCGGCATGGCAAAAGCAGGCTTATCGGGCTGATGATATACCACCCGCACCACCTCAGGAATGATATCGCCCGCTTTACGCAATACCACGCGGTCACCGACAGCAAGGTTTTTTTCTTTGATAAAATCTTCGTTATGCAGAGTGGCACGGGAAACCGTCGTACCCGCCAGGGTGACGGGGTCAAAAATGCCCGTCGGGGTCAAAACACCCGTTCTGCCTACCGCCACCGTAACGTCCAACAGGGTGGTTTCCTTTTCTTCGGGCGGATATTTGAAAGCCACCGCCCATTTCGGGAATTTTGAGGTTTCACCGAGTTCCTCGCGCTCCGCAAAATCGGCAACCTTTAACACGGCACCGTCAATGTCAAACGGAAGTGTCTGCCGCACGGTACCGATACGTTCAATTTCTCTTATAGCCACTTCAATATCGTCGGTTACGGTGTAGAAAGGCACCATCGGGAAGCCGAGTTCTTTGAGGCGGGCAAGCGCCGCATCGTGGGATAGCAACGTTTCCCCTTCTATCAGTTGTAAATTGAACACAAACAGGTCAAGACCGCGTTCTTTGGTCACCGCAGGGTCCTTTTGCCGCAACGAGCCTGCCGCAGCATTACGGGGATTTTTGAAGGTCTTTTCCCCCTCTTGCTGCTGACGTTCCACCAGCATAGCGAATGTCTTACGCGGCATATACACCTCACCGCGCACAATCAGGCGCGGGAGCGCCACGGGCAACGTCCACGGGATAGATGCGATACCGCGCAAATTAGCGGAAACATCCTCGCCTACAAAGCCGTCTCCGCGGGTCGCGCCGCGTACAAATTTACCGTTTTCATATTCCAGCGCAATCGAAAGACCGTCAATTTTCGGCTCCACCACATACCGCGGATGCGCCACCGTCTCTCTGACACGGCGGTCAAAATCCCGCACTTCATCTAACGAGAACACATCCTGCAAGCTCGCAAGCGGCACCGCGTGGGTCACGGGTGTAAATAAATTTGAAATCTCACCGTGCACCTTTTGCGTATAGGAATCCGGGGTTATCAAAGACGGGTACATCTCTTCTAACGCCTTCAACTCCCGTGTCAGCGCGTCAAATTCATCATCTTCAATTTCGGGCGCATCTTGGTCATAATACCGTTTGCTGTGGTATGCAATCTGTTCGCGCAGCTCTTTTACGCGTTTGGCAGCTGTTTCAAAATCCATTGTCATTCTCCCGAAAAGCTATTTTCTGTTATTATACCATTTCTTTTTGTATTTTGCTACTGTTATTTTTCAAGTTGTGCTCCGTAATCAAAAATTTCTCCCACCGTCTCCTCGTCAATATTTTCTACCACGGTATATGCATCAGGTATCTTGCCTAAAAGAATACTTTCTGTTATAATAAAAGCACTGTCCACACACACGGTCGTGTGCGCCGTCGGTACCGTTGTCAGCAGGTGCGTTTTCACCTCTAAAACAAGGCGGTGCCTTGTTTGATTGATACCCGCGGAAGTAAATTCGCTTTTAATGTCGGTCAACACACTGCCGCTTATGCCTATCGGCATACGGACAAAAGGACCTCTACCCGTAAAATAGTGGCTGCCCAACAAGGTACCCAACGGTATAGATACGGTCAAGCGCTTTTGCGCACCGATACGGTCAAGTACAGCAACCGACACACGCGATTTCAACAGGTTGATGGCTGTCGTATTCGCAGCAAGCGAGGTAATGCTGTTATCCTCAGCGGTCGTCAGGGTGACAAGGTCGTTATATGCAGGTTTTCCCTCGGAAAAAGCCGCTGTTACCGCCTCGTTTACCGCTTTGGTCACAAACCATTCCGCTTGTGTTTGGGCATACCGCCGCAAAAGCGGCATTACCTGCGCATCCAAACGTATCAGCCCTACAATTAACACGGTTACCGTTAGAAAAACTATCAAACGGCGACGGGGTATCTTTTTACGAAAAAATTTTACGCGATGCTTCAACGACATCCCCCCTTTTTAACACATTACGCTGAACGGCTTATCCCCGTTCGAAAAGGAGCACTTATGAAAGCCATTGTAAAGCAACTGACCCTTGAGCGATTATTGCCGCGTCTGTTTACAGGGTGGTGTATGGCGGCGTTTATCGAAACCGCCTTGAACCCTTACGGGTTTGCACTAAAAGAATATATAACAGCTATGTCTTCGGTGCGGTTTTTGATTATGCTGATAGCGGTCACCGCCGCTATGACCGCTGTAGGCGTTCTTGCCAAGCACGATACCGTACCGTGGGAAACCGCCGTTTTGGTGTCCGCTTCTTTTGCGTATCTATGCCAATTAGCCTTTTTTGAGCACAACTTTTGGTTTTCTCTGTGTCTTGTGTTGGTTATGCTGGTTATTTGCCTGTACGCACTGCAAAAGCACCGTTTAGACCTTTCAAAAATCGAGTTGACCGATAAAGCTGTCTTGATACTTATCGGTTGCGCCGCCATTGTTTTCACTGCATACAGCGCGCTTGTCACCGTTTGCCGTTACAAAGGGTTTATCAGCTCTACCTTTGACCTGGGCATCTTTTCACAGATGTTTTACTATATGAAAGAAACGGGCCTGCCGCTTACCACCTGCGAACGAGACGGATTACTATCCCATTTTGCCGTACACATTTCCCCCATTTGGTATGTGCTGTTACCCGGTTATTTCATCTTCCCCTCTCCTGTATACTTACAGATTATGCAGGCGGTAATTTTAGCAAGCGGTGTCATTCCTCTGTATCTGCTTTGCAGGCACACCGCACTTTCCAAAAACAGCACCCTTTGTATCTGCCTTTGTTACTGTTTCTTTCCCGCACTGACGGGCGGGCAGTTTTACGATATTCACGAAAACCTGTTTTTAGCGCCGTTATTGCTGTGGCTATGCTACTTCTACGAAAAAAGAAAGACGTGGTGCATTTGGCTGTTTGCGGTACTCACCTTCCTCGTAAAAGAAGATGCCGCTATTTACGTCGCGTGCTTTGCTTTGTACGCATTATGTTCCCGCAAGGACGTAAAAAACGGGTTACCGCTTTTATTGGTGTCGGTGGTGTACTTCTTCGCGGTTACCTCTCTGCTTGCCGCCCTCGGCGACGGCGTGATGACCTCTTCCCGTTTCAGTGCGTACCTGCCTGAAGGCAGTAACAGTATGGTGGACGTATTGAAAACCGTCTTTTTCAATCCTGCGTTTTTGTTTGAACAGGTGTTCACCATGGAAAAGGTGCGGTTTATGCTTTTGATGCTGTTGCCTGTTGCCTGCCTGCCGTTTTTTACCAAAAAAATCTCATCCTTGCTGCTATTAGTACCGATGCTGGTGGTCAACGTAATGCCCAATTGGGAATACCAATATTCCATCCATTTCCAATATGGTTTCGGCAGTTTGGCGCTCATTATTTACCTCACGGTCATCAACGCAAAAACGTTATCAAGCAAAATACGGCGGTTTATATTACCGTTTGCGGTCGCTTGTGCTATCCTGCTGTCCATAGCGCATCTGTCGCAATTCCGCAGTACGGTGACATCATATTTTAAAAACATTGACAACAACAAAACCATCACCGAAACACTTCAATCCATTCCTGAAGAGGCGTCGGTTGTTTCTCACGGCTTTTATTTACCTGCCGTATCGCAACGTAAAACCGTATATGATCTTTCAACCGGTAAGCAAGCGGAATATATTGTCATAGACCTGCGCCCCGGTTATGAATCGGACGGTACGGAAAAAGATGCCCATTATGCCGCGTTGACCGATGATTACGAATGTGTCGCGCATCACAACGATTTAGTAGCGGTGTATAGGGATATAAATTTTATTGAAAAGTGAAAAAGTAAAAATCCCGAATGCGTCTGCATTCGGGATTTTTGATGACCCGTACGAGTATTCGATGGAGTGGCAAGCCACTCCGTCGAGATTTCCCTTGCCGTCTAAACAACGGCACTTTTGCTGTCGCAAAAGACGGAAAACTCGCAACGAGTTCTCCTGTACCCGTAGGAGTAATCAAAAAAATAACCCCCACCAAGGCGGGTGCGCCACAGTGATTAAACCATAACATAATTGTGCGGCACCTTCAAGTGGCAAGAATTGAGCCCCCAGATATGGAAAAACACCATATCTGGGGGCTCTTTTTGTACATATCTTGAATTTTACATAATTTTATGCTATAATATTTGCGTCAGTACGAGCAGTCAGATCAGACTTCGCATGGTTCGCGGCGACGCGGACGGCATCGTGCTCTCGGGCATGGATGCATTTGTTTGCGGCACATACTCCCCGATATACTCGTCATACACCTACAGCATCACACCTGTATTAGGTCGTGAATGAGTATGTAGATGTGTACCTGTATGAGATGTAATAGTGTCGAGACGTATAAGACAGAGCAGACTGGATTAACTGGTTTGGGAAGTCGGATTTGTGCTGGTGCGAAACGTGATACACGGCTGCATAGTTCCTTTGTTATTGGCGGGATGGGAAGTCCCCTCAGCTGCAGATGAGGGCCAATAATAACAAAGGAGGTGAGTTCGTGAAAAAGGCGGACAACCCTGTTGTCATTGTC
>JAZSED010000039.1:0-26969 GCA_045531495.1 Acutalibacteraceae bacterium
TATGCGTGCACGGTAGAGGTGGATTTAATGCCCGTAGCGGTACAGATTTCACGCACCGACGGCGGCACACCGTCCTGCGCACGTTCTTTCAGGAAGGAGAGGACTTTTTGTTGTTTTTCGGTCAACGGTTTCATAGGTCGTCCATCCTTTCACAATAGCAATCTTTCGATAGTTTGTTCGTTTGAAATTATACGGATTTCTCCGATGCTAACCACATTATAACACATACTTTTTAAAAATGCAAACATTTGTTTGGTGATTTTCGAAAATTTTTATTACAATTTATTCACACTTCGTTCACGCAAGCTTTTTGGAATGCTGTATACTGTAACCGTACCCGAGAAAAGGGTATATTTCCCCTCCTCAACACCCCTTTAATGCAAGAGATAAGCCCCGCTTTGTAAAAAAGCGGGGCTTATCCGTTTTTATGCTTGATTTTTATATGTATAATATGGTAATATAATTGGGTATAGCCGAAAGGATGATGATATATGGCTGAAAGAAAAGAACTCGCAAAGGTGTATGACCCGAAAGAGGTCGAAAAACGCATCTATGCTTTTTGGTCGGACGGCGGATATTTTCACGCTACCTCACACGCGAAGGATGAAAACGGTGTCGAAAAGAAACCGTATACCATTGTGATGCCCCCTCCGAATATTACGGGTCAGCTGCACATGGGACATGCTCTTGATAACACCTTGCAGGACATTCTGATTCGTTTCAGAAGAATGCAGGGCTACGAGGCTCTGTGGATGCCCGGCACCGACCACGCGTCTATTGCTACCGAAGCGAAGGTTGTAGAAGCGATGCGCGAAGAAGGCGTTACCAAAGACATGCTCGGTCGTGACGGCTTTTTGGAGCGCGCCTGGGCGTGGAAAGAAAAATACGGTAACCGTATCGTGAGCCAGCTCAAAACCATTGGTTCTTCTTGTGATTGGGAGCGTGAACGCTTCACGATGGATGAAGGCTGTTCTAATGCGGTCAAAGACGTGTTTATCCGTTTGTATGAACAAGGTCTTATCTACCGCGGCAGCCGTATGGTCAATTGGTGTACCAAATGTAAGACCTCTATCTCGGATGCTGAGGTGGAATACGAAGAGAAAGACGGCCATTTTTGGCATCTGCTGTATACCGTTAAGGAAACGGGTGAAAAGCTGGAGCTTGCTACAACCCGCCCCGAAACCATGCTGGGCGATACCGCGGTGGCTATCAATGCCGAAGACCCTCGCTATGCACATCTGCACGGTTGTCACGTGATTTTGCCGTTGCTTGACAAGGAAATCCCGATTGTGTGCGATGAACACGCGGATATGACCAAAGGTACGGGTGTTGTGAAAATCACCCCCGCACACGACCCGAATGACTTTGAAGTGGGACAGCGCCACTCTTTGCCGATGGTGCGTGTGTTTACCTATGACGGTAAAATGACCGGTGCTAACGACAAAGCGGTTGCGGACGAGCTGTTTGTAAGCGGCAAAGCCGCAGCGGATGAGCCGCTGGTGCTTGACTGCGGTAAATATGCGGGATTAACCGCATTGGAAGCGCGCAAGGCGATTCTTGCCGATTTGGAAGCAGGCGGTTATCTCAAGGAGACCGAAGACCGTAAACACGACGTGGGCACTTGCTACCGCTGTCACAGCACCATTGAACCGATGATTTCTAAACAATGGTTTGTGAAAATGGAACCGCTTGCTAAACCTGCTATTGAAGCAGTGGAAAAAGGTGAAATCACTTTTGTGCCCGAACGCTTTACCAAAAACTACTTGAATTGGATGCGCGGTACACGCGATTGGTGTATTTCCCGTCAGCTGTGGTGGGGTCACCGTATCCCTGCGTGGTACTGCGCAGATTGCGGCGAGACCGTTGTGGCGAAGGAAGCGCCTGCTGTATGTCCGAAATGCGGCAGTGTGCATTTGGCACAGGATGAGGATACGCTGGATACTTGGTTCTCCTCTGCACTGTGGCCGTTCTCCACGATGGGTTGGCCCGAACAGACCGCAGAACTTGACTATTTCTATCCCACCGATACCCTCGTAACAGGTTACGATATTATCGGCTTCTGGGTCAGTCGTATGATTTTCTCCGGACTTGCTTATACGGGCAAAGCACCGTTTAAAACGGTACTGATTCACGGTCTTGTGCGTGACGCGCAGGGCAGAAAAATGTCCAAGTCTTTGGGTAACGGCGTTGACCCGCTTGAGGTTATTGAAGAATTCGGCGCGGATGCGTTGCGCTTTATGCTCGCAACCGGTAACAGCCCCGGTAACGATATGCGCTATATCCCCGAAAAGGTGGAATCCTCCCGTAACTTTGCGAACAAGCTGTGGAACGCTTCCCGCTTCATTATGATGAACCTCGGGGACAAGGATATTGCACTCGGTCTGCCCGCAGAACTGACCATGGCGGATAAGTGGATTTTGTCTAAGCTTAACACCTTGATTGCGGCTGTCACCGATAACCTTGAAAAATTCGAGCTTGGTATCGCGGTGCAGAAGCTGTATGACTTTATTTGGGACGATTTCTGTGATTGGTATATTGAACTGTGTAAAGTACGTTTACAGGGTGACGGCGGGGAAGACGCTTGCCGTGTGTTGGTATACGTGATGACCGCGATGTTGCAACTTCTGCATCCCTTTATGCCGTTCATCACCGAAGAAATTTGGCAGTCCTTGCCGCACGAAGGTGAAACGCTGATGTGTACCAAGTGGCCCGTATACGATGCTGACTTGGAATTTGCGGCTGAGGAACAGGAAATGGAACGCATTATGAATGCGATTCGTGCCATCCGTAATCGCCGTGCCGAAATGAACGTACCGCCGTCCCGTAAAGCGGAGGTGTTCGTAGAGACTGCGTTTGCAGACACCTTTACGGTGGGTACGCCCTTCCTGCAGAAGCTGGCTTCTGCCGCTAACGTGCAGGTAGGTGACCGCTTTGACGTGGACGGTGCTGTGAGCATCGTTACGCCTGATGCGACCATCAAAATTCCGATGGCGGAATTGGTGGACCTCGATGCGGAACGTGCACGTCTTAACAAGGAAAAAGAAAACCTGCAAAAACAGTTGGACAGTGTGATGGCGCGCCTGAACAATAAGGCATTTACCGATAAAGCGCCCGCCGCGGTTGTAGAAAATAACCGTGCAACCGCCGCTAAATTGCAAGAGCAGATTCATCTGCTTGACGAAAGCATTGCGCAGTTAGGATAAAACAAAAACACGGTACAAACGAAGGTTTGTACCGTGTTTTTATTTGTTTTACAGTAATTCTTTTATAAGCTCCGCATACGGTTTTGCGGAAAGGTAAGCAGGGGGGACGTCGAACACGGTTTTACAACCGTAGTTGCCTTCCTGTTGTAAACGCGCAACCGCTCTGGCGTATGCCACGATAACCGATGCGGTAAATTCGGGGTTGGAATCCAGCTTTAAGCTGTACTCAATCACGTGATTGTGACAGTTGTCTTTACCCGTTTTACCCGTGCGGATAACAAAACCGCCGTGGGGGATACCGCTGTGGTCGCGGTCTAATTCTTCTTTTGTAATGAAATGCACCGTGGTATCATAATCGGCAAAATAATTGGGCATTTCCTTGATTTCTTTTTCAATACGCGCGGTGTCGGCACCTTCTGCCGCAACTACAAAACATTCGCGCAAATGTTTTTCACGTGTAGAAAGGGTGGGCTCGCTGCCGCTGCGCACCGCGTCTAAAGCGGCGTCAACGGGGATGGTGTATTGTTTGGCATCTACTACCCCGTCGATACGGCGGATAGCGTCCGAGTGTCCCTGGCTGACACCTTTGCCCCAGAAGGTGTAGTCTTTGCCGTCGGGGAGGATAGCACCTGCATACAGACGGTTTACCGAGAACATACCGGGGTCCCAACCCACCGAAATCATCGCGGTGTGACCGCCTTTTTTTGCCGCGGCATCCACGTTTGCAAAATGCTCAGGGATTTTCGCGTGGGTGTCAAAGCTGTCCACGACGGGGAACAGCGCCGCCAACGCAGGCGTCTGTTCGGGCAGGTCGGTAGCACTGCCGCCGCAGAGAATCATTACGTCAATTTTGTTCTTCCATTCCGCTACCGTGTCCACGTGACAAACGGGAACGCCCGCTGTTGCGATGGTAAGGGTGGAAGGGTCACGACGGGTAAACACCGCCGCCAAAGACATATCGGCGTTTTGTTTAATTGCGCTTTCAATGCCGCGTCCCAAATTACCGTATCCGAAAATACCGATTCTGATGCTCATACAACGCCTCCAATTAGGATGTAGAAATAAAATATACCAATGTTATAGCATATATGCGGTGGAATTTCAAGAAAAAGTTAGGGAGAGATAAAAAGAGATTAGGGAGAGATAAAAAGAGATACCCTTGTCTTGGCTCCCCTTGTCAGGGGAGCTGGATTTTTGCGAAAGCAAAAAGACTGAGGGGTAGTTATAACAATAAGATATGTCGTAAGATGCGTCGCTAACGGACTCTTTTGGTTTTCTTGTGTCAACTTACGTGTATTCAAGGTCGCGGGTACGCGCAAAACCTGAGGAAAATCCGCGGGCGGATTTTCGGGTTCTGCGTCGATAAGTGTGCATCAAAAGCAAAAAGCCACCCGTATGGGTGGCTTTTTGCTTTTGGTGGACGCTAACGGACTTGAACCGCTGACCCTTCGCACGTCAAGCGAAAGCTCTACCAGCTGAGCTAAGCGTCCGCAACAGTGCTTAGTATATATGAATTTATTGCCAATGTCAAGTCCTAATTTGGTGAAAATGTAGATAATATTTTATTTTTGCAATTTTTTAAAATAATTCTTGCATTTTTGCATAAAATGTATTAGTATATATACAATGTTTTTTAGGTTTGTGAATTTTGGAGGCGTTTTAATTTCAATGGAAGAGCTGAAACAGTTATCAAAATCCGTTTTGGAACAGCGTTTGCAGGAACTGAAAGCGGAATATGCAGAATATAAAGCAAAAGGGCTGCAGTTGGATATGTCCCGCGGTAAACCCGGTCCCGAACAGTTGGATATTACCGTAGATATGCTGCATTGCCTGAATGAAGAAGACGGCTATGCGGCAATAGGCAACATCGACACCCGTAACTACGGTGTGGTAGACGGCATTCTTGAGGCCAAGCAGATGTTTGCGGATATTTTCGGTGTAGACGTTGATAATGTCCTTGTCGGCGGCAACTCAAGTTTGAATATGATGTTTGATTATATTGCGACTGCATATGCAAAGGGTATTTGCGGCGAAGAGCCGTGGCTGAAGCAGGGCAAGGTCAAGTTTTTGTGCCCTGCGCCCGGGTATGACCGCCATTTTGCCGTAACACAGTTTTTTGATATTGAACTTGTTACCGTGCCGATGACCGAAAAAGGCCCCGATATGGATATGGTAGAGGAATTGGTAAAAGACCCGCTTGTGAAAGGTATGTGGTCTGTACCTATGTATTCTAACCCTACCGGCATCACCTATGCAGATGAAACGGTAAAACGTTTGGCGGCGCTGAAACCTGCGGCGAAGGATTTTCGTATTATGTGGGATAACGCCTATTGCGTACACCACCTGTACGATACGCCCGACCGTTTGTTGAATCTCTTTACAGAGGCACAAAAGGTAGGGAATGAGGACATTGTCGTGATGTTTACCTCTACATCTAAAATCAGCTTCCCCGGTGCGGGTGTGGCGGCGTTAGCGGCAAGTGAAGCCAATCTGAAAGACATTAAAGCGCGTATGACCGTGCAGACCATCGGTCCCGATAAACTCAATATGTTGCGTCACGTGCGGTATTTCAAAAACGTGGAAGGTATCGCGGCGCATATGCGCCGTCACGCGGAATTTCTGCGTCCGAAATTCGAAATGGTACTGCGCGTGCTGGATGCTCGCTTGGCGGGCAAAGGGGTTGCCGCTTGGCATTCTCCCCGCGGCGGTTATTTTGTCAGTGTTAACCTTATGGCGGGTTGCGCAAAAGAAACCCACCGCCTTTTGAAAGAGGCGGGTGTTACCTTGACGGGCGCGGGTGCGACCTATCCTTACGGTAAAGACCCGAACGACTCCAATCTGCGTATCGCACCGTCCTATCCGTCTCCCGCGGAGTTGGAAGTGGCAATGGAAATGTTCTGTATCTGTGCCGAAATGGCGGCTATTGAAAAAATGTTAGCATAATTTTTCAGAAAAGCGTCCTGCGGGACGCTTTCTCTTTTGTGATTTTTTTGCGTTTTCGTTGACTTTTATATATATTTAATGTATAATTTACCTATTAACGTGGTGCGTTGTCTCCACGCGAGCTATTTTTGGAGGATGTATTGATGAAGCGTACTTCTAAATCCGTTTTCTTCATCGTGTTGGTGCTGATTTTGGCGCTGGCATATACGTCGTTTTTCGGTGTATATACACAGTTCGGCGACCGTACCGATACGGTGATACGCGGCGCAAAAGATATCCGTTGGGGTATTGATATTCGCGGCGGCGTAGACGTAACATACGGTCCTGTGGATGAATCTGTGACCGTGACAGAGGCGAATCTGCAGGGTGTAGAAACCATTATCGCAGAACGTCTCATCGGCAAAGGCATTACCGATTACGAGATGTATTCGGATGTTGCTAACCATCAGGTGATCGTTCGTTTCCCCTGGAGCAGTGAGGAAAAGGACTTTGACCCTGCCGCGGCGATTGCGGAACTCGGCCAGACCGCACAGTTGGAATTCCGTATGGGCGACGAGACAGAGGAAAAAGACGGTAAAACCGTTCCTAAAGGCAGCATTGTTTTGACGGGTAAGGACGTTGCTTCTGCGGAAGCGGTATTTATCCAGAATGACAACGGCACGCAAGAGCCGGTTGTACAGTTGACCTTGAACGAATCGGGTAAAAATGCGTTCGCAGAAGCCACTAAAACGCAGGCGGCAAATAAAGGGACCATTTCCATTTGGTTGGACGGCGCGATGATTTCCAATCCTACCGTGCAGGACACCATTACGGGCGGTGTGGCGACCATTTCGGGTAGCTTTGAAACCTTGACCGATGCGGCTGATCTGGCGAACCTCATTAACTCGGGTTCTTTGCCGTTCGCTATCGAAGCGAAAAGCAGCGGTACCGTTTCTCCCACTATGGGCGAGAAGGCGCTGGAAGCGATGGTGCTGGCCGGTGTGATTGCGTTTGTGTTGATTGCGGTATTTATGATTGTGTACTACCGCTTGCCCGGTCTTGTCGCGGTTATCGCGCTTATCGGTCAGATTGCGGGTTCTATTGCGGCAATTTCCGGTTACTTCGGTGTGCTGGACAGCTTCACCTTGACCTTGCCGGGTATTGCAGGTATTGTGCTTTCTATCGGTATCGGTGTTGACGCCAACGTTATTACCGCGGAACGTGTGAAGGAAGAAATTCGCAACGGTAAAACCATTGATAACGCCATTCGTTTGGGTTCTAAAAACTCCTTCTGGTCCATCTTTGACGGTAACATCTCGGTTGTTATCGTAGCAGTGGTGCTGATGGGTGTGTTCGGTCCTGCGGACGGTATTTGGAGTATGCTTTTGAAGCCCTTGCTGTTCTGGGCACCCGCGTCTACTACGGGTTCTGTTTACTCCTTCGGTTATACGTTATTTATCGGCGTTATCTTCAACTTTGTGATGGGTGTGTGGGCATCCCGTGCGATGCTGCGTTCGGTGTCCCGCTTTAAGTTCCTCCGCAAACCCTGGCTGTATGGAGGTGTAAAAGAATGAAAAATACATTTGATTTTGTAGCACACCGTAAGCTTTTTGCTGTTATTTCTGCGGCGATTTTGGGTGTAGCACTGATTTTTAACCTCATTTTCGGAACCGCAATGGATATCACCTTCAAAGGCGGTACATTGATGCGTTACAGCTATGAAGGCACTGTAGATATGGCGGTAGCCGAAAAGACGGCAAAGGACGTACTCGGTAACGGCGCCACAGTAAAGCAGGAAACGGTCAATAATACCGCTGTTATCAGCGTTTCGTTGGTGGATGAAATCTCCACCGACAAGCAGACCGCATTAGATGATGCAATGGCAAAGGCACTGCCCAACAACAAAGTAGTGCAGTTCAGCTCTAACTCGCTGAAAGCGTCTATGGGCAAACGCTTCTTTGCAAAATGCTTGGTTGCGGTAGCACTTGCCGCGGCATTCTTGTTGGTTTACGTTGGCTTGCGTTTCCGTAAAATCGGTGGTTTCTCCGCGGGCGCGTTTGCTTTGCTCGCGTTGGCACACGACCTTTTGCTTGTGTATTTCACCTTTGTTATCTTCCGCATTCCGCTGAACGATAACTTTGTGGCGGTTATGCTGACCATTCTCGGTTACTCTTTGAACGACACTATCGTTGTGTTTGACCGTGTACGCGAAAACCGTCGCAAGCTGGATCCGAAGACGCCTATTGCCGATGTTGTGAATATGAGTCTTCGTCAGAGCTTTGTGCGTACCCGCAATACCTCTATTACGACCGGTATTGCAGTTGGTACCATCGCGGTGGTAGCATTGGTTTTACGTATGGACGCTATCATCAGCTTTGCCGTGCCGATGCTGTTTGGTGTTATCTCGGGCTTTTATTCCTCTATGTTCCTCAGCGTACCGCTGTGGGCAGGCTGGGCAGAACGCCACGGTGATAAGAAAAAGGCAAAATAAGTTTACTAAGACCGCGTGGAAACTTCCGCGCGGTCTTTTTTATCTTTTTTGAAAAAGTGCTTGCAATTTGTAAATACGTGTGCTATAATCTTCCCGTTATGGAAATGTAAAAGAGGTGACAAGAATGAAAGAGGCTATCCACCCGAATTATGCACAGACCACGGTTACCTGCATCTGCGGTAATGTGATCGAGACAGGTTCAACGAAATCGGATATCCGTGTTGAAATTTGCTCCAAGTGCCATCCGTTTTACACCGGTAAGCAGAAATTGGTTGACAGCGGCGGCCGCGTAGAGCGTTTCAACAAGCGTTTTGGCTTGTCTGGTAAATAAGCATGATTGCGATGAGGCAGTGCAGATTTCTGTACTGCCTTTTTACTTATAGGACTACCCCTCGGTACTCCTGTGAGATGTTTTTTAGAAAACAATGCGAGGTGAAAAAGATGACCCCGTACCGAACGATATTAAAACCCGCCACAGCGGAATTTGTGGATAGACGTTCCCGCTTCATCGGACAGATTATTCCCGCAAGTGATGAAGAAACCGCCCAGCGTTTTATTGAGAGTGTCAAAAAACAATATTGGGATGCGCGTCATCACGTGCCCGCGTATAGTATTCGTAACGGCGACATCCGCCGCTTTAGTGACGACGGCGAACCGCAAGGAACGGCGGGGATTCCTGTGTTAGACGTATTGCAAAAACAGAATATTACCGACTGCTGTGTGGTGGTAACCCGCTATTTTGGTGGCATTTTGCTTGGCGGCGGCGGGCTTGTACGTGCATATTCGCATACGGCGGCGCTGGCAGTTGAGGCGGCAGGGGTTGCTGAAATGCGCCCTGCTTTTTTAGAGGAAATACAATGCAGCTATACGCAGTACGGTTGGTTGGCACCGCTTGTTGAAGGCGGTGGCGGTACCATTGTGGATACACAGTATACCGATGAGGTGACGGTTCGCTTTTTGCTGGATACCGAGTTGCAAGGCGGCTTTGAAAAGCAGTTGACCGAACGCAGTGCAGGGTCTTTGACATCTCATATTTTGGAAGAACAGTACCGCGCGGTATTACTTTGAAATTTTTTTGTCTTTTTTTGCGAAAAAAGAAGGAATTTCACGAAAGAGATGCGTATATATAAATATATGGCCTTTTTTGAGGAGGGATAGTGTGACTGTACGAGAACGGTATGAACAGCTTGAGAAGGAAATGCTGGCACCCCACGCGGCGTTTTCTGCGGAAGCGAAGCGGGATAGGGAAGAAACACCTTGCTTGTACCGCACCGCATTTCAGCGGGATAGAGATAGGATTGTACACTCCAAATCTTTCCGCCGATTGAAGCATAAAACACAGGTGTTTTTGTCTCCTGAAGGGGACCATTACCGCACCCGTTTGACCCACACGCTGGAGGTTTCGCAGATTGCGCGCACCATTGCGCGTGCACTGCGCCTTAACGAAGATTTGACCGAAGCGATTTCGCTGGGACATGATTTGGGGCACACCCCCTTTGGACACGCAGGTGAGCGTGCACTCGATGCACTGATGGAAGATGAGGGCGGTTTTCGCCACTATGACCAAAGTGTACGTATCGTAGAAAAGCTTGAAAAAGACGGTGAGGGCTTAAATCTTACCACAGCGGTGCGTGACGGCATTGCCCGACACACCGTAGATCCGTGGGCGGCAACGCTGGAAGGGCGCATTGTGCGCTTGGCGGATAGAGTGGCGTATGTCAATCACGATATGGATGACGCCATTCGCGCAGGTGTGCTTAAGGAAGCAGACGTGCCCCAAGATGTGCGCGCGTTTTTGGGTGAAACCCGCGGAGAACGCATTGATACGCTCATTACCGCTATTATCCATAACAGCGGTGACGATATTCGTATGGATGACGAGACGCGGCGGTATTTTGACCGTTTACACGCGTTTTTACATAGTGACCTCTACCGCGACTCTGCGGCGAAGGTAGAAGAAAAAAAGGTGGATGCCCTAATTTCGCAGATGTTCGGTTACTTTATGGAGCATCCCGATAAATTGCCTAACGAATACCTGCTTACCTTGGAAACGGAAGGCAAAAAGATAGCCATTTGTGATTATATTGCGAGTATGACCGATAACTACGCGTTGGAAGTATACCATGACCTGTTTATTCCGCGCCGCTGGTCGGTACATATTGAATGATTTGAGGAACTTTTGAAGAAAGGGGGAGACGATAATATGGCATTGCCCGAAAGCTTTATACGTGAACTCATATCGCGCAACGACATAGAGAGTGTCGCCTCCTCGTATGTGAATTTTAAGAGGCGCGGTAAAAACCTTGTGGGTCTTTGCCCGTTTCACGGTGAGAAGACGCCCTCTTTCAATCTCTATCCCGAGACCGAGTCGTTTTACTGCTTTGGTTGCGGCGCGGGCGGCGACGTTATCACCTTTATTAAGCGTATAGAAAATCTGGATTACATAGACGCTGTCAAGTTTTTGGCAAACCGCAGCGGTATGCAGATGCCTGAAGAAACACGGGATGACCGCACCTCACAATTGCGTATGCGCATTTTGGAAGCCAACCGAGAGGCGGCAAAGTTTTTCCACGCGCAGTTAACTACCCCTGTGGGACGTATCGCGCTGGATTATTACCGTAAACGCGGCTATACCGATGCTACTATTCGTCATTTTGGTCTGGGCTATGCACCGAATGAATGGGATGCACTCGGTAAGCATCTGCGTAGCAAGGGCTTTAAGGATGAAGAACTGCAAGCGGCGTTCCTCACCAGACGCGGTAAGAACGGTGGCAGTTACGACCTGTTCCGCGGACGCATTATGATTCCTATTATTGATATTCGCGGTGCGGTGGTTGGTTTTGGCGGCCGTGTATTGGATGACAGTAAACCGAAATACATAAACACCGAGAATACGTTGGCATATAACAAGAGTAATAACCTGTTTGCTCTGAATTTTGCCAAGTCAGCCGGCAGAGAGCTGATTCTTTGCGAAGGGTATATGGATGTTATTGCGATGCACCAGGCGGGCTTTACCAATGCTGTTGCGGCGCTTGGTACGGCATTCCCGCAAGAGCAGGTACGGCTGATTACCCGTTATGCCGATAAGGTAAACCTTATCTTTGACGCAGATGAGGCGGGGCAGAAGGCAACAAAACGTGCTTTGGAGGCGCTTCGCCCCACCGGTATAGATATAAAGGTGATTACGATACCTGATGGCAAAGACCCCGATGAATTTATCCGCAAAAACGGTGCCTCAAAGTTCCGTCTTCTGATGGAACGGTCGTCTAATGCAATGGAATATCGTTTGATGACCCTGGCAAGCGGATATGACCTGTCAACGGACAGTGGCAAGGTGCGTTTTTTGGACGAAGCGGCGGCGCTGTTAGCCGGTTGCGGAGAGATAGAACGGGATGTGTATGCGGGCCGTCTTTCTCGCGAATTGGACGTTTCCAAAGAGGCGATTTTGGAAAAAACCAAAAAAGTATCCCGCAGAAAGGAACGGGCAGAAGAAAAGCAAGAGCTTTCCCGTGCAATGAAACAGGATTTGACAGCTCTGCGCAAGGTGAATCCCGATGCGGAAAAATACCCCCGTGCCGCACAAGCGGAGGAAGCGCTTATCGGTGCTTTGATATTGCACCCCGATTTTATACCAAAGGCATTGTCCGTTTTACCTGCGGATAAAATGGTTACCGCGTTTAATGCACGTGTGTATAGTTATCTTGCAGACAGAAAGGCGGCAGGCTTGCTGATAGAATTGCCGTTTTTCTCGGCGGATTTTGAGGATGCCCAGATGGCGTATATTGCCCGTGCCGTAGAAACGGCTAATAAAAGCGCGTTCACATGGGAAGATACACAGCGGTATATTGATATTATATTGGAAGAAAGCGCTTTGCGCGGTCTTGGTGACCCGAAGTCGCTGAATAATGAAGATATTCAAGATATTTTAGCGTTAATACGTGAAAGAAAGAATAAAAGCACGCAATAAATGCAAAAGTAGGATGTGGAGGAATTATTATGGCAAAGAAAAAGACCGATTCTGTTGCAGAGGAAATGCAGGCGGAAAACGTGGAAACCTCGGAAGAAGCGGCGGCTGAACAGGCGGCTGAAGAGGCACACGCAGCAGGAAAAAGAGACAAAAAACAGCAATGCATTCGCGAACTGATTGAATTGGGCAAGGCAAAAGGCAAGCTCACCAATCACGAGATTATGGACGCGATGGAAGAGATCGACTACGACCCCGATCAGATGGGAAAACTGTACGAAATGCTGGAGAGTCACAACATTGAGATTATTGACGATTTCGATGACGCTTCCTTGGATGATTTGACCTTCTCCGGCAACGCTGAAGGAGAAGATGACAGCGATGGCGAGTCCTCTAACGAATCGGTGGCGATTGATGATCCGGTTAAGGTATATCTGAAAGAAATCGGCCGTGTGCCGCTGCTCTCGTCCGAAGAAGAAATTGACCTTGCTATGCGTATTATGGAAGGTGATGAAGCTGCAAAGCGCCGCCTGTCCGAAGCCAATCTGCGCCTTGTTGTCAGCATTGCCAAACGCTACGTAGGACGCGGTATGCAGTTCTTGGATTTGATTCAGGAAGGTAACTTAGGTCTTATCAAAGCGGTAGAAAAGTTTGACTACACCAAAGGCTTTAAGTTCTCCACCTATGCTACTTGGTGGATTCGTCAGGCAATTACCCGTGCAATTGCCGACCAGGCGCGTACCATTCGTATCCCTGTGCATATGGTGGAAACCATTAACAAGGTGAAGAAGGTTTCCAGCCAACTTTTGCATAAAAACGGCCATGAACCGTCTGCGGATGAAATCGCGGCGGAATTGGATATGCCTGTGGAAAAGGTGCGCGAGATTATGCGTGTGGCACAGGAGCCCGTCTCTTTGGAAACACCTATCGGTGAGGAAGAGGATAGCCACTTGGGTGACTTCATTCCCGATGATGAAGCCCCCGCACCCGCGGATGCGGCTTCCCATACGTTGCTCAAAGAACAACTCGGTGAAGTGTTATCCACTTTAACCCCCAGAGAGGAAAAGGTACTGCGTTTGCGTTTTGGTTTGGAAGACGGCAGACCGCGTACTTTGGAAGAAGTGGGTAAAGAGTTTGACGTTACTCGCGAACGCATTCGTCAGATTGAAGCGAAAGCACTCCGCAAGCTGCGCCACCCCAGCCGTAGCAAAAAACTCCGCGATTTCCTTGATTGATAAAGAAAAGCACCGCAAGTCAAAAGACTTGCGGTGCTTTTTTGTGTTTGTTGCTTGTGTAATAACGGTTTAACCGCCAAGGTATGCTTTTTTCACTTCCTCGCTCTGCGCGAGCTCGGCGCCTGTACCCGAAAGGGCAATGCGGCCGTTTTCCAGCACGTATGCGCGGTCGGAAATCGCTAAGGATTTACCCGCGTTCTGTTCTACGAGCAGAATGGTGGTGCCGTTTTTCTGGAAGTTTTTGATAATGTCAAATACCTGGTCAACCAACAGGGGAGAAAGACCCATGGAGGGTTCGTCCAGCATCAACAGCTCGGGATGGCTCATCATGGCGCGGCCCATAGCAAGCATCTGCTGTTCGCCGCCCGAGAGTGTGCCTGCAATCTGCGATTTGCGTTCGCCCAGACGCGGGAACCATTCGTAGATTTCTTCCACGTCTTCTTTGATTTTCGCTTTGTTTTTCTCGGTATACGCGCCCATTAACAGGTTTTCGTACACGGTGAGCTCCTGAAATACACGGCGGCCTTCGGGCACCTGCGTCATACCCAGATGCACGATTTTGTGACAGGGCATCTTGGTGATGTCGGTGCCGTTGTAGGTGACAGTGCCAGCGGTAGAGGGGATAAGACCCATAATGCTCTGCATGGTGGTGGTTTTACCCGCACCGTTTGCACCGATAAGGGTGACGATTTCGCCCTTGTTAACCTCAAAGCTGATACCTTTGAGTGCTTGAATAACACCGTAGAAAACGGTTAAATCTTTTACTTCTAATAATGCCATAACCATTAACCTCCGATGTATGCTTTGATGACCTCGGGGTCATTGAGCGCTTCTTTGGTGTCACCCTGTGCGAGAACCGTACCGAAGTTGAGAACGGTGATTTCGTCGCAAAGGCCGGACACAAATTTCATATCGTGTTCAATGAGCAGGATGGTCATATCGAAATTGTCACGGATGTACCGAATGATGTTCATCAGGTCTTCGGTTTCGTGCGGATTCATACCTGCGGCGGGCTCGTCTAACAGCAACAGCTTCGGATTGGTGGCAAGAGCACGCGCAATTTCCAGCTTTCTCTGTTTGCCGTACGGCAGGTTGCAGGCAAGGTTGTTTCTTTCTTCTTCCAAATCGAAGATACGCAGGATTTCTTTCGCGCGGTCACGCATTTTTTTCTCGCTGCGGAAATGGCCCGGCAGACGGAACATACTGACAAACGGGTTGCATTTAAACTCGGGCTGGTTGTGCAGACCGACAAGCACGTTACGGATAACGCTCATATTGTTGAACAGGCGAATGTTCTGGAAGGTACGCGCGATACCTTTGTGGTTGATGGTTTCCTGCGTTTTGCCCGTCAGGTTTTCACCGTCAAGGAAGAACGTACCCGTGGTAGGTGCATATACACCGGTGAGCATATTGAAAACGGTGGTTTTACCGGCACCGTTGGGGCCGACCAAACCGTACAACTGCTTTTTGCGGATTTCAAGATTTAAGTCTTGTACCGCGTGCAGACCGCCGAAGGAGATGCCGAGGTTTTCGGTTTTTAAAATAATATCAGACATATTATTTCTCCTCCTTTCGCGGTTTGACAGGTGCCGAAGCATTGGGGTTCATGTCGAGAGACAGCAATTCATCCATTTGAATCTTGGTGGTAATGCGGTCCCACTTGGCATCGTCGTCCTTGATTTTCTCGGGATTTTGTTTCTTTTGGAACAATTTTGCAAAATCGAGTTTTTCTTTCAGAGGACGGAACATAGGCGCATTGTTGAACAACACCGCCAAAATAAGAATGATGGCATAAATCAGTAATTTCAATGCCGCGAGGTCGCCTGACAATTCATTCTGCAACACGAAGTTGATGTAGGTGATAAGTACAGCGGCGATGATAGAACCGCTGATGTTACCCATACCGCCGAGCACTACCATAACCAAAATCTCAATGGAGTAGTTGTAAGAGAAGAAAGAGTAGAGCACGGGGGTGTTAAGGTGACCGTACAAAACACCTGCGATGCCTGCGCAGAAAGCGGCGAGAATAAATACGAACAATTTGTAGAAGGTAACGTTAATACCCATCGCTTTTGCGGCAATTTCGTTATCGCGGATAGCGGTAATGGCACGGCCGTGTTTACTGCGGATGAGGTTCTGCAGAACGACCAACACGAAAAGCACCATAATAAATGCCACGATAAACAAGTGCTTTGCCTTGAAGGTAACGGTGTTCAGGCCGAGTGCCCCGCCGAAATACGGCAGGTTTTTGAATACGTTACGCACGATTTCACCGAAAGCCAAGGTGGCAATGGCAAGATAGTCACCTTTTAGACGTAAAGCAGGCAAACCGATGATGAAACCGAAGATAGCGGCAACCACGCCACCGATTGCCATAGAGATAACCAGTACAACAAGAGGGCTGTCAATAACGGTGTGCAGGAAGGTTGCACAGAAACAACCGATGTACGCACCGACACACATAAAGCCCGCGTGACCGAGGCTGAGTTCTCCGAGGAAGCCTACGACAAGGTTTAAGGATACCGCAAGAATGATGCTGTAGGCGATACGGGTTAACAAAGAGATGATAGCGCGGGGTAACATACCGGCACTGCTCATCACAACCAACACGACAAGTGCGACGGCAATAGCCATCCAGTTGATGTGATGCTTGATATTAAAAGAGCGTTTTTTCTTTTCCATGTTCATCACACCTTCTCTCTTCTGCGCTTGCCGAGCAAGCCGATGGGCTTGACCAAAAGAATCAATATCAGTAAGCTGAATTCAATGGCGGTAGTATAGGGACTCAGCACCGGGATGCTTGCGCAGATTTTCTCTACCAAACCTAACAGCACGCCGCCAATCATAGCGCCGGGGATAGAACCGATACCGCCGATAACCGCCGCGGCGAAAGCCTTGATGCCGGGCATTGCGCCGAGGGTTGGGCTGACCGACGGAATTTGGATAAGGTAGAAGAAGCTGGCGCAAGCGGCAAGTGCGGAGCCGATAGCAAAGGTGATCATAATGATGCGGTTGACATTGACACCCATCAACTGCGCAGCACCTTTATCTTCGGAAACAGCCAGCATTGCGCGACCCGTGCGGGTCGTCTTAACGAAAACAGTCAGGGCAATCATAATCAAAGCACCCACAACGAGGGTGATGATGGTATTGACACCTACCTGGAATTTTCCAAATAAAGTAATCGTACCGAAGGACGGCAGGGTAATCGGACGGGATTTCGAACCGAAAATCAACTGTGCCATACCTTGCAGGAAGTAGCTGACACCGATAGCGGTAATCAAAACGGCAAGGGGAGAAGCGGTACGAAGCGGTTTGTAGGCGAGTTTTTCAACGATAACGCCTGTCAAAGAACACAGGACGATAGCAAGAAGCACGGCGACCGCAATCGCAATAATGGGGTTGGCAATCAGTCCTACCGTTACCAAAACCACGTATGCGCCCACCATAATAATGTCACCGTGCGCGAAGTTCAGCATCTTGGCGATGCCATACACCATGGTGTAGCCGAGTGCGATAAGCGCATAGATAGCGCCGAGGCTTAAGCCGTCCAAAACCGCACTCATTATTTGTAAAATTGTACTCATTAGTTGCACTCCTTACGAGCGGTATTTCAAGGGGGATTTACACAAACAACAACGGGCAGAAAAGACAATAGTCTGACAGGGAGAAAACTCCCTGTCAGACCACAGAAACAAACGCTTAGTTTACAGCAACGATCTGCGGCACCTTGGTGCAAGCGCCGGTAGCGTCCCAAGACATCTCACCGGTAGCGCCGTCCAGCTTGAAGGAATCGGCGGTAATCGCTTTTTTCACAGCTTCGCACAGCTCGCTCGCTTCAATAGAAGCATCATCGATGTTAGCAGCTTTCATCGCTTCATAGATAGCGTAGATAGCGTCATAACCGTCAGCAGCAAACTGGTCGGGGGTTTCGTTGTATTTCGCTTTGTAAGTATCAACAAAGTGCTTCGGCACAGCAGCGGTGCTGTTGACGTCGAAGGGAGTGATGTAGGAGATTTTGTTGGTAACGGTATCGTCGATCTGGGCAGCAACGCCGTCAAGACCGTCGCAACCGAACAAGAACGCTTTGCAGCCTTTGGCTACACAGGTTTTGGCGATAAGGCCGGCTTCGGTGTAGTAAATGGGAAGGAAGATAACGTCGCAATCTTTGAGCGCTTCAACCTGAGTGGAGAAGTCTTTGTTGTTCTCTTTATCGAAGGTCTGTACTTTGAACGCAACGTTTTTCGCTTTCATAGCAGCTTCAAAAGCAGCGTAGATACCGGAGGAGTAAGCATCGCTGGTGTCGTAGATGGCACCGATGTTTTTGTATTCAGCTGCCAATTTGTCGGCCGCCAAAGTACCCTGGTCGGGGTCACCGAAGCAAACGCGGAAAGCATTCGCACGGTTTTCAATCACGTTCGCCGCGGAAGCGGAGGGGGTGATGAAGAACAGGTTGTCAGCAACCGATTTGGAAGCGAAGGATTCGCAGGAACCGGAGGTAACACTACCGATGGAAATCTGCATACCTGCATCCATCAAAGCGTCGTAGCCGGTAGCCGCATCTTCAGCGGTGGCTTTGTCGTCCTTCATTTCGAACTTGAAGGTGATGTCGTTGAGGCCGCCTTTAGCGTTGATTTCTTCAATAGCGAGCATCGCACCGTTGTTAACGGAGGTGCCGTAGGAAGAAGCATCGCCGGTCAAGGGGCCGGTAGCGCCGATGAAGAATTCTTCGGCTTTCTTTTCACCACAACCCGCGAAACAGGTCGCGAGCATGGCCACTGCCAATACGATGGCAGCGATTTTTGCAATTTTTTTCATTTGTAACTCTCCTTTTAGGAAAATTTGTTCTTGGCTTTACATCGTTAAAATGCAAAGCATACTTTTTATGCGTATTTTACAAAAAAAGTATGTTGCCATTATAAGATAAAAAAAGCCGCATTGTCAATAGAAATTTGTAACTTTTTGTACAAATATATAATAAATATATATAAGCGCGTATGTTTATTCACTAAAGAGGGTGATAATAGGCAAATGCGGACGGTTTTTTATGCGTATAGGTAAGGAACTGTCACCTAAACCACGGCTGACAATGACGGGAAAACCGTTTATATCGTATTTGCCGCTGATATATTGCGGAAAGAAGCCTTGACCGGGTGAAAATAACCCGCGTTTGCCCAAACGCACCTGTCCGCCGTGTGCGTGCCCGCAAACAGCACAGATACAACCGCTTTTATCTGCTTTTACGGCGTGCTCGGGGTAGTGAATAAGCAAAACAGTGGGGTAAGGCAGGTTCTGCGGGATGGGTGTGTGTGGATCCTGTACACCGTAAACGTAAAGTTTTTCACCTTTACAATCCAACGGTGCGTATTCGTCACAAAGAAACGATGCGTTTGCGTCTTCCAACAAACCGCGATAGAGGGAAAATCGGTCTGCAACCATTTCGTGGTTGCCCGCGATGGCAAAGGTGGGAGCAATGTCCGTCAAGCCTTTCAAAAATGCCGCAAGTTCGGCTGTCGGAAAGGTGTTGTAGCGGTTGGTGAGGTCGCCTGCCAATAAAATGCCGTTTACGCGGCTATCGCTTAAAGCGGCGAGGATTTGCGCTGTATCCGCAAGGTTATCGGGTAAATGCAGGTCTGCAACAACCGCTAAACGGCAACCTGAGAGGTTCGATGACAAGTTTTTCACCTTTACACAGATTTCTTCGACGTGTGGGGGTAGTTTTCGCCTGAAGTGAAAAAACGGTGCGGCGATACCGCGGATGCATTTTTTTATAACGGTAAGGGGATGCATTATTTCGCACACTCCTTCATTATTTTGACGGATTTTTCGGCGGTGGCGGCAATACGGCGACGTTCTTCTGCTGAAAAGCCGTGTAACCGTTTCTTCTTCGGTAATCCCCAAATATCAAAAAGCGCGGGACCTATCCACTCAAGGTAGCCGCAGGGGGTGAAAACGCCTTTGATGATGCTGAGTGCCGCTGTGGCGGGACGCATAAAGATGACCTTCATCGGATGTTTGATAACAGCAAAAATCCATTTTGGATAATGTGCGGTGATATTGGTAAAGGTGATGCCGGGGTGTACAACCGACAACGAAACGCGCTTTTCCCACTTGAATAGCTCATATAAAGCCAACATTAAATGGCGCTTGGCATTGCCGTACACCCTGCTAGCCGCCTTTTGCGTAGAAAAATCGGGGTCAATCGGGTCGGTTTTGGAATAACGGTGTGCAATACTCGCCACCGCTATCACTCTACCGCGCCGTTCACGTAAGAGCGGCAGCAATTCCGAGGTTAGGTAATACGGAGAAACAAAGTTTATCTGGAAAATATTGTCAAAACCCGCCGCTGTTGTATAACGGGGGATACTGTATGCCCCCGCATTGTGTATCAGTATATCCAAAGGCAATTGCTTTAACTGTTCCGCTGCATTTTTTACCGACGTCACGTCTGCCATATCTGCAATGATGTGTTGAATGTGAATACCGTCGAATTCTGCGCGCAAACGGTCTGCCAAGGCAAAAGACCGCGCTTTGTTGCGGTCAACAAGCACAAGGGAAGCTCCGCACTGTGCCAACTGCCGACAAAGCTGTTGTCCGATACCGCCTGTGGCGCCTGAAACGGCAACCAATTTACCGTGTAAGCTGCCTGTGTTTTTTTGAACCCATTTTCTATACATACAAAATCCTTTACCTGTAAAAAAAGGCGTACCGCAGTACGCCTTTCTATTATCTTACGCCAAACAGCAAATCGCTGTAAGAGGGGAACGGCCAATAGCCCTTGCCTGTTTTTTCTTCCATCGCATCCGCGTCTGCACGCATTTCCTGCATAGCGGGGAATACGGTATCGCGGTAAAAACGTGCAATGCTTACGGTGTCCTTCAGTGCTTTTACGGTTTGCAAAGCCTCTGCGAGTGCCTCGGTTTTTTCGTAGAAACTGCAAGAAAGTGCAGAAAGCTCTGCGACCAGCTTTTCTTCCACCGCAACACAGGTGGTGGGCAATAACTGCTTCTTGCGAAGCGCTGTTTCGCAAAGGTCGCTTTGGTATTTTTCAACCGCGGGGAGAATTTCCCGCCTTGCCATATCCAGCATAGTTTGTGCTTCGATATGCAGGATTTTCGCGTAGTTTTCCATCAGGATTTCGTGACGGGAAACCAATTCCGAGCGTGTGTATACCTTGTACTTTTCGTAGAAAGCGATATTTTCTTCGGTAATGAGACAGGGGAGTGCATCGGGAGTGGAACGTAGATTGAGTAAACCGCGTTGTTCCGCTTCCTTGACCCACACATCGTCATATCCGTTGCCGTTGAAAATGATACGCTTGTGGTCTTTCAAAACACGAACGATAAGATTGTGTACCGCGGTATTGAAATCTTCTGCTTCTTCCAATACGCAGGCAAAATCGTCCAAAGACTCCGCAACTGCCGTGTTCAGAACGGTGTTGGGATCCGCGACCGACTGCGAAGAACCGGGCATACGGAACTCAAACTTGTTACCTGTGAAAGCGAGCGGGGAGGTGCGGTTGCGGTCGGTGTTGTCCTTCGGGAAACGGGGAAGAATATGTACGCCCACCTTCATAATGGTCTGTTCCTTTACGTCGTAGGCGTTACCTTGCTCGAGCGCATCCAAAATCTCGGTAAGCTCGTCGCCGAGGAAGATGGAAATAATGGCGGGAGGCGCTTCGCTGGCACCTAAACGGTGGTCGTTACCTGCACCCGCCGCGGAAATGCGGAGCAGGTCCTGGTGCTTGTCCACCGCGCGAATGACCGCGCAAAGGAACAACAAAAACTGCGCGTTTTCGTGCGGCGTATCACCGGGCTCTAAGAGGTTGATGCCCGTATCGGTAGAAATAGACCAATTGTTGTGTTTGCCGCTGCCGTTAACACCTGCGAAGGGCTTTTCGTGCAGAAGACAAACAAGACCGTGCCGCTGTGCCACTTTTTTCATGATCTCCATAGTGAGCTGATTGTGATCGGCGGCAATATTGGTGGTGGTAAAGAGGGGCGCCAATTCGTGCTGCGCGGGCGCCGCTTCGTTGTGTTCGGTTTTGGAGAGAATACCGAGCTTCCACAATTCTTCGTCTACATCACGCATATACGCGGAAACGCGGGATTTGATAGCGCCGAAATAATGGTCTTCCAACTCCTGACCTTTAGGCGGTTTGGCACCGAACAGGGTACGTCCGGTGAAAATCAAATCGTGACGTTTGTCAAACAATTCTTCGGGTACGAGGAAATATTCCTGCTCGGCACCGAGGGTGGTGCGTACCATACGCACGTCGTCGTGGCCAAACAATTTCAACAAACGGAGAGCTTGTTTGTTGATGGCTTCCATGGAACGCAGGAGAGGGGTTTTTTTATCCAATGCTTCGCCGCCGTAGGAACAGAAGCAGGTGGGGATGCACAAAGTATTGTCTTTGATAAACGCATAGGACGAGGGGTCCCAAGCGGTATAGCCGCGCGCTTCAAAAGTAGCGCGCAAGCCTCCCGACGGGAAGCTGGATGCATCTGATTCGCCTTTGACGAGTTCTTTGCCCGAAAACTCCATAATAACGCCGCTGTCACCGCTGGCAGACACAAAACTGTCGTGTTTTTCTGCGGTAACACCGGTCAAAGGCTGAAACCAGTGGGTATAGTGGGTCGCACCTTTTTCCAAAGCCCAATCCTTCATTGCGCTGGCAACAATTCCGGCAATAGCAGGGTCAAGATGCTTGCCAAGCTCAATGGTACGGCGCAAGGTTTTATAGGTATCTTCGGGTAAACGTTCGCGCATAACGGTGTCGTTAAACACCATGGTGCCGAAAATCTCCGGAACTGTACTCATAGACGATATCTCTCCTTGTCAAAACTTGTCTATACAGAAACAATTATACTGTTACACCGCTTGGTTGTCAAGGTATTTTCCAAATGTCTTGTCATTGACATTTCCGGGTGTTTTCCGCTATAATAATGTGTGACGAACAGGTGAAAGCAGGAGACGGGTATGAATTTTTGGGGACATTTTCGCACGGTGGCGGCACATCGCCGCAAGGTGCTGCAGCACTGTATCAAAGCAGGTATTGTTTGGCGAGGTCTGACCCATGACCTTTCCAAATTTTCACCCGCGGAGTTTTTGGTGGGCGCGCGGTTTTATACCGACGGTACGCGCAGTCCCAACGAAGCAGAAAGAAGGGAATACGGCTATTCTAAGGCGTGGATGCATCACAAAGGCAGAAACCGTCACCATTTTGAATATTGGACCGACTACAATCCCGATACCAAATTGATGCAACCGTTGCCGATGCCGGATGTGTTTTTAGTGGAAATGGTGTGTGACCGCATTGCGGCAAGCAAGATATATGCGAAAGAAAAGTATACCGACCGTTTCCCGCTTGACTACTTTTTGCGTGGTAAAGCTACCCGTACGATTCATCCGGAGACCTCGGAAAAATTGGAACATATCCTGCGTATGCTGGCAGAAGAAGGGGAAGAGGTCACTTTCCGTTATCTGCGTGAAATGACAAGGAGGAAAAAGAAATGAAAAAGGTATTTTGTGTTCTGCTGAGTATTTTGTTGCTTATGAGCTTGGCAGCGTGTAGAAAAAATGAGGAAATCCTGTCGTCGGCCGGGGGTGATATATCTGCGCCTGAAGTGACCGAAAAGGATGAAACGGAAAATACCGAGGCGGAAAGCGATAAAACGGAACAAACAAAGCGTACGGAGAAAACGACGGGGACCACCAAAACCAAAAAGACCCGCAAACCGACTACAAGCCGTACCGTGCAGACAACCACAAAATATACGTTGCCCAATGACGGCAAAACCCGTGTAACGGTGCCAATGGCTTCGCTTGCGGAAGAGAACAAGGTGCGTTTTCTCGGTCGCACGTACACCTATGCGATGCAGGATACACGTCAAATGGTGTATGGCAACACGGGATTTGTGCTGGAAGGCGAACTTTCGGGTGACGTTTCTATGGAAATTGACGTCGAAAAGGCCTGCTGTGCCGTGAATATTACGGTAGACGGAAAGCATCGCACCGAATGGGTGCAAAAAGGTGCGGCAACGGTGGTATTGGCAAAGGATTTACCAAAAGGCAACCACAGTATTTCCGTTACAAAGGGTACGGCGCATCACGCAGGCACTTTGACCGTGGAAACCGTTTCGTTTACAGGTATTCTGAAGACACCTAAGCCCGAAAAACTGCAAATTGAATTTATCGGCGACTCGGTGACCGTTGGGGAGGGTATGTACGGTAAACAAAGTGATTTCCCGACGCTTGCCGAGACGTATAACACATATGAAGGCTATGCGGCGCAGGTTGCGCGCAATCTCGGTGCGGGACTGTCCACTGTGGCGGCCTGCGGGTCGAAGGTGCCCGGTATGCGTAATTCTTTCTTGGAATACGGTTGGGATTTTGAGAACAATCATAAGGATATCGTGGTTATCAATATGGGTACAAACGACCTGGGCTGGTCGCACGTTTCCCTTGCCGAAGTAGAAAGTACGTTGCGCCCCGATTGTACCGCACTCATAAAGGCAGTGCGCGAAAAGTACGGCAAAGACACCTATATTGTGTGGGCATACGGTATGATGTTTGATAAAGATAAAGCGTTTTTCAAAGACGTGACCGAAAACTACGCAAAGGAGAATAATGACAGTCGCGTGTTGTTCTGCGATTTATCTGCCGCGAAGGATAATGCAGGCAACGCTTCTCATCCGAGCAAAAAAGGTAATGACAAAGCAGCGGACATCTTGACACAATTCTTAAAAGATAACTGTATATAAAAACAGAGAAGATACACGCTTTTGTGTATCTTCTCTAAATTTATCCCTATGACCACCCATTGTGGGGGCGAGGTTTTATACCGATAACGCGTATTGCTTCGGAGAAATTCCCATTTTTTTCTTGAATACGGTGACAAAATATTTTGCATCCGAAAATCCGCTTTTTTCCGCCACTTCATATACCTTGTACTGTCCTGCTTTGAGCAGCGTACAGGCGTGCTGGAGGCGAAAACTCAAAATATATTCTTTCGGGGTCATACCGCAAGCGTTCTGAAAGGATTGATACAAATGAGATTCGCTGATGTTCAAAGCATTTGCGATTGCTTTTATGGTAAGTGTCGGCTCGTTAAAGTGGTTGTGTATAAAGGATAGGACCTCACGAACGATGTCATTGTGTATGTTGGATATGGGACGCGAAAGCTCGGACACAATACGGTAAAACGTGGATAAAGCGCGATAGTTCCTGTTGGGCAGATCGCTTCGCCAAATGGTAAACAGCTCCGAGAACAACTGTTGGACAAGTTCAGGTTGTTTTAAGACAAATAATTGCGGCGCAAACGTTTGGTCACATTGAAATTCTATACGGAAAATACGGTCTGTCTTGCCACGTAAACGGCAAGGCTTATTGGGTGGCAGATACAGCACGGTGTCTTTTTCTGCTTTTATGACGTGTGAACCAAAGTCATAGGTCATATAGTCGTCAAAGTGGTAGGTGAGCGTGTGTGCCGGCAATGTTGTTTCTTCGTTAGAACGGAAAAGTTTTTCTACCTGCGGACACGTTTGTTTGGCACTAAAGATAGGGCCGGACGTTTTGGGGTCTGCGAGATTACCGAACATATAACAACCGCCGTTATGTGCATTGGCAAACGCCAAGCCGCCGCGCACACCGACACCGTTCACTTGGTTAAGCGGTAAGTAAAAAGGGAACGCGCGTGTCTCGCAACCGCATACAATGCCGTATATACGCCAGCTTTGTTCAAAACCGATTTCCGCTTCAAAGTCGCTGATAGGCGGTTGCCGTAAGGTAAGGAGGGCATAGGGTCCGTCAACGGCAAACGCTACACGTCCTTTATTCGGAATACTGCACACCAAGTGTCCGCGTTCGTTCAGCGACCAGAAATTGCGGATAGGCGCGGCGAACCCTTTGGCATCGCGGGTAAGCGTTTGAAAATAATAGCAGGTGAAGTATGTTTCCAGCTCATCTATCGATTGGATTTTCGTAAAATCCAAATCCAGCAACGTCTCGCCGTTTACAGTCAGCCGTACATACCGAAAAGCACCTGCCTCAGATGCGGTACCGTTAGATGCAAGGGACAAGCTTCCGTGCATCTTTTGCGGAAAATGGAATGTTGTATAACTTTCGGGAACGTTGTCTACCGTCATATTCGCTTCCTTTCCGCGCACTTTGAAATGAAAACAGTGCGGTGTCGCTTTGCGCATATTGGCAGCAACCGCAAACGAAACTTCCGAACGGTACATATGATATACGGACTTTAAGACAGCTTGAATGGGTTCTTCCCGTGAAAACATCTTCTCACTCCTTTTTAAAGGCTTCTTACGTGAGGAGTATAACACGTTTTTCGGAGAAAATCAAACTTTTTCTGGAGAAAAAGCGATTGTTTTTCGTGTTATATATTGTATAATGATTATGCAGTAGTATTTTATTTAAATAAAGGAGAGATTTGTATGCGTAAAATTTCCGTGTGGAAACGCATCGGTGCGGTACTTTTGTGCCTGTCGCTGATGTGCGGTATGCTTCTCACCGGTGTTGCATTGCCTGCAATTGCCGAAGAAGAAACCACAGTAAAAACCTTTGATTTTACCGTAAAGGACATCATTCCTTTCAGCGGTGGCAAGTATGTCATCGGCGGTACGGTCAAAAATCCGTGGTGGGATTTTACCGGCACAGAGACCGAAGTGACCACCGTTAAAAACTTGTTGAACGCCAACTTTGATCTTTACTACAACAATAAAGATTATTATGCGGCGATTCCGTTTGGCTCCACCCACTCGGGCGACCCGAACGGCTCTTCCGCGTCTTTCAAAACGCTGTATCAAAACGCGTATTTGCAGCGCGGCGGCATCGCTTCTGCGTATGTACCCACCAGCGGTTTTGAGGTTATCACCGCGATGGTACCGAAGGTAGACGGCACACAGCTTGCCTACAAAAACTTCGAGACCACCTTCGATTTTGACCACAACAATTCGGGCGCTGCGGCTATCTTCGGTTTCCGTCAGCAGACCCCCGGCAAATTTGTGGATGCCGACGGCGTGCTTAACAAAGAGCAGGGCTTCGTGCTGATTTCCAAAACGGGCGTGACGTTTGGCGCAGGCAGTGGCATCGTGGATACGATGTATACCACCGAAACCGCGACCTTCAGCGCTGCTGCG
>JAZSED010000022.1:0-4675 GCA_045531495.1 Acutalibacteraceae bacterium
CCAGCCTTGGTCAGCAGTTGCGGTAACAGCGTATTTATACATACCTGCCACGTCGGAGTCAACACGCTGGACGGTGATATTACCGCCTTCGGTCTCCTCAACAGTAGCGATTTTGGCGTTGCCGTCATCGAAGGTGTCGATGGACAGCGCACCGAAGTTTAAGCCGATACCATTGTGACCGATAGCCATATAGCCGGCCGCGGTGTTGGTGAGTTCGACTTCAAACGCCTGCGCGGTCTTGCCGTCAAACTTCATAGTACCGGTCAGCTTGCCGTCTTTTACTTCGATAACAAGGTTGCCGGTATGGTTAGCGCCGGTGTAACCGCCGTTCGCAATGAGGTCGACCCATTCCGTACCGTTCCAGAACATAAACTGGGTGCTGTTAAACTTAATAGCATGCAAATCGTTGTTGAAAGCGATGGTGGTGTTGGAAGAAGCCGCTTTACCGATGTTACCTGCCTCGGGCATATTGAATACCACATAGGTGGTACCAAAAGTACCTGCGTCAGACAGACGGAAACGGAAATTCATCGCAAATTCGTCCGTCTTCAGCGGTTCGCCTTTGAGCGGATTCTTAGGTACAAGCAAGGAAATGTGCTTGTCGTCGGGAGCGTCCGCTTTTTTGGTGGTTGTGTTCGCAAGACCCATAAACTGTAACCATTCGTTGCCGTAGATACAGTTAATTTCGGTGCCCCAGCCGTTATCGGAAAGGTTAGCACCTTTATAGAAGTTGGTATCAACGTAGTACGCATCGAATCTCGCGTTGAGGTATGCCTTTGCAGGCGTCATAAAGCTGTCTACGAGGGCGTTCATCTCCGCGTTGTTGCTGGTGATTTTGATGATGGTCTGTTCGGCATCCTTGTAGCCGATAGCATCCACGGTGTAGTCTTCGGTAGAAGCGACCACAGCGCCATCCTTCATAATCGAAGTAACGCCGTTTTCGGTTACGAGAGAGTACCCGTCCGCCACCGCATATTCGCGGTTTTTGTATACGAAATGCTGGCCGTTAGCGGCGAAGGGCAAGTAGTTTGTAGTTCCGCTTTCGTAGTTGATGTATCTGCCGGTCGTTTGCAGATACGCAGGAATGCCTGCATTCGCCTGAGCCGTAGTGCCGTAGGGGAACATGTCTATGTAGGTAACGTTGTAATCATCGGTATAACGGTCAGCGGCAGTAGCATCCGCGTCGGGGTCCGCTACGTTACCTGCACCGTCCAACGTGTTGACGTACAGGTTGGAAACAGCCGTCCACGCCTGACCGGTGGACAAGGTGACGTAACCTTCGTCAAGATAGGAAACCGTTTTGTCGGTGACTTCATAAACGGTAGCGCCCGTCTTAGAATCGGTAACCTTCACGGTCAGCTTGTCGTTAACAACCTTCGCGTATACACGCACGTTGTAGTGCAACGCCGCATCGTTCCATTTGGAGAAGCCTGCATCGGCAGCAATACTGCTGGTGGTCTGCGGTACTCTTTTGCCGTCTACAATGTTGATACCATCAGGTCTTACCTGCACAGCAATATGAGTTGCATACTTGTTGCCTGTATCGCTGGAATCGTTGATAATACGACCTTCTTCTTTGGAACGCAAAGAGATGTTCCACAAGCTGTAGTTGTACTGATTGTAGGTCATAATCAAGTCGGTGTACAGCTCTACGTTACGCGCTTTAATAAGCTCGCCCTTTACCTTCGGAGAAAGGATCATGCCCTTACGCAATGCCTCACCGCCTGCGGTTTTACCGTTGCCGGTATTCATCACTAAGCCTTCGGTGGAGTAATACCAACGCGCGTAGTTTTCCGCAGCACCGACGTTGCTATAAGTATCACCGGCGGTCGCTGCATTTTCCTCACCGTTCTGGTAGGGCGTGTCAAGCTTTCCGAGACGGCTTCCACGATATGTCCAAAGGTCAAATTTCTCTTCCAAGTGCGCAACAGTTGCCGCATCGTCCGCATAGGTGGTCGGATCGTCAAAGGTATAGTAGGTAGCCTGACCGCCCGCCATCCAGAACATATCCGCGCCGGTGTTGCGCCAGAATTTAGAATCTTTGTAGTAATAGGTTGCTTTCGCGTCGAAGGATTCGCCGAAGGTGAAGCCTTCGTTGTCATCGCTGAAGTCAACGGGGTTGCCGTTCATATCCAGACGGGTGACTTCCATAGCGCCGTACCAGCCCTGCGTATTCGCACCGGACAGGAACAAATAGCCCGAGCCGTAGTAGGTGTTAAGGGTTACGGTTTCTTCAAGAATAACCGTCTCGCCTACCGTTACCTTCGCAGTAGCAGTATTGCCCACAACCGTGAGGGTTAGATGCGCTTCAACGTTATGACCGACCTTGGTTTCGGACACATACGGCCATACCATCGCTCTGGTGCCGGTCGCAGAGTTGGTCAAGTGGTGGCTGGAAGTGAAGACTTTATCGGCAGTCGCCGTATAGTCGTCATACGTGCCGGTATTTTTGTTGAACATCTTATAGGTTTCGCCGGTGGCGAGGGTAAAGTCATCACCGAGGAAATAGCCGCCGTACGGAGAAATCGCAAACAACGCCTGGGTTTCTCTGCCGCGCTCCATATACGGCTGGTTGGCATGGAAGCCGACAGCAATGTTGCTGTGGTCATACGTACCGTCAGCATACAGCTTGAAATCGAGATCCAGCTTGAAGTTGTCAATCTGGAGCAATTCGCCGTTCTTGTCTTTGAACGCAATAGAACCGGATTTACGGAACGCACCGTCACCGACTTTATCGTTGTTGGTATACATCAAATAGCTGTTGTTGGTTAAAGACCATTTTGCAATGCCATTATTATAGTTACCGGTGTAACCAACGCCGTCAACGTGAGCACTGTGAGTTTGCTTCGTATCAGGGGTCACAATGGTAGCACTGCTGGAGCTGGGACGAGCTGTCCAGTCTACACCACTACCGTCTACAACGTAGCCGTTGACGTTGTGACGCTCCATGGACCAGCCTTCCTGCGAATAGTAGAAAGCAAATTTGCTTTCCAGATAATCGGTGAGTATCTGCTCTTGGGTGTTGATAGTGTGGCTAGCGCTCCCGGCAGTAAGAGCATCTGTACCGACTACTACAGACGCAGACGTATCCGCCGTGTCATAATCCGGATTGTAATAGTATTTGCCGCTGTAATACGGTACTTCAGGTACATCGGTAAAGTCGATTTTCAAGGTTTCGACCTCGTCTTTACCGGTTTTGGTGCCGAACGGAACGGGAAGACCGTTTTCGTCCAATTCCTGAATTTCGATAGCATAGAAACAGTTGTTACCGTTGCCCGAGCCAAAGGAGAAATACCCCTCATCGGCTTTTTCAAGTGTTTTCTCTTTGGTATGTACCACCGTGCCCGTTTCGGTTTCTTTTACCGTTACGTTCACCTTGGTGCCTACAACTTTTACGATCAGATCGTATTTGGTACCGTTGACAAGATTGTTTGCAAACAGTTCGCCGTCAATATTCTGGTTTGCAATCGTATTCACGTTATCAGCAGCCATGGGATTACCGCCGTTTGTCGGCTGATAGTTAATAACGGAGGTCAGCGGTGCCTGTGCGGCAGCGCCGTCTTTGCCCAACGTATTATTCTGATCGTACACGGCAAGACCAAAAGTTTTTTTCGCGTAGCTGCCGCTACCATTGTTTAGCAATACCAGGCAGCCGGTGCCTGCCTGGAACATATGGTCACCCGCGCTACGGGTGTTAGCCGCGGTGTCTTCGTGGAATGCCACCAGGATACCCTGCCCACGAGAGCCGGTTGCCGCAATAGCAAAGGTCAACTTTGCTTCAAAGTTAGCAAGCTTGACCGGTTCGCCGTTTACCTTCGGCACAAACGATTCGGTCAAACGGTACACCTGACCGGAGTATACGGAAGTGTGCTGAATGTAGCCGCTTTTTGTCAAGCTCCAGTAGTTGTTACCGCTGTAGGCATCTGCGCCTGTAGTCAGCGTGTTGGATGTGCCTTGACCAAGGGTGGAGCGTTTTAAGGATTTACCGTAACCGCTCACCATGTCAAAGCGTTCATTCACCCACGCAGCAATTGCCTTCTCAGTCGCGGTCAAATAACCGGGACGAATAGAAGTGGTGCCTTCGGGGAAGGCGCCGCCTTCTTCCGCAATCGCTGTAAGGTCGCTGAAGTCCGCTTTGAACTTCAGTTCTTCGGACACTGCCGCGCTGGTGGAAAAACCTAAACCGCCGAGCATAGACAGCATACCGACGAGCATGGCAATAGTGAGCATAACAGCGCTCACACGTTTCCATGTTCTTGTGTTTTGCATATTTCTCTCTCCTTGCAAAATAAATTTCGGCTGTCAGCCGTTTGATAACGTTAAGAGATATTCTCTTACACATAGAATATAGCACAATATAATCTATATTACAAGACATACCTTATACGAATTTTTCATTTTTATCAAAAACATAAAAAAATACCGTTTTCTTTTGTGAAATATCACGAATTTCCTTCTCTTGTACGTAGACATTTCTCCCATATGGTTTATCAAAAAGAACCCACCGTATGGGAGTTGCGGTTAGGGATTTGCAAAACTTGCGGCTGCACCTGGCCCCCTTGCCTAAAGGGTATTCCCCTATTAGGGGAAATGCCCGAAGGGCAAAGGGGTGGCTGCCCTGCAAGGGCTGGCAAAACCGTAGGTTTTGTCTGGGGGATTTTTTGTGGCAAAAGAG
>JAZSED010000137.1:0-5004 GCA_045531495.1 Acutalibacteraceae bacterium
TGAAAAATATAATATTATCTTAATGGCAGAAAATTGGGACGGTGAACAGTATTATTTTTCTACCGGTGCCATTATGCGTGAATTCCTTGATTTTATGGACCATCCGTTGCTTTGCGCGTGTTGGGATACCGCACACGGCAACATTGACCTTACTGCGCGCGAAATCGGTCAATACGACAACATTGTAGCGCTTGGCGATAAACTGAAAGGTATGCATATTGCAGATAACTTTGGTGACTGTCATCACCATACCTGGCCGTTTGCGGGCGTCATTAACTTTGACGCGGTGATGCAGGGTCTTTTGGACGTGCATTACGACGGCTATTTTACCTTTGAAGCATCGTATACGTTGTTCCATCAAAACAACCCGCCGTTTGGCCGCAAAGCGTGGGAGCATAACGGCGAAACCATTTCTACCTTGCAAAGCCCGCCCCTGTTTTTGAAAAAACAAGCGGTAGACCTGTTGTACGAAATCGGTAAACACATTTTGCAGACCTACGATTGTTTTGAAGAGTAATATGACAGAATACGATAAACTATATCAAAAGGTATTTAATATTTTGGGAGAGTTGACCCCGCTTACTGCCGATTGCGGACGGCTGTGCGGCGGTGCTTGTTGTAAAGGTGACGAGAAAACGGGTATGCGGTTGTTCCCCGATGAGCCTACTGCCTTACCCGTCATACAAACGGAAGACGGTGGGAGACTTGCGGTGTGTGACGGTACGTGCGACCGTGACAAAAGACCGCTTTCCTGCCGTATCTTTCCGTTTTTCCCGACGGTGGACGAAAAGGGCAGAGTGTTTACAGAGCTCGATTACCGCGCGGCACGGCTGTGTCCGATGGTGACCCACAGTGAGGAAATTGTATTTAACAAACGGTTTTTAAAGGCGGTAAAAAAAGCGGGTAAACTATTGGTAAAAGACCCCGAATGCCGTGCGTTTTTGGAAGAATCTACCGCGGAAATAGATACCTATGCCGCGTTTTTAGGAGATTAAAAAAAGACACCCTTATATTGGTTACGATTAGGGGTTAGCAGACATCCATATCAGCAATGTAGGGCAGGTACTCCCCTAACAGGGGAAATGCCCGAAGGGCAAAGGGGTGCCTGTCTTGGAAAGAATTGGTCCTGCCGTTAACACAATAAAGCACTATGTTCGACAAACGGAAGGAGCAAGCCCCTTCCCTACAAAACCATATACATTTCCACAAAAAATAGAGAGAATGTATCATAAATGGTACATTCTCTCTGCTTTTATCCTTATAAATACCGTCTTCTGTTTTATTTTTCCGTTCGCCCGATGAGATAATCGGCGGTCACATTGTAGAAATCGCACAATTTAATTAAATCCTCTATTTTCAACTCGGCTCTGCCGGCTTCAATATGGTTATACCCTTGCTGTGACTTATTCAGTATTTTTCCGACCTCTGCTTGTGTTAAATCCCTATCTTCGCGCAAATTTCGCATACGTTCTCTGTAATGCACAAGCCTCACCTGCCGTTCCTTTTTCTACCCATAGCCTAACATACTCATAAATTGAGTATTGACAAATACTCAAACATTGAGTAAAATTAGAGAAACAAAAGAACAAGAGGGTGTAAAAATGGCAAGATGTCCGTATTTAGATTACCGCTCGGGCGGGGTACTTTTTTCACAAGGCGACTATTACTGCGAGCTTTGCAGAAAGACACTTTCCGAATCGGAAGTGAAATATAAGTGTAAAACGGATTACGGAGAGGATTACGAGTCGTGCCCGATATATAAGGATAGGTGATATTTGTGGGCATAGTGATATTGATTGTTTTATTGGCTGTGTATGCCTTTCTCTTTTGTCTACCGGGCTATATTTTAGTCGTAGAAGGATTAGATGGGGCAGGCTGTGGTTTGACGGTGTGTGGCATTATCGGCTTTCCCGGCATGTTTATAGGCGGAATCGTTCTCCTTGTAAGAGAAACTAAGGCAGAGCGCACAAGAAAAGAAGCGGAAGAACGCGAGAGAAGAGAAAAAGCAGAACGCGAAGAACGCGAGAGAAGAGAAAAAGCAGAACGTGAGAAACGCGTCGCGGCATATGTACAGAGAGATTCCCTAAAACGCATTGTCAGAGAGATTTCAGCCAGAGGTATTCCCTATAAAATAGAAATAAACTCTACGGGCGTGACGGCATATGTGCAGGGCGGCACGATTACTCATACGTTTTTGACTAACGGCGAAGAGGATATTGTGGAAGTGTGGGGTGACTATAAGCAGTACACGGGCAAGGCATATTTAATGGGGCTTGCGATAAACCGTATGTTTGGCAATGTTTTTACTGTGCACGATTGCGTGAATGTTAAAACTATCAATGAAATGTATTCTTATGTTTCATGGGATAGAGTAGAATTGTGCAGAAAGCTAAAGGAAATTTAACAATATATAAAAAACGGCGGAGAAAATCATTCTCCGCCGTTTGCAATTTTTTAAGTGCAAATCTCATTGCATATTTATAACAAGCGTGGTATACTGCAAGCAGGCGGTGATACAATGACAACCATTGAAATACATAAGCTGTTGTCCTCGGTTCTCGAAATCGAGGCGATGATGATAGCGGCGGGTGCCGAGATTTACCGCGCGGAGGAAAGCGCGAAACGCGTTTTGGAAGCGTACGGTATGAAACAGGTGGACGTATACGCGACCACCTCGAATATTATCGTTTCGGTGGAAACGGAGGACGGCACGGTAAAAACCCATACCCGCCGTGTGCCGCAGATTGCCACCGATATTGAAAAGGTGCACCGCCTGAACGATTTGGTACGCCGCTTGAGTGCGGCACCGATGGCGGTGGAACAACTGTCTGCCGAAATTGACGCGATACGGCAAACACCGCAGTACAAAACGTGGGTGGTGACGCTGTTTTACGGTGTTATCGCGGCGGCATTTTATCTGTTCTTCGGCGGCCGTCACCTTGCGGAGCTTTTCGTATCTTTCGGTGCGGGTATTGTATCGGGCCTGCTGACCTTCGGACTTGATAAGGTAAATGCCAACAAGTTTTTGGTGAAATTTTTATGTGCATTTTCCGCGTGTGTTATCAGTTTTACGTTAAAACGGGTAAACTGTATTGAAAGCGTTGATTATATCATCATCGGTAATATTATGACCTTGATTCCCGGTATCGGTCTTACCAATTCGTTGCGCGATTTGTTTTCGGGAGACAGCATTTCGGGCGTTTTACGCCTTATCGAAGCGGCGCTCCTGGCACTTGCTATCGCCTGCGGGTATGTTGTTACCACCTTTTTATTCGGAGGTGCGGCATGATGGAATGGCGTATGTTGATTGAGGTGCTGGCATCCTTTGTCGGCACGTTGGGCTTTGGGTATTTGTTCAATATCCGCGGCCGGAAACTTGTATATGCCGCCCTGGGCGGTATGGCGGCGTGGGCGTTATTCTTGGCGCTCGGCTTTTGGATAGAAAGCGAAGTGCTGCGGTATTTTATTGTATCTGTTTGCAGTACCGTGTATGCGGAATTTTTAGCACGACGCTTAAAAACCCCCGCCACCACCTTTTGTATCATTACGTTGATACCGTTGGTGCCCGGCGGTGCTTTGTACTACACCACCACTTCTGCTTTGAGTGGTGATATAGACCTGTTTTTGCCGCGGCTGACCAACACGGTGCAGCTGGCGGTAGCGCTGTCGCTCGGTATCGTGATAGTGACGGCGGCTTGCAAATTATTTTCAACGAAAAAAACGAGGTAATGGGTATGTTTGACGCTATACAGGTAAAAAATGATTGTGTCGCGTGGATTCGCGATTTCTTCGAGCAAAACGGCAAGGGCTGTAACGCGGTTGTGGGTATTTCGGGCGGCAAGGACAGCTCGGTTGCGGCGGCACTGTGCGTAGAAGCGTTGGGCGCTGACCGCGTTGTCGGTGTGTTGATGCCGCAGGGTGAACAGCACGACATCGATATGGCGCACCTGCTTGTGCAACATCTGGGCATCCGTCATTACGTGATTAACGTAAAAGACGCGGTGGATGCGGTGCTGTCCAATATGCCGGAAGAATTAGAGGTTTCCACTCTTACAAAACAAAATCTGCCGCCGCGTATCCGTATGGCGACCTTGTACGCGGTGTCCCAGAGTGTGAACGGCCGCGTGGCAAACACTTGTAATCTGTCCGAGGATTGGGTGGGGTATTCCACCCGTTACGGCGATTCGGTGGGCGATTTTTCTCCGATGTCCTACCTTACCGTTACCGAGGTCAAGGAAATCGGCAGGGTGTTAGGGTTGCCTGCTGTTTTGGTGGACAAGACACCCATTGACGGTCTTTGCGGCAAGAGTGACGAGGAAAATCTCGGCTTTACCTATGCCGAGCTTGACAGATATATCCGTGAGGGCATCATTGACGATGCCGATAAAAAGGCAAACATTGACAGACGGCATAAAATGAATCTTTTTAAGCTTCAGCTTATGCCCGCGTTCAAGCCTGAGATGTAAGGGGTAAACTACCATGAAAAGATATATTGCTTTAATAACACTTGCGGTAATCATGCTCGGTTGCCTTGGCGCTTGTAAGGGAAAGGGCGGCGGTGATGAGTTTGACCTTGACTATTATAAGGGTATGACAGACTTTGACGGTACAGGCATTGATTTGTCAGGGGAACAGATTCCCGAAGAGGAGCAACTTGCTGACAAGGAGTTTGGCGAGGGTGAATTTAATGTAATTACGCCCGAGACAAACATCACCCCCACTCCCGATCAGTCAGATAACAATTCGGGCGATGATAATAATGATAATATTATTCAGGCGCCCGTCACTGAAACTGAAAAGCCTGAAAAAAAGCCTGAGCAGGAGACGGTTGACCCCGATAGGCTTATTACTGCAGACACGGTTGTTGACCCGTACGATTTTGAGTCGGATGAGCGCCCCAACTACGAGGGTGCGGCGGAGTATGATAACACTCCGTCAAAGAAAACGCTTAAATATAACAGTTGGGTTGAGGCGAAGATAGGCGATGTGAAAATTTCAAAAGAG
>JAZSED010000143.1:0-8852 GCA_045531495.1 Acutalibacteraceae bacterium
CACTTTCAGTTCTTTCCAACCTGTCGGCAGATAGATGGTGGTCAAGCCGTCTGCATCCACATAATACCCGTAGTTAGTACCGCTTAAATTCGCTTTATCAGCCACAGCAGACAGTTTCGTGCCGTCAACAGACACTTCGTATGCAACCACGCCCAAAGTCAATACCGTCTGACGATCAGATCCTTCCCGATTGGTAACCGTAAAGGTAGCGTCATCCACAGGCGTGTTCTCATACACCTCCGTGTTGTAATCGAAAGTGCGGAAATCGTCCGACTGTCCATCCTTATTATAGATGACCGACTGCCGACCATTACCCGCATCGGGCGGGGTGATGAGCAAGGACGGGTACTCGGTTGCCGTATTGGGCATATTGTCCATCAGCGTTTTACTTTCGGGCAGGTTGATGGCCTTCACCGAGCCGTCTTTCAGGTAAACGGGCATCCAGTTGTTAGGCGCTTCCACACGGTAGCTATTCGTACGACCTGCAAGTGCTTCGTAACTAAACAGATTGTACCATGTGTTGCCCGCAGGAAGGGTGACGTCCAAATAATATCTGGATTCTTCGGTTACCGCACACACGAGGTAATCGTCACAGAACAGATACTGATAATTCACATCTTTCAGCGAACGGTCTTGGGGGTACGCCATCATCATACCTTTGACAATAGGATTCGCCGTTCTATTGGCCTCAACCGCCGCAGACATAATACTCGGCACGATATTTTTGCGCAGATAGTAGAGTTTACCAAAATTCTTTTCAGCGACTGTGCCGTAGTTCCACGGTTGATGAATGACATTGCCGTGTTGCCGCATATACGGCTGAAACACCGACAAGACCACCCATCGATTCCACAAATCGTTGGAAGGCGTGCCGCCAAGACCACCAAGGTCAGCGCCAAACAGGTTAAAACCGCCCGCGCTACGCGAAATCATATCGCGGACAGCTGCTTTATATCCTGCCCAAGTCGATCTCTGATCGCCTTGGAAGCCGGACACATAATACTGTGTACCGGGTGCAGCAGATCGCTGGAATAAGACATAATCGTTTTTTAAGCCGGGATAATTAGCTTCCCAAGCTTCTCTTCCGTATTTGGCATAATAGTAAGAATTAAAGTTATGCATTTCCATACTGGAAAGGCCATTAAAACAGGTACCGACGAAGGACATAGATTCGTTCATATCCAACATCGCTCCCGCTACGCCTGCGTTCCACTTGGAGGTAAAATAGTTGGTGAGATAGGTGACCATAGACGGGTTACTGCAATCTGCGTACTGCGAATTAACATTCACATAGAAGTTGCCAAGCTTTAACCCCAAGCTATTGAACGGTAGCGGCCAACCCGTAGAACCATTTTTCTTAGACGGCAATTTAGAAACGCCATTCAGATACGTAGAAAAATCTCTGCTTTGGGCCCATACCCAGTCCAAACTACGTACGTTGATGCTTTCAAGATATGACGCACTCTGTTCGTCGTTAAAAGCGCCCTCGCTGTAAATAGCTTCGGGGTAAAAGCCATAGCGGCTTTGATACCCATTCATGATAGCGGTCATATTCGCGTATGCACCGCCGTCTTTCCACACAGCGCCGGTAGCGCCCGTCCAGAAACCGAAGGTCCACTCTTCGGTCATACCGGAAGTGCCGGTAATTCTCGTGTATTTCTTCAGATTTTCGAGCGGTTCGCCCGTCCATATAAAGAAATCCAGCTTATCACCATAGAAGGTAATGCTATACTTTTCTTTACTGACCGTGTCATCTTGGTCACAACCGAAATTTGCTTCACCGGGATAGGTCATATTAAACCATAAAGAATACCCGGTGTTAGAATGGAACAACGGAATGTTACCATAGGCGTAATCCTCAGCAGAGTAGCAGTCATTGTTGGTGAGCGAAAAATGTTCACCCACCACATTGACGTCACAGTACCGCTGGCTACCGTTATAAATGGCTTCGTTTGCGTAATCCATCGGCATTTCTACCATAGTGGCCACAATTTCATCTTTGTTGAGCACTTTCGTGCTGTAACCGAAGTGAATCTGCCCGTTTTCAATACGCGTAATCAGTTTTGTACCGTTGTAGATATCCAACTGGAAATCGGTGCCGTTTTGGATGTATTTCACAATGGTGTCATCGGTGCTTTTCATCACCACGGCATTGTCTGCATTCACATATGTAATATCGGCAACGACGGGCTCAAACAATCCAACGTTACTTACTTCCAGTTCTTCCTGGTACTCATGTTTGGATTGGATACGGAAACCACCCGCCGCCACAGGAAACGAGAGATACAAATCTTCAGCGTGATTTTCTGTTTCGGTATGCATAATGAAATAGTTTTCGGTCTGTTGAACACTAACAACCTTATCTATTGTTTCCCATTTATAATTCTCAACCACCGGTTCCTCGCCGTGTGGTGCATATAACTCATCCGTATTAAACGTATGCGCCGAAGCAAAAAAGCTAAATACCGAGAGCAGTATGGAAACACAACACATTGTTGCAAGAATTTTAGAAACCTTTCGTTTCATAAATGCTTCACTTTCCTTTCTGATGGATTCAGGTCGTTAGTTCCAGCTGAATTTGAAGCTGGGTACCCATGCGTTGGGTTTTGTGATGCTTTCTTTTTGTTTGGCACCGCCTTGTTCAGCAGTAGATATATCTACCGCTTCGCCGCTGGCATTCAGCGCGGTAATCTGGAAATTATCGAACTGACTGCCTGTAGCATAACTGCCGAAACCGACGTACCCACCGTATGCGTCATAATCCAATTCGTAATACATCGCAAACGAGTCGTCAACCGTCCATTTCATAACACCGTTTACCACTTCAATGGTAACGTGGTGCCATGCATCTCTGTCATAATTGGCGATAAACTCATATGCGTTGCCATCTACAGTCACAGCATCAGCATCTACGCGATCGCTATTACCACCTGCAGTATTACCAAAAATATTAAAGTAACCTTCCTGTTCCAAGAATGCATAAACACCTGCATCCTTGGTTGCGTCGTGCTTCACAGTGCCGGCATTCTCGCCCGTAGACAAGGAATCGCTGGTTTTATTCAATTTGTACACATATTTTGTAGGATCTTGCACGCCGATAAGTGCATAATTATACCACCAAGTACTGCCTTTTTTGACGTCATATTCCATACGGAAATTGGTGAGTGTATGCCCTTTGTATATCAGCGTAGACAGATTTCGCATACGCGCTACCGTGCTGGCACCGCCGTTATCCTCAATGTAATTTACCGATGCAGACCCTTTATTGATTTCCCATTTTTGCGTGGGGTCTATCGATACTAAATCACCGTCATAGGCAGACCATTTGCGGTTTTTCTCCGTAGTAGAACCCGTGTCGTTGGCATTAGACCAATATCCGTTTGATGTTGTCGGTTGGGAATAATACCCGCCGAAATCCTTGAAATCATTTGGGTGGTCAAAATAGTATTTTCTGGAAGTATCCGTATCGTAATCCACCTTATTAACAACCGAAAGCACCCCATCAAAATCATCGGAGAAAGAGATGTTTTTTAGCGACTTCAGCTTCATATTCAAGGCGAAAGTGCCGTTTATATACGAACGATAGTCGTCGCTTTCAAAATCCACCAATAACGGATACTGGTAACCGTCAGCAGTCAAACCATATACCGTTTCGAAAAATTGCAAAGATTCACCCGCCGCGCGGTCAATTTCCGCTGTTTCAGCCGATTTTACCAATTCGGTAATAACAATTTCTTTAGCATCCAAATCCACGACCTGCACATTATCGATAGTGGTGGTTGTGTTATTCAAAGCAAAGAAGATATATCCGCCGTCATACGACGAGGGAATATCCACAACCCAAGTGGGCTGATCATCCACCGACATATACGCTGTATTATCGGTTACGATAACACGCATATGGTGCAAACCCGATGCATTGTACTCAAAGGCACCGGTCGCACGTTCGGATTTCAGACCATCGGCTGTCATATAATGAAAATCGCTTGCGCCTTTTCCGCCATCGTATTCCAAGAACAAGTTATAGCCGCCTTTTTGAGTGGTCCAAAACACGCCGTCAGAGGTATTGTCGGCGCCAAAACCGACGGTTGTCCAATACGGACTGCCTGTAAAATCAAAATCCAAAATAAAGTTTTTATATTGCTTTGTTTTCAGTACGGCTATACCCATATTGGAGTTATAAGCGGAAGCGTAACTGCACAGCCAGTTCTGTCCGTTCAGCTGCACACCGCTTTTATAGGCGGCAGGCGCATTATACAAAGCGGAAGTTTTGTAACGGAGTTTGCCGTTCTCTATGTACCAGTTGGTATTAGAGGTACCCGTCGTTTCGATTGCCGCATTATTGTAGTGGATAGTCGGTACAAACCACGTATCGAAAGCATCCAACTGTGTGCCTTCTTCAAAGTTGTATTGCACCGTGTTTTCAAGGTCATAGGAACTCAGTTGCACCACCACTGCTGCACCTGCGGCGTGGCTTTGGTTGGCCGCGAGACGCACTTCATATATTGCATCGGTCTTCAAGCCGGCGATTTCGGTGCTGCCAAGAGGAACAGCAGTCCACTCAGCCGCATTCTGCTTCTTATATTCGTATGTATATCGTGAATCCAAACCGAAAACAGTACCATTCTGCACAAGCAGGTTAGTGGGAACTGCCAAATAGTTTTCCGCGTACAGCGGTTTCACCGCAATGTCGCCCAGAGCCACATCGCTGTTCAGCGCCGTCAAATATACGTATCCTGCATACAGACGGGACAGCGTAATGTTATCATCGGAATATAGCTCCGTAGTGCCGTCAGCAGAAGTTACTTTCAAAGACATCGTATTCCCGACTACGTTGATTTTCACTCTGGCAGCACCGACGTTTGTGTTGCTGTTGTTCCATAACAAAGCGCCTTCATCTGCCTGCACATCGTCATATTTGTAGTCAGGTGCCACGTTATCATACAGAATCATCTTTTCACGGGTGAACACCAGCGTTACCGCATCCGCATATCCTCCTGCCGAAGTGGTGGTTTTCGCCTTTTCAGGTGAGCGGAAAGTAAGCGCCACGCCGCCGGGGTAGTAAATACCGTTTCTGACACTTTCAATGGAATAGTCGAATTCCATTTCAAAGTCAGCGGCGTAAACGGCCTCACCCTGTATTTTCGGCACAACGGTGAGCGATTTGCGGAACAGTTCACCGTTTGCAGCGCCGAACGATGCACGTAAACGGTTGCCGTTAAACAAGATCCATCTACCCGCCGTAGGCGCCCATTTATCCGCCTGTAATTCTTCCGTGGTGGTATAGGACGTAGGCATTTCGTGTACTTTGCCGGTAAGGTCGGTATGATAGAATTCGAATTTCTCGTTGAGATAGTTCACAACGTTCGTATCATCGCCGCTAAATGCATAGCCGCTGCCTACAGCCGTCTTGTTAGACATCCAAGGAGTGGATTTACCGGTCATAATAGCGTTGCCTTTGGTGCCGAGATTGCGATAGTAATTGCCATCCACAACATCAGTAAGACCCACAAAAGAAGCATCAAAGGCGCCTTTGTCGCCGTCGGTAAAGTCGATAGGGTTCCCCTTGTCATCCAAACGAACAACCTTCACAGCGCCGAAATAGGGCAAGCCGTGTTTGATGCCCGCATAGGTGGTGCCGATGTAGATAAGACCGTTTTGAATAGCAATGTCATTCTTCGCGACGTCAAGTACTTTCGTGCCGTCTGCCAAGGTGACAACCGCATTAACCGTTCCGTTTTTGACAGTCAAAGTAAGGTGTGCTTCGCGAATAGCCACACCTGCGGTTTCGGTATAATACGGTGCATTATCCGTATCCTTCGTCGCGGTGAAAGTAGAACCGTTTACGACCGTGTTCAAATCATCCAAGAAATACTCGCCGTTGCACGAAATGGAGAACATCGCACCGTCGGTATCGCCGTGCTGCACACTATTATATCCGCCGAATTTTACGAACACGGGAGACTGGTTCTGCGGGAAATTGGTAGCAGAAGCGGTGGTCAATTTGAAATCCAAATCAAGTTTGAAGTTCTTCAAGACCGCTTTATCGCCGTTGGCATCATTCAATGCATAAGAGTATACAACGTCAAACGGGTCCTTCGAATTGCCATCAATGTCCTTTGCAATGTGCAACCATTTGTTCTCGCTAAGCACCATCGTGGGATACATACCGTTACTGCCGTGGCCACCCTGACCGGAGCCGGGCAAATAGCCACTGGCGGTTTCACCTGTTGCGGGATTATATCCGGAATTCGTAAAGCCGGCGCCTAAGGGGTTACCATCTGCATCCACAACATAACCCGCAGCATTCCACATCGGGAGCGTACCGCCGCCGTTATAGCCGTAAGTATAGAAATCGAACTTGCTCTCTAAGTAGTCGACGAGCGCTTTGTCTCTCACGTCTACCGTGTAGTCTTTACCCGAAGTAAACGCACCCACAGCCGAAACGGTGGAAGCGTTATTTTCAGCGGTCAAGCCTTTATCTTTACCGGTAGATGAATCGTGATTCGCATTATACAGGTACTTACTGCTACTGCTCACGTAATGTGCATCGGGTACGTCGGTAAAGTCGGCTTCAAAGACTTCTACCGCCTTGCCGCCGCTATGGTACGTACCATAATCAACCGCATCGCCGTTATCATCCAGTTCGGTGATTTCCAATGCATAGAAATTGGTGTCACGGTTGGAAACACCAAAGGAAAGATAACCTTCGGTGGTATCGCAAGCGGAGGTCATCGTTTTCTTAAACGCGCCGTCTGCGCTTTCCAACGTGAAGGTCGCAGTGCCGTTTACCACTCTGACAGTAAGCGTATAGTTTTGGTCGTTCAAGGTTCTGTCAAAGCGTTCGTAAGTAGCCTTGCCGCCCAAATCGGCTAATTTCAGTTCAAAACCTGCCGCAGTAGTATTGTTGGTAATAATGTTCTCATCTACGGTCGTGGCACTAATCTGATCTTGGTTGTTATAGAACACCCAACCGTCTTTACCGGGCGTCATGGTGTTACCCATACCGTTACCGATGACCAGAGTGCTGCCGGTTACGTAATATCTGTATCCGTTATACACACCGTCGGAACGCATACGCATCGAGCCCGCTTCATCTTCATGGAAACTGAACAGGAAGCCGCCTTTATAGGTCGGAAAACCGATTTTCAAGGTCAATTTCGCTTCAAAGTTCTTTAACTTGACAGCGGTACCGTTGTACTGCGGAATCAGGTTATCCACACGGCGCAACATCTGACCAACGGTGCCACCGCCGCCCAGTTTGTAGCGCAAAGAGCCGGCGTTACCTACGTCAAAAGACGCATAGTTTCTCCAGCCAACCTCTGTTTCCAAATCACTGATTTCATTGGAATGCTGGGCAAACCACGCACGGGTAGAGCTGTAAAAATGTGCGGTTTTGGATGCGAATTTCTCACGCATCCACGTATTCAGCTGTCCATCCACCGAGGTGGTGTCGCTGATGGGCGTGTAGGCAGTGTCATAGGAATCACCCTGATTCCAGCCCACACTGTTGGCATCTAAAATGCCTTTTAATTCCGAAAAGTCTGCAACAAAACGTGTGGGCTGTTCACTTTCCACAGCCAATGTTGTCAGCAGTGTGCTGCACACCGACACCATACCGATGAGCAAGGACACAGTGGCTAATAACGCAACTACTTTTTTTCGTATTCTTTTAACCCGCATAATTCTTTTCCCCTTTCTTCCATTTGCGTATAAAAACATACAACATCGCAATTTTATTTTAACATCTCTTTCTTGATGAAAGTGACACAAAACCAACTTTTTATTCGCTAAGTTTGACCTTTTAAGTGCGGGGGGTATTTTCTGCTGTTTTATATATAATACACAATGTGTTTACTCTCCTTTTAGTAAAAAAATAAAACTGACACCGCCGGGAAAGCAATGTCAGTCTGCACTTAAAATTGGTTTTAATCACCTTTTGGTGTATCTCCATTATAAACTTGCGTGGCCTCCTCTTTTTCAAGGGGAGGCCACAGTATTATGGTACCGCATTAGCAATAAGCATCCAAAATATGCTTATCGGAGAGAGAGACGCGGCTACCAACGAATATAATTACAAAACCCACTCGGCAAAGTAGGTTCCGCTTACTACATCCATTATAATATAAAATTTCATCCCTGAGGGGACAAATTTGCCGTATTATTCCACAAAAAGCACCTAATTACGCAAGTCCCGCAAAAGAATAAAAATCCCCCCGCATAGCGGGGGGTATTTCCTTTCCGGGCACAGCCCTATGCGCTACTGGCGGCGCACAAGTACGCTTTTTATTGGCCTGCCAGCCACGCATCGATTACCAGCTACCCATAAATGGGTTGATGTAGTGCCTAACAAAAGCCCCCTTGTGTAAATGGAGGTGGCCGAGGGGGCAATGCCGACGAGGTCGGAGGGATTGTTAAATGCATAGAAACACTTTCTTATATCAATAACAATCCCCCAGTCTCCGCTTACGCGGAGCCAGCCCCCCCTTTTACACAAGGGGGCCTTCGCTGCGGCGAGCTTTTTCATCGCTAAAGCTCTATCCAGCCACGCGACTATCGCGTGGTTTTCGCATACAAAAAACCGCCCCGTGTTTCCACGGGGCGGTTTTTTACGCTTTTATTTGGGCATCGAGTTTTTGGATAAGAAATCGCCCATATCGAAATCGACTTCGGTGTCGTTTGCAAGGGCGGTATCAACACCAATTGCTACAATTTCCATTTCGGGAGCAACATATTTCATTGTTTTTCTCCCCCCTTATTAACCTGCAAAATCGCTATAGCAGTAGTTTACGGGATCGCTGTAAACAACGGTGCCGTCCGCCAATTTCACGAAGGTGCGGGTGATGATACCC
>JAZSED010000129.1:0-51336 GCA_045531495.1 Acutalibacteraceae bacterium
ATCTGCGGTACCACCGGTGAAAAATCCACCCTCAACTATGAAGAGCATATCAAGGTTATCGAAACCGCTGTCAAAGCCGCAGACGGCCGCGTGCCGATTGTTGCGGGTGCAGGCAGTAACGATACCGTGTATTCGGTAGGCCTGTGTAATGACGCGATTGCGGTCGGTGCAGATGCCTTGCTGATGGTCACCCCCTACTATAACAAAACCTCACAAAAAGGTCTTGTTGCGCATTATACCTACGTTGCGGACCGCGTTGATGCACCTATTATTCTGTACAACGTACCGTCCCGTACAGGTGTGAATATCCAACCCGAAACCTACAAGGAGCTGGCAAAGCACCCCAATATTGTTGCCACCAAAGAAGCAAGCGGTGATATTTCCGCTATTGCGAAAATTCGTCATCTCTGCGGCGACGACCTTATGCTGTATTCGGGCAACGATGACCAGATTGTGCCGTTATTGTCTTTGGGTGGTATCGGTGTTATCTCGGTGCTTTCTAATGTTCTGCCTAAGGAAACGCACGATATGTGCGCCGCTTATCTCACAGGCGACGTTAAAAAAGCCGCAGACATGCAATTGAAATACGTTCCGCTTATCAACGCGCTATTCAGCGACGTTAACCCCATCCCCGTCAAAGAAGCAATGGAAATGCTCGGCAAGCAAACGGGCCCCTGTCGTCTGCCGCTTGTACCGATGAACGACGATAAACGTGCGGCTTTAAAAGCGGAACTTGCAAAACTCGGTTTACTGTAAAGGTTGTGAACGCTTTGAAAATCATTTTAACAGGTTGCAACGGTAAAATGGGTTGCGTGCTCACCCGTTGCATCGCAGAAAAAGAGAATATGGAGACGGTAGCAGGTCTGGATATTGCCGACAACTTTGACGGCGCATATCCTGTATATGCCGACCCCGCCGCTGTTGAGAAACAAGCGGACGTTATCATCGACTTCTCCAACCCCGCCGCTTTGTCCAAAACCATTGCATTAGCAAAGGCGCAAAACATCCCCGCGGTCATCGCTACGACGGGTCTTTCCGCCGAGCAAATGGCAGAGGTGGAAGCACTTGCCAAAGAAGTTCCCGTTTTCTTCTCGGGGAATATGTCATTGGGCATCAACCTGCTCACGGAATTGGTAAAGAAAGCCGCCGCTGTTTTAGGCAACGACTTCGACATCGAAATTGTGGAAAAACACCACAATCAAAAGGTAGATGCCCCGTCGGGTACCGCTTTGATGTTGGCAAACGCCGCAAAGGAAGGGCTCGATTTTGAACCCGAATACATCTATGAACGTCACAGTGTACGTCAAAAGCGCGACAAAAAAGAAATCGGCATCTCCGCTGTGCGTGCAGGTACCATCGTCGGCGAACACGACGTGATTTTCGGCGGCAGAGACGAGGTTATCACCCTCTCCCACCTGGCACTTTCCAAAGAAATCTTTGCAACCGGTGCAATCAACGCCGCGGCATTTCTCATCGGAAAACCTGCCGGTATGTATTCTATGAAAGATATGTTAGCATAAAAAATAAGCACCCAACGGGTGCTTATTTTTTATGCCTTTACAAGCTGTTGGAACACGTCACCGCGTTCTTCAAAATTCTTGAAGATACCGTAACTTGCGGCGGCAGGTGACAACAAACATACTTTACCTTTTGCGGTGACCTTCTTGGCAACGGTTACCGCTTGCTTTAGGTCTTTTACCAAAATAAACCGCTCGGGAGAAGTGGGATTTTTTGCCATTACCTCATCATAAATGCGTTTGCCTGTCGCTTCCATCAAAATAATATGCGGCACGGAGCAGGTGACTAAATAGTTCACCAGCACCGTATAATCGATGCCTCTCTCCATACCGCCTATCAGCACCGAATCGGTATCTTTGAGGGTTTCTATGGCGCGGATAGTGGTTTCTCCAATGGTGGAGATAGAGTCGTCATAAAAGCGAATGCCGTCATATTCGCCCACATACTGCAAGCGGTGCGGTAGCGGCTGATAGGTTTTCAGCGCTGCGGTAAAGGTTTCGTCCGAAATGCCCGTACGCGCACAAATGGCATATACAACGCCGATATCAAAGGCATTGTGTTCACCAAGCAACAAAATGTCATCCGAAGGAATGGTATAGGTTGTACCGTCAGCGAGGGTAACCACACCGTCCTTTATCATCACGTCGGCGGGTGTTGTATCGCCCGACACGCTGATGGCGTTGCCCTTATGCGTACCTTCCGCGGGCATATCATGCACATTGCAGAACAGAAAACTACCGTATTCCTGCCAAAGATAAATATTTTTCTTAGAGGCTTGATACTTCTCCACCGTACCGTAGTGGTCAAGGTGTTCTTCATATATATTGAGCAGCACAGCCGTATGCGGTGCAAAACGGGTAAACTCCAATTGATGGCAGGACAATTCCATTACCGCAATGGTCCGCTCGTTCATCTCCTCTACACGTTCAAACGCGGGAATACCGATATTGCCGAGTAACACGGTATCCAGACCCGCCGTTTTTAAAACGTGATACAGCAGGGTTGCGGTCGTACTTTTGCCCTTCGTTCCCGTAACACCGATTGTCTGACTGCCGTATACCGCTAAAAACACCTCTGCTTGCGAGGTGATAAAGCATTTATAGCTTTCAAAAGGGCGATTTAATACAATGCCGGGACTTTTGAATACAACGTCATAGTCATCCAGCGTGTCTTGATAATGATCGCCGCATATCAGCGATACCTCACTACCCGCAGGTGCTTCAATCTGCTGCTTATCCGCGATGGTCAGCGATGCATACCCACCCACTTCATTCAGAAGCGAAAAGGTAGACTTGCCTTCCCTGCCGAAACCGAGCAACAGCACTTTTTTTCCGGCTACCATCTGGAATACTGTGTTTTTCAACGTAAATCACCGTCCCCCGAAGCAACGTCTTTTCAGCAATCTTTCATAATACGGCGGTAACAAATGCTCGTTGTCATAATACCCCAGATAGTTCTTATCCTCTGCGCGGTATTTCTGATACAAAGAGGTAGTCTTATAGTAACGTAGCATCATCGGCAACGGTTCTTCATCCAATTCCATTGCGATAATGGCTTCTACCGCCGCCGCATTGGCTTCGTCACGACTGCCGACACATTCAAACGGCTTTTCGGGAAGAATACCCACCAACTGTTGGAAGGTCGGCAACAAGCTTTCGTCTTCCATCAAATCTTTGCCGAAAATATCACACAAATAATCATGCGATAGGAACGGAGACAATATCAAAAAGACAAACAGGCATTTGGGACAGTTGCCGCACCACGCGTCCTGTTTACTGCCTGCGTTACAGCTGCGGAAAGCACGGTGATAGCTGACCATACCCGCAAAAAATGCCGCAATCTGATACTCACTGAGCGGACGCAATATACTAAAATAGGTAATGCCCGAATCAATATAGGTTGTCTCGTATGCCTGAAAATCTTTTTCAAAAGCAAGACTTTTGGAATATTGATGGTTAACCGTACTGCCTTCTACCGTACTTTCGTTAGCGCTGGATTCGTTAGATAAGACGATATACTGCAAACGATACATATAAGCGGTAATCAAGGAAGAAAATGCCACAATAGCCGAAAACGGCGTATGTCCGTTTAAGAATCCCTCCTTATTAAGGCGCAGCATTTCAGGGTCCAGCGTACGCTTGGGGGACAGCATACGGTCCTTAGAAAACCCTGCAATCTCTGCGGTACGAATGGTTGCCTCACGGGGATTGATGATGTAGCAATAATTGAGGTCCATTCTTTCGTTCAAAAGCTCCATAGTCAGCACGGAATCCTTACCGCCGCCAACCGGAATCAAATTGCCGCAAAGCTGTTTTTTCATCGGTTTATATCCTTTAGGCGCTTTGCCGCAAGAAACCAACGTCATAAACCCGACAGGGTCAAGCGGTATATCATTGCGATAGAAAAACTCTCCAAGGCCATGGAAATACAACCGCTTAAACCAAGCCATTTGATCCTCGGTCATTTCCCCTGCGTATACTTCTACACGCGGCGAACAGGTCAATTTCCAATAACTGACAAGCTCTACCATACCAAGACCGAACACCATCGCTTCCAGCGTGGCATTTTTTCCCACCGTTGTAGGAAACTCCTTACATTTCGGGAAAGACCAGCGCGGCGAGAAGGTGGTCAAGCCGTCTATCTCAAAATGATATTCAACATCCAGCGTTGTTTCGGTTTCGGTCACCGTGTGTGACGTATACCGAAAAACAGGATATTTTTCACGTAATTCTTCATAGGTTGACATAATTTAACCCCCTTTCCGAACAGTATACCAAAAAAACCCTAAAAAAGCAAGAGCATCTGCCGTAACAGATGCTCTTTTTTACTGCTAACAAAGCGGAACAAGCAGCAGCATATCTTCTGAAAGACATTCCTCAGACAAAGCGTTTTCTTCCATAATTGCCTCCATTGCCGTGTGACAGCTCTTTGCGATTTCCCAAACGGAATCGCCTTTTTTAGCACGACAAATGCGTAACGCCGCTTTCTCATCCGCATACGGTTCCGTTTCGGTTTCAAAAGCGGAAACACCGTCACAGCGTCTTTGCGCATAGCCTTGCCTTACCGAACACAGCTCCATACGGATTTCGATGCGTCCGCCTACCACTGCAAAATCGGCGTCTGACACAGTAACCTCCGCCGCTAACCTGTCGCACACCTCCGCAAACTGTAAAGCAAACTCTCCTGTGTGCTCATAGTATGCAATACAACCATCCCGATCGCGCGCCAACAACGAAAACTGCAATCGCCCGTCAATGTAGCTGTGCTGCGGCTCTGTTCGTGTGTCAAGTGAAATAACTTCACACCATAAATCTACGATTTCTGCAATAGATTCGGACGGTAAATCCAGCACTTCCTTCAACGTGGTGGTATCTCGACAAGAAAACAGCAGCCGTTCTGCCACAAACTGTGTACGCGCCGCATAAGAAGGGTATTCGCCCGTATACGCATCTGTCACAAACACCGTTTCCGTTTCACAAAAGGCATCTAAGCGCGTACACATCTTCAAATTTACACTTAACAGCGTGCCGTTTCCGTTTGTATCGGTTTTCACCTGTACGTCCTTGGATAAAACATCCACGCGCGCATTCATCATGTGCCCTTCGCAAAGGCCTTCCAAATCTACAATCTGACTAAACGGAAATTCGTGGACACTGCAAGCCGTATTTCCCTCTGCCGTATTCACGGTATACAAGGTCCGCAAGGTAACTTTTCCTTTTACAATCGCCTTATCCGTTAACTGTTTAACCGCATCCACCGTCACGTGACACGCGGTTCGCACAATACGCTCTGCCGGCAACCTGCTTACGCCCACATCCACGGTTTCGGCAATAGAAAAGTTTTTCTCCACGCTCCCCACCGGTGTTGAACAGCACACCGTATCACGTTTACAATACACCGCCTTGCCCGTGATGTCGGACAGCAGCTCCATTGTTCGCTTTTTTTCTTGTATGCAGCAGGCGGCAAGGGTACCGTGAATGCTGATACGACGGGGGCTGGTCGCGCGGCAATTCAGATAGTTGACCTTAGCGTTCACATACGGCAGATTGCCGTCGTTTTCCTCCCAAGGCAACGTGCAATTAAAGGGTTGTACACATTCAAACGTATGCACACACTTGCGTCCCTCATCCAAATACAACACCTGCACGGTGGCTTCGCCCTCCACCACAAGTTTGTCCCCGCCGACCCGTCGGGCCAACACAACGGGGGTCATCGTGCACTTGAGCACCGCGGCGATATCAGGGCAATAATCAGGCAACAGGTATTCCCCGTCAACGGGACACTCCGCGGCGCAATGACCGTTTTCATACATTGAAAGTACCGCAGTTTCTGTTTTAAAATCCATCACAACATCTCCTCCTTTGTTACAGCTCATATATATGCCGCAAAAAAGGATAGTATGTCATTAACAGTTATCTTTATCAATCGGGAAACGAACAAACTGCCTTATAAGTGCCTTACCGTTAAAGGGTATCAGCGGATATAAATACCGTTTACCCGTTACCGTTTCGGTGGTCACCATTAACAGCAGGATGATCGCAAGCCCCAAACCGAAGCCCCACCAATTCAGCAAAGCTATCAACACAATCAGCATCATACGGAACAGCTTAAACGCATACCCCAACTCAAAACTCGGCTGGGTGAAATTGGCGGTGGCGGTAAATGCCATATACAACAATACCTCGGGAACAAAAATACCTGCAGAAACCGCAAATTCACCCAATATCAAGCCACCCACCACACTAAAGGCATTATTCAGCGCATTGGGTGTGTTGAGGGATGCCAATTTAATACCGTCGATAATCAGTTCTGAAATCAATATTTGAAAAAACACGGGCACCTCGTTTGGTTCACGTATTAAGAGAAATTGTAACGCAGGCGGTACCGATTGGGGATTTTTCACCAACAAATACCACAAAGGCATTAACAACAAGGTCGCCCAAAAAATAATCGTTCTTACCAGACGCAAATAGGTACCGATAAGCGGCGGAAAGCAGAAATCATTGGTATCCTGCAAAAATTCAAAAATGGCAGAGGGCACAATCATTGCAGATGCGGAGTTGTCCACAATCACCACTATCTGCCCCTCGTTAATACACGCCGCCACCGTGTCGGGGCGCTCGGTATACCGAATTTTGGGTAACGGGTTATACCATTGTCGCGGTATCAAGCATTCCGCGAGACTTTCCTGCGCCATCGTGAGAGACGGGATGTGTATCTTCTTTAGTTTTTGCCGTAAAAGTTCAAGTTGTTCTCGGTTGACCCGTTCTTCCATATAACAAACAACCACGTCGGTTGAAGAGATATCCCCAATCTGATACAATTCCATTGTAAGCTGAGGGTCACGAATGCGGCGGCGGACAAGAGCCGTATTAAACAGCATTGTTTCTACAAAGCCGTCGTGAGAGCCGCGCATTACGCGGTCTGTATCCGGCTCCTTTATACTGCGTGCGGGATACGAACGCGCTTCTATGAGTACTACACCGTCTATGCCGTCTATCACCAAGGCTTGCAATCCCGACAATACCGCCTTTGCCACCTTGGTGATATCCTCATCGGTTGCAATCTGTATATGTGCAAGGAATTTTTCTTCAAAGCAACCGGCAGTACCGATGTTTTTTAAATCCCTATCTTCTAAGGACATAATATATTCGAGTAATCTTTGCAAAATTTCATCTTTTGCAAAACCGCTCACAAGGAACAACACGGCATCCTTGCTGCCAACCTTAAAGCGGCGCATAATAACATCAAAGCTGGCATCGACCCGCAAATATGATTTTAGAGCCGCTACCGTCTCTTTATAACTTCTGTTTTGCATATTTTCACCTCCCTGTTATTTTTGCCCGACAAGGTAAAAATATCCGCAAAAAAGCCCCGCTCGAAAGAGCGGGGCTTTTTTGAAAACAACGTATTCTTATTCTTCTTCGTCTTCTTCGTCCTCTTCCAGGTCGAATTCGAGCGGCTCCCCACAGTTGGGGCAATCAATGCTGCCATCCAATAAGGTTTCCTCGTCGATAACGATTTCTTCACCGCAATTAGGACAGGTAACGTCGTACAAATCCTCATCCCATTCGCCGCAGCAATCACAATCGCCGTCACAATCGAAATCATCCTCGTCGTCAAATTCGTCGTACACGACTTCTTCCAAGGTGGAGAGGTCTTCGTCAACAGCATCAACCTGCTCGGACAGTTCCGCAACATAATCCTCAAGATCCGCGGCATCTTCAGCCATATCACCGAGAACCTCGATGATTGCTTTGAGCAATTTGCCTTCTTTGGTGCTCTCGTCAAGATCCAAGCCTTCGGCAAGACCTTTGATATAAGCAACTCTTTCAGTAGTGTTCATACAGCAGTTCCTCCTTTGTGTAACACAAATAGTTTGGCTTATGCGCGTTCCATATATTCGCCCGTACGGGTATCAATACGGATCATTTCGCCTTCTTCGATGAACAGCGGTACGCGTACCTCGGCACCGGTTTCGAGGGTGGCAGGTTTGGTAGCGTTGGTCGCGGTGTTACCGGCAAAACCGGGATCGGTCTGGGTTACCTGCAATTCAACAAAGTTCGGCGGTTCTACGCCAAACACTTTGCCTTTGTAAGACATAACGCGGCAAACCATATTTTCTTTGACAAACTTAAAGTTATCGCCGAGAACATCACCGCCGATGGGCAACAGTTCATAGGTTTCGCTGTCCATAAAGTAGTACAGGTCACCATCACTGTAAGAAAATTCCATTTCCTTTCTTTCTACATACGCGGTCGGGAATTTCGCGGTGGGGTTATAGCTCTTTTCAACCACAGAACCGGTGATAACATTTTTAATCTTGGTTCTGACAAACGCGGCACCCTTGCCGGGTTTTACGTGCTGGAATTCCACAACCTGAAGAACGTTACCGTCCTCTTCAAAGGTTACGCCGTTACGGAAATCACCTGCAGAAATCATATCAATATACCTCCAATTTTATACTTGTTTCTATTCTACCGCACATCACTTGTTTTTGCAAGTCTTCTGACGCATTTTCAGTAAAAATTTTACAAAATTATCAATTCCTTGTTGGCTTTTGTCAAGTTTTCACATCCGTTTTCGGTTATGAGTACCATATCTTCAATACGGACACCAAACTGTCCTTCCAAATAGATGCCCGGTTCCACCGTTACAACCGATCCTGCACGTAAAGGTGCGTCAGGTGCGAGCGGTGACAGACGTGGTGCCTCGTGTATTTCTACACCCACACCATGGCCTGTTCCATGACCAAACTTTTCTCCGTATCCCGCCGTTTCTATAACGCCCCGCGCAAAAGCATCCGCTTCTTTACCCGAAATACCGGCTCGAATACCGCGCAGAGCAGCGTTTTGAGCGCGTAATACCGTTTCATACACATTTTTTTGTAGTTCGGTAATCTCCCCTACCGCAACCGTGCGGGTCATATCCGCGCGATAGCCGTGATATAATGCGCCGAAATCCATTGTCACAAAATCGCCGTTTTGGATAGGCTTATCGGTGGGGACGCCGTGCGGACGGGATGTGTTGGCGCCCGACACTACAATAAACGGGAAAGAAACACCGTCAGCGCCGTTTTGGCGCATAAAAAACTCCAGCTCTAATGCCACTTGCTTTTCGGTAACACCCGCTCTGATAAAAGGTAAAATATGCTCAAAGCCCTTTTCGGTAATGGCTTGTGCGTGCTTTATAAGTGCTGTTTCCTCTGCATCTTTGACAAGTCTCGCATCTGCCAGAGACTTTTCCAGCGTATCATCATCAACAAGTTCTACATCCAATTTCTGCAGGCGGTGGAAACAGGCAAGCGAAACACTCTGTTCTATATACAGCTTTCGGATGTTGTTTTCAACAAGCAATGCTTCTACGGTTTTTAAAACACCTTTACAAGAAACACATTGCATCCCCCGTACCGCTTCCCTTGCCGCTTCGATATAGCGAGAATCGGTCAGTAAATATGCCGTATCGGCAGTCAACAACACACCGCCGTCCTCATAATCAAACCCTGTCAGATAGCGGCAGGAAGGAACGGTCAAGCACAACGCCGCCTCGTACGGTGCAAGCGCCTTTTGTATACTGTTAGTGCGCATATTACCGACCTTCCTTCGCAGCGGTATACAAGCGACACATCGCTACCGCATCCGCAGTTTGGGTACCGTCTGACTCGCAGATAACAGTCGGGGTGCATCCACGCTCTGCAAGTAATTCCATGAGCGGTTCAGGCTCTGGACCGAACACCTCATCCGCAAAGGTCAGGTGACGTTTTTCACCGCCTGCGGTATATTCAATTTTAGAAAAATGAATATGAAATTCTTTTGCGCGTTGTTCACCGAGCGCATCCGCAATCGCGTCAACAACACCGCCAAATGCTTCCTTGCTGTTCATCTCCCCGAGAGTACGGCTATTCAGATGACCAAAGTCAACACAGGGCAAAAACCGTTCATCGATTTTACAAAACGTCAGCACCTCTTCTAATGTGCCCAGCTGGTTGATTTTACCCATTACCTCGGGACAGATACGCACAGTGGAAAAACCGTTGTCATCCAATGCTTTTTGCGCTTTTTTCAGCGTTTCCACAGCAAGAGCGGTTGCTTCCTCACGCGTGCGGCCGCCGAGACCGCCGGGATGCACCACAATGCGGGTGCCACCGAGCTTGGTTACCGCGGCGGCACTTTCCAAAATATACCGTACGCTGTTATCCCTTTTTTCTTCCTCAGCAGAAGCCAAAGAAATATAATACGGTGCGTGAAGAGACAGTTGTATCCCGTGTTTTTCTGCGGCAGTACGCAACGAAACAGCGGTTGCATCACTTAACCGTACGCCGCGACCGCACTGATATTCGTATGCCGAAAGGCCGTGCTCCGCCAAAAATGCAGGCATCTGCGCCGTCGCTTTATATCCCGCTGCATAAAAAGCATCACAGTTGCCTGCGGGCCCGAATTTTGCTGTCATACGTTCATCTCCCAACGCTTCATCACTATCTTTTCCAATTTTCTCTTAAAACGAATAAACGGCGTATCTGTAGCGGTATCAATCGGCAGCACCTGAATCACTCGCATACCCGCGGCTTTACCGCCAAGCACATCGGTAAATATCTGGTCACCGATAACCACACATTCCTGTCGTGTAAGACCTCTTTCTTTCATGGCGCGAAGAAAACCGTTGGGCAACGGTTTTGCCGCAGATGCGGTAAAAGGCAAACCAAGATGTTCCGCAAAAGGGCGCACGCGGTTTTTGGTGCCGTTAGACACAATCACGGGTGTAAAGTTGTTTTGCTTGACATCTTCCAACCACGCTAAAACGACGGGTTGCAGGTCTTGGCTGTTGTGGGTGGTCAAGGTATTATCCACATCCAGCAGTAGCGCCTTTACCCCCATCTGCTGTAAAAGTTCAACCGATATGGCCGTAATATCTTTTTTCAATAAAAACGGGCGAAACAGTGACATAGTATCTTCTCCTTCAACGAGAAAAGACGGGCATAAAAGCCCGTCTTTTTTTGAGAACTTATTTGAATTTTCTCTTGCGTGCAGCTTCAGATTTCTTCTTACGCTTCACAGAAGGCTTCTCGTAATGCTCTCTTTTACGCACTTCAGCTAAAACACCGGAGCGAGCACAGGATTTTTTCCATCTACGCAGAGCACTATCCAGAGTTTCGTTTTCTCTTACTCTAACTTCTGACATCTTAATTCCCTCCCTCCGCCTGACAGCAGGGGTAATATTCCATAAAATAGATTATACAGTATAAAAGTTCATTCTGTCAAGACTTATTTTGCAACAATATTTAACAATTTTCCTTTGACATAAATTTCTTTTATAATCGTCTTCCCTTCAAGGTCTGCCGCAACGCGTTCTTCCGCTTTTGCAGCGGCAATAACCTCTTCCTGGGTGGCTTCGGCAGATACCATAAGCTTTGCACGGATTTTACCGCACACCTGTACCGCAATCTCAACAGTATCCTCTACGCAAGCCGCTTCGTCATAAGTAGGCCAGCTTTCAAAGGCAATGGTATCGGTATGCCCCATAGCCTGCCAGATTTCCTCGCCCACGTGAGGCGTGATACAAGAAATCATTTTAACGAAGCCTTCCGCATAGGCTCTGGGACAGGTGCCCACTTTATATACCTCATTGACAAAAATCATCATCTGTGCAATGGCGGTATTAAAGCCCAACACCTCAAAGTCTCCGGTAACCTTTTTCACGGTTTGATTGTAAATTTTTGTCAAGGTGCCGTCGTCCGTCTCGGTGATGTTGGCGGGTTCGGTAAAGAAGGTAAATACGCGGTTGATAAACTTTCTGGCACCTGCCACAGCGGCAGTGGACCAAGGCTTGGACACTTCCAGCGGGCCCATAAACATCTCATACAAGCGCAACGTATCCGCACCGTAATCCCGCACAATATCGCTGGGGTTAACCACAAATTCAGGGAAACGTTTACCCATTTTAATGCCGTTTTCACCCAAAATCATACCCTGGTGCACCAATTTCTGGAAGGGTTCCTTCACAGGGGACAACCCCTGGTCATACAAGAAGCGGTTCCATATACGGGCATACATCAAATGGCCCACTGCGTGTTCCGGACCGCCCACATACAAATCGACAGGCAACCAATGCTCCAACAATTTAGGGTCGCAGAAGGCTTCGTCATTGTGCGGGTCGATATAACGCATAAAGTACCAGGAAGAACCGGCAGAACCGGGCATTGTGGAAGTTTCACGCACACCTTTGAGGCCATTCTTATCATACTGCTTCCATTCCACTGCGTTTTCGAGCGGTGCCTGACCGCCGCGGCCTTTATAATCTTCCAAAACAGGCAACACAACCGGCAATTCTTCGTCCGGCAGGAAAACCGTCTCGCCCTCTGCGGTGTATATACACGGAACGGGCTCGCCCCAATACCGCTGACGCGCAAAAATCCACTCACGGAAATGGTAGTTGTTCTTACGGCGGGCAACCCCTTGTTTTTCCAGCTTGCAGGTTATCGCTTCTTTCGCCTCTTCCACCGTCATACCGGTGAACTCTTCGGAATGGATAAGACGGCAACCCTTGCCCAGATAATCCTTTTTCTCAAAGGCACACTCGCTGACATCGCGGCCCTCAATCACCTGCAACATAGGGATATTATGGGCAACCGCATATTCAAAGTCACGCTGGTCGTGGCTGGGTACTGCCATCACCGCGCCCGTGCCGTAGTTTGCCAATACAAAGTCACCAATAAACACGGGCACTTCTTTACCGTTGACGGGGTTGACGGCATATACGCCTTTCAGCGGACAACCCGACTTACTCTTGTTGAGGTCGGTACGGTCCATATCCGATTTTTTAACCGTTTCGTTTATGTACGCTTGTACCTCGTCACGGTTCTCCACGCGGTCCAACAGGCTTTCCGTTATCTTACCGTCAGGTGCCAACACCATAAAGGTAATACCGTAAATGGTCTCGATACAGGTGGTGAAAATGGAGAAGCTGCCGCCGCCCACCAATTGGAAGTCTACCTCCACACCGGTGGATTTGCCGATCCAATTACGTTGGATCTCCTTGGTGGATTCGGGCCAATCGATTTCCTCTAAGCCCTCCAACAGTTTTTCGGCAAAGGCGGGCTGATCGATTACCCACTGCATCATATTTTTCTTCACAACGGGATAGCCGCCGCGCTCGGATTTGCCGTCAATAACCTCGTCGTTAGACAACACAGTGCCCAATTCTTCGCACCAATTCACCGGCATCTCAATGCGTTTCGCGTAACCCGCTTCCCACAGCTTCTTAAAAATCCACTGTGTCCATTTATAAAATTCGGGGTCGGAGGTAGCAGTCATTTTGGACCAATCATAGTCAAAACCGAGTTCCTTCAACTGTTTAGAGAATGTCTTAATATTCTGCTCGGTAAAGCCGTTGGGATGGTTACCGGTAGAAACAGCATACTGCTCCGCAGGCAGTCCAAAGGAGTCATATCCCATCGGGTGCAACACATTATACCCCTGCATACGCTTCATGCGGGACATAATGTCGGTTGCCGTATAGCCTTCGGGATGTCCTGCGTGCAGGCCCACACCCGACGGATACGGGAACATATCCAAAACATAGTATTTAGGCTTAGAAAAATCCCACACATCGGTATGGAACGTTTCGTTCTCTTCCCAATATTTTTGCCATTTTGCTTCGATTTCCGAATGATTGTAGCGCATTTATATCTCCTCGGTTTCCAAAAATTGTTTCAAATCCACAGTGGTGCCGTCTTTCCACAAACGTTCAATGTCATAAAAGCCACGGGCTTCTTGCTGAAAGATATGCAGGACAACCTCACCGTAATCCATTAAAATCCAACGTGCGGCAGCGTATCCCTCTATACGTCGAGGGGCAATATCGCAAACACCCAAATCTCTTTCCACATAGTCGCAAAGCGCTTTCACCTGCGTATTACTGCCACCCGTCACAAACACAAAATAATCGGTAATAGCAGAAACGCCGTTCACGTCAATCGCAACAATATCCTTACCCAAATGGGTATCCAAAGAGCGCACAACACGCTCTAATTTTTCTCTCGCCGTCATATATTCTCCTATAATTACGCCACGGTAGTGGTAGTAACAGGTGCCGCCGTGGTAGCACCGCTTTGTTCAACCGCTAACGCCTGCATCGCTTGTTCGTTAATTTCTACAGCCGTGCCCGTTGCCGTCAATTCGGTAATCAACAAATGCTCTGTTTTTAACTCAAGCCCGTGCGGATTAAAGGAATCCTGCAACAGCTTCAGGCACGCTTCACGGTCAATACCAAAATAGGTTGCCGTGCCGAGTTTGGCAATCTTACCGGGCATTGTATAGAACTTAGCATTATTCAAATCAATCTTTTTAAAGTTGACCAACAGTTTGGAAAGCGCCTGGGCATAGGTCATATTTTCAGTACTGCCGTTATGCACACCCGCCATCATTTTTGCCACGGAAACAGCATCTGTGTTGGTGCGAATCGGTGCGCCGCCCGCCATAATGGGAGACACCACGTTTTCATAAAGCGCCTTTTCTTCCATGGCGGACAAGCGCTGTAACAACGCAGTCCACACTTTACGCTGACGCGTAAGGCGGGTAATATCTGCCGCGGGAGTGTCATTAAAACCGTAATCCGCGGCATAATACAACGCTGCTTTGCCGTCCAAAATGCGTTTGCCGGCGGCATATTGCACGCCGTCTACCGTTATCGCGGCTTCCAATTCCACATCTATACCGCCCACGAGATTCACCATATTCACTAAGGTTTCACGCGGCAACAGGAAATAGTTGTCAATCGGCATACTCAGTTGGTCATTGAAAAATGCCGCCAGGCTTTCAACGGCAGAACCCGTTTTCTCGGTCAGAGGTGTGTCGCAAACCGTGTGTTTGCCGTCCTTCTGTTCAGGTTCGTATACGCGTTTTCTACAGGTTTCACACCAGGTAAGCGGTGTGGGATTATTCCATACATTACCCAAACGGGTCACCGCCCACGCGCCGCTGTTACCCATATAGGTATCCACGGGCATCTGCAGGAAATTGGCTGTTTTGGCTTTTTTGTCGAAGCAAACGAGGGTTACCATATCCATAGCAGCGCTTTCATCCTCGCCCATCAGACCCACTGCAAAGTAGGAGACCTTTTTCTCCGCGGCTTCAGGGGTGGTGTCATACGAGGTAATATCCACATTATGCGCTTTGCCGCCGGATGAAAAGCTGGAAATGATACCGAAAATCACGACACCCACAAATACAAGCGACAAGGTTACAAGCACCGCCACCAGCACACGGATAACCACCGTACCGACAGGCACCTTTTTCTTCTTTGCTTTCTTCGCCGCCGCTTTTTTCTTCTTAACACCTGCAGAAGTTGCAAGACTTACTTGCTTTTCTTTGTTTTTTTTGCTGTTATTTGCCATCGTCGTTGCCTCCTGTCAGAATTTCATCCAGTGCCGCCTTAGTATCGGGATGTACTGCGGCACCTTTTCTTTCCAAATCCCGAATGGTATATTGGAGCGCATATTGCATCGCGCTTTCAAGCGATTGTTCAGCCCGTTCACGCATCACGTCCACGTCGGGATAGGTGCGGTCGGCCGAAATGAAATCCGCTATAAAAATCACCTTTTCCAGCAAAGACATACCCGCCCTTGCCGTTGTATGATACCGTATCGCATTCACAATATCGCTGTCGTGAATCCCTAAAATATTATCCGTAAATGCGGCACCCGCCATAGCGTGCCACAGCTTGGGCGCGTTTTTTTCGATATCGGTTAACAGTATACCAAAGTCTTTCAGAATTTGCAACTGTTCTGTGGCAGAAACATCCTTCATCACATCGTGAAGCAAGCCTGCTATCCGCGCTTTGTGAACATCAGCACCGTAGCGCGTCGCAAGCGTCTCTGCGGACTTGGCAACCTCTAAAGAATGCAAAAAGCGGTAATCGCTTTCCCGTTTACGGATAATCTCTATCAGTTGCAATTCCAACTGCTTTTGCGTACCGTTGCCTTGTCCCGTATACAGACGGTTTTCGGCAATATACGTCGCCACGTCCGGACAGACCAATCCGTCAAGCGGCATACCATCAGCAACACGTGTACGGATTTCAGTAGAGGAAATATCACCTACCGCGGTTTCCGCTACATACCACTTACCCCCAAGGGTTTTGCCGTGTGCACACAACATTTGTGCAGAAATATCATCGCGCGGCACGGTACAAACGGTCACCATATCCAAAATTTCATCGGCGCAGTACCACGTTTGAAGTGTCATAAACATATCCGCACCGACAAACAAATATAAATCGGCATCGGGATACATTTTTTTCAGTTCACGCAACGTATCTACCGTAAAGCTGGCACCGCCGCGTTTGATTTCCATATCAGAAACCTGAAAACGCGAATCGTTTGCCGTAGCAAGTTCACACATTTTAATACGGTGCTCTGCGGGAGCTATCTCCCCTTTTGCCTTATGTGGCGGAACAAAGGTCGGCATAAACAGCACCGTATCCAAGGACAGAGCATCTGCCAACATACCCGCCATCCGCAAATGCGCGGTATGTATGGGATCAAAGGTGCCGCCAAACAACGCTATTTTCATTTTTTCGGCAAAGCAATAACAGGTTCGGTCGCGGGACGGTACAGTACGAAGGTACGACCCACCACCTGCACCGATGCAGCATTGACAGCTGCGGCAATCTCCGTCGCCGCTTCTTTTGCGGTAACGGGTGCCGTTTCCAGAACCTTGCCTTTTATCAGTTCGCGCGCTTCCAGAGCGTCGTCCGCCTGTTTGAGCAACGTATCCACTATGCCGCCTTTGCCAACGTGCAGAACAGGCTGTAACGTATTGGCTTGTGCGCGTAAAAATGCGCGCTGTTTACTCGTCAGTTCCATTAGTTTTCTCCTTGTTTCTTTAAAAAATCACTCAACAGCGGTGCAAACACACGCAATGCTTTACCGCGATGACTGATTGCATCTTTTTCTGCGGGTGAGATTTCCGCCGAGGTTTTGCCCGGGAAATCTTCGGTTATAAACAGCGGGTCATATCCAAAGCCGTTTTTGCCCTTAGGTGCATAACCGATCGTACCACGGCAAATGCCGTTTGCCGTAATGGTGTCTCCGCTCGGAAAGACACAGCAGATAGCAGAAACGAACTGTGCCCCACGCTGTTCTTCGGGAATATCCCGCATCTCCAAAAGCAATTTTTGGTTACACATCTCATCGGTGCCGTTTTCTCCCGCATATCGTGCAGAATATACACCGGGTGCGCCGTCTAATGCATCTACCATCAAGCCCGAATCGTCCGCAATCGCGGGCAAGCCGGAAAATTCACACGCCGCAGCCGCTTTCAAATAGGCGTTTTCCGCAAAGGTGGTGCCCGTCTCTTCAACCTCGGGAAGTGCAATCCCCAAATCGCGGTCGGTGACTGCTTCAATGCCCAGAGGCTGCAAAATACGACTAAGCTCTTCTAATTTATGTGCATTATGTGTAGCAATAATAAAACGCATACTATCACTCCTCAAATAAAGCCGCGGCAAACGTTTCGGGAACAAAGGGTTGCAGATCATCAACACCTTCACCCACACCGATAAATTTCACGGGCACCTTTAAATCGCCGCGAAGCGCCAATACCACGCCGCCGCGTGCGGTACCGTCCAATTTGGTCAACACAATACCCGTAATGCCCGCAACCTCTTTAAACTCCTTCGCCTGATTCACAGCATTTTGTCCCGTGGTTGCATCCAACACAAGCAATACTTCCTTGTCCGCATCGGGCAGTTCACGTTCAATAATACGGCTGATTTTATGCAGTTCCTCCATCAGGTGCTTCTTATTATGCAAACGACCCGCGGTATCGCAAATCACCACGTCCGCACCGCGCGCTTTTGCGGCAGCAACCGCATCAAACACCACAGCACCGGGGTCGGCGCCCTGTGTATGCCGTACAATGTCCACCTTGGCGCGCTTTGCCCAGATATCCAGCTGCTCAATAGCGGCATCACGGAAGGTATCCGCCGCCGCAAGCAACACCTTTTTGCCGTCCTGTTTCAAATTATGTGCCAATTTACCGATAGTGGTGGTTTTACCCACGCCATTGACCCCGATAACCAAAATTACCGACGGCTTTGTGTCAAGCTTCAGCGCCTGTTCCCCTTCCAACAGCTCCGCCACAATATCCTGCAACAACGCACGGACAGCAACAGGGTCGGTAACACGCTGTTCTTTTACACGCTGTTCCAACATCTCGCGGAGCATAGACGCGGTAACGGTGCCCACATCGCCCATAATCAGAATTTCTTCCAACTCATCGAACAAATCCTTATCGATGCGGGTAAAGCTCTGCAACACATCACCGATAGAGCCCATCAGCGCATCGCGGGTCTTTTTTAACCCGCCTGCAATTTTATCAAACAGTCCCATAAATTACCCTCATACTCTCTTATAGGATATGTGCTTTTCATTGCGAAGAAAAGCAGACAAAGCCGCGGCATCACCACGTGTCAATTCGTTCTTAAACACTACATATGCCTGCGCCGCGCTGATATAAATGAGCAACATATCCGCGCTTTCCACCACACGGTACACATCCTCATAGCGAATATGCTTTTCACCAACCGGCGTAAACTCTGCAATTTCATCTTCGAAAAAGCGTAGAGTAAACGGCTTGTTGCGCATATACCGTGCGGTCAAGTCCATCTGTACACCGTATTTTTTAGCGGTCAGCTTCGGCAAAAGCAACAGGCAAATGCCTCCCAACAGCATAATCACCGCGCTGAAAACCATTTCCAAAGACGCCGCAAGCAGTGCAATAACGATCATAATCACCGACATAGCAAGGAAAACCGTCTTGGTGGGCGTTGCTTGCATATGCAATAGATAAAACCGACGGTAACGGTTTTCGTTCATAATACCTTGTGCTTCAAACAACGGTTCCATACTATCATCCCTTCAAGCCAACCGGCGTATCCATTTTCAGTCCGAGTTTTTCTTCAACCTCGCTGGCGCGCAGTTCAAGCAGTTTGGAAACACCGCGCTCTTGCATGGTGACGCCGTACAAGGTATCCGCTTCTTCCATGGTACCGCGACGGTGTGTAATGGCGATAAACTGCGTTTTCGCGCACATACGGCGCAAATATGCCGCATAGCGGTCAACGTTCACATCATCGAGTGCGGCTTCAATTTCGTCCAGCACGCAGAACGGAGACGGTGTCACCTTCAAAATAGCGAACAGCAACGCAATAGCAGAAAGTGCCTTCTCACCGCCGGACAGTGCGTCCAGATTCAGGATAACCTTGCCGGGCGGTTGAATGAACATATCGATACCGGAGTTTAAGATGTCATCGGGATTTGCCAAACGCAGTTCACCTTTACCGCCGCCGAACATTTCCGCAAACACCGTGCCGAAATGCTGATTGATCATCTTGAAGCGGTCAATAAAGATTTCACGCATATGCACCGTCAAGTCCTCAATCTGTTTTAACAGCTCATTACGGGAGGTTTCCACGTCCTCCACGTTGGTCTTCATAAACTGATAGCGTTCGTTAACCTCTTTATATTCCTCAATAGCGTCCACGTTGACACTGCCGAGTGCACGAATCTTATTTTTCAATTCGTTAACACGGCGGGTCGCTTCCGAAACATCCTCAATCGGTTTTGCCACCGCTTCCGCCTCCATGCGGGTCAGCTCGTATTCTTCATACAAACGGCGGGTAAGGTCATCGGTCTGCTTTTGTATCGAAAGCTGTTTTTCTTCCAGGCGGACAACCTCTTGACCAAGGCGCTCGCGTTCTTCGTTCTTTTCACGCGATTGCTGACGCAGACGGGTCTGCGCGGCTTCGCCGTCGTTACGTTTTTGCACCAAAGCGGCAACCTCAGCATCTGCACCGCCCGCCTTTTCACGAAGGGCAGCGGCGGCGGCCGCAACCTCAGCAATTTTGCCTTCAATATCCGCGTTTGCGGCTTTTAACAGGTCGATTTGTGCAAACAAATTCTGACGGTGACCGTCCGCATCGGTACGGCGCGCTTCGAGTTCGGCAATGGTATGTTCAAGCCCTTCAATTTCCTTTTGCGCCGCCAGCGCATCCAAGCGGGACTGTGCAATGTCCGCAGACAATTGCTCTCGCGCATGTGCAAGTTCTTTTCTGCCGCCCGACATTGTTTCAATTTCCGCTTCAACCGCTTGCTTTTCCGCCGTAACCGTTTCAATTTTTGCAGCAGCCTCTGCCGCGGCTTTTTTCGCCTCGTCCGCACGGGTGTTAAGGGTCGTAATTTCGGCAGTCAATTCATTGACAGCATTCTCCCCTGTTTCCACCAATTCGCGCAAGCGGCGTACTTCACCTTCACAGCGAATACGGTCTTCCTGTGCCGTAATCAGTTCGCCTTTAGCACCCGAAAGAGCTGCTTCCACAGCCGCAATATCCTGTTGCAAACGCAGATGCTCCTCGGCAGCCGTTTTGGCTTTTTCGGCGAGGTTTTCGGCGTCTTCCTGCAAACGGGCAATTTCTGCGTGACGGGACAAAAGACCCGCACCCTTGATGTGCGAACCACCCGTCAAGGAACCGCCCGCGTTTACCACCTGGCCGTCAAGGGTTACTACGCGGAATTTATAGTTATATTTACGGGCAATTGCGGTTGCATAGTCCATATCCTCTGCCACAGCCGTACGACCGAGCAGGTTGTTGGCGATTTCCGCATATTGGCTGTCATAGGTCACCAAATCCACAGCCAAGCCCACAAAGCCGTCTTCTTTATCCAGCTTTTCGGCAAGACGATTGCCGCGAATATTGGTTAGCGGCAAGAAGGTAACACGACCGCCACCCGTTTCTTTCAGATAGCGAATAGCGCGTTTGGCGTCCTCGTCTTTATCGCAAACAAGGTTCTGTGCCGCCGCACCAAGTGCGGTTTCCACCGCCAACGCATAGTCCGCATTCGCGCGGATAAGGCGGGAAACGGGGCCGTGAATGCCACGCAGCTGTCCGCTGTTCGCCTGCTTCATAACCGCTTTAACACTCTGTGCAAAGCCCTCAAGATTGCGTTCCAATTCCTCGAGAATCTTCGCACGGCGTGCTTTTTCCTGCGCGTCAAGCGCCAATTTGTCAGCGTTGGCTTTTGCGGCTTCTACCTTGCCGATACGAGAATCGTACCGCATTTGATAACCGTTGACCGTATTCTGTAAAGACTCAATCGTTTCGTTGCACGCTTTTAAGTCGTCTTCACAATTTTTCAGTTCGTCCGCGTTTTTGCGGTTTTGCTCGGTGCGCAAAGCCACCGCCGCAGTTACCTGCGACAAACGCATGGTGATTTCGGACAATGTAGATTCGCCGGTACTGACCGCCACACGTAAATCAGACAATTCAAGCGCAATCGCGGTTGCTTTTTCGGACAGAGCTTCCATCTGCCCTGCTACAGATTCGCTGTTTTTGGACAAGGCTTCCATTTCAGCGGACAGCTTGAGCTGTTGTTCATTTGCCGCTTGAATCGCCGTTTCCTTTTCCGCGATTTCTTGACGGCATTTTTCGATATCTTGGTCAATGTGGCGGTTACCGTCTGCCGCTTCATTCGCTTCCGTTTCCATACGGGCAATATTGTCAAGATTATGCGCAATATCATTCTGCAAAACGGCAACATTACTGTCAAGAGAAGCCGCCTGCTCCACCAATTCCTGCGCACGACGGCGAATTTCATCCATTTCCACCGTCAGACGTTGGCCTTCCAACGCAATCTTTTCGATTTCTTCCTCAAACTCGTCCTGTACACCGCCAACCTCGTCGTATTGTGTCCGTGCGAGCTCTAATTTAGAACCGAGTTCACGCAAAACCGTACGGGATTCGTTCATCGTACGTAACCAAAGACCGATTTCAAGTTCCTTTTTCTCGCCTGCGAACTCCAAGAATTTCTTGGCCTTCTCGCATTGGTGCGCCAAAGGACCTACCCGCGACTCGAGTTCCTGTAAAATATCACGTAAACGAACAAGATTATCCTCCGCCGCTTGCAAACGACGTTCCGCCTCATTCTTATGATAGCGATACTTTGCAATACCGGCCGCCTCTTCGAAAATCTCGCGACGTTCGGTAGATTTAGAGGAAATGATGCTGTCAATACGACCCTGACCGATGATGGAATAGCCGTCTCTGCCAAGACCCGTGTTCATAAACAGCATTTGGATGTCTTTCAAACGTACCGCGGCATTGTTAAGCATATATTCGCTCGCACCCGAACGGTAACAACGACGGGTTACCTTGACATCATCCGCATCAAAATCCAATGCGCGGTCCTCGTTGCTGATAATCAGAGAAACCTCAGCATACCCCATCTGCTTACGCACAGTGGTACCGTTAAAAATGACGTCCTCCATCTTACTGCTGCGCAGACTTTTACTCGATTGTTCACCGAGTACCCAGCGGATAGCGTCACTGATATTGGATTTACCGCTACCGTTAGGACCTACGACCGCCGTAATACCGTCACTGAATCGCAGTACGGTTTTATCGGGGAAGGATTTAAATCCGTGTATTTCCAGTGCTTTGAGTATCAAAGCGCTTCACCTCTTTCAATATCCCATCAGCTGCAACGCTTCACGCGCCGCCAACTGTTCTGCTTCCTTTTTACTTCTTGCAACACCGGTGCCTATCACGTTGGAATTGAGATATACCTGCACCGTGAATTTTTTATTATGGTCGGGACCCGACTCACCCGTCAGGACATACTCCAGCTTTTCGCCGGGGTTTTGCTGGATGATCTCCTGGAGGGTGGTCTTATAATCTTTAAAATGACGACGGCGCTGACTTCGCGCCTCGGGAATTACGAAACGCAGCACAAGTGTTTTAGCCGGTTCCAAGCCGCCGTCCAAATACATCGCCGCAACCACCGCTTCAAATGCATCTGCCAAAATGGACGGACGGTCTGCGCCACCCGACAGACGTTCTCCTCTGCCCAGGCGCAGATATTTACCGAGTTCCAGCTGTTGTGCATACGAATACAACGCTTTTTCGCACACAACTGCGGCACGCAGTTTGGTGAGTTCTCCTTCGGGACTGTTTTCTTTATGGAACAGCTCGTTAGCAGTAATAAACCCGAGCACCGCGTCCCCCAAAAACTCCAGCCGTTCATTGCTGGAGCCGCGGTTTTCACCCTCGTTTGCATACGAGGAGTGGGCCAGCGCGTTTTTCAGCAATGACACGTCATGAAATTCATAGTGGAGCGCCTTCATCAACGGCTGTAATTCACCGTTCATCCCTTTCACTCCTCGTCTTGACCGACAGCTACCGCCTCGGTAATCGCTTCTATCACACCTGCCAAAGCAAAGGTTGCCGCTTGGCGCACCGCACTGCACAATGCTTTTGCATCCGAGTTACCGTGCGCCTTGATAACAGGCTTCTGTACGCCGATAACGGGTGCGCCGCCGTGCTCGGAAACGTCCATTTTTTTCTTAAATTCTTTCATCTGCGGTAACACGATAGCCGCCGCCAATTTGGTAAGCAAATTGGTTTTAAAAATCGCTTTGATGTTATGCATCAAAGTGGCGGTGGTACCCTCAATGGTTTTCAGCAGCACGTTGCCCGTAAAGCCGTCGGATACCACAATATCCGCCACGCCCGCAGGCACGTCACGTGCTTCCACATTGCCCATAAACGGCAGGTCACTTTCTTTAAGCAATTTATACGTTTCCTGCTGCAACTCGGTACCTTTGCATTCCTCTGTGCCGATATTGAGCAGACCGATTTTCGGATCTTTTCTGCCTAAAACACGGGTCATAAAAATATGACCCATTTTTGCAAACTGCAAAAGCATTTCAGGGCGGCAATCCGCGTTTGCACCGCAGTCAATCAACAGGAAAGGCGCGGTGTCAGACGGAATCAACGGCGCTAAAGCAGGGCGAGAGACGCCTTTGATACGTTTAACAATAAAGGTGGCGCCCATAATGAGAGCGCCCGTACTGCCCGCACTGACAAAGGCATCGCCTTCACCTGCAGCCAAGCGACGAAGTCCTTCCGCCATAGAAGAATTCTTCTTCGCTTTCAAAATCGTACGGGGTTCATCCTCCATGGTCATCACGTCAGGTGCATCCACAATATCGATACCGTCAAGCGATACCGCATTTGCGGCGGCAACCTCACGAATCACCGTTTCCTGTCCTACCAATACCATTTCGTACCCATAGGTATCACGCGCCAAAGCCGCGCCTTTTATGATTTCCAGCGGTGCGTTATCTCCGCCGAAAGCATCTACAATAATACGCATCGTTATTCCCCTTTCAACTGTTTAAAATGTGCCAATGCACGTTGTGCCAAGGCAGTATACCGCTCTTTTTTGTCTCTGATATGTGTATCAAGCGGCGGTAAAATACCGAAATTCGCCCCCATGGGCTGAAAATCTGCCGTCGGGGTGGCTACGTGTGCCGCCAGAGCCCCCATCATGGTCTCAAGCGGTAAGATAAGCGACGGCTCACCCTTAATACGGCGTACCGCATTGATACCTGCCAAAATGCCGGAAGCCGCCGATTCCATATAGCCTTCCACACCTGTCATCTGTCCTGCAAAGAACAGAGTATCTCGGTCTTTCGCCGAAAAGTCTGCGTTTAAAAACTCGGGAGACTGCAAAAAGGTATTGCGGTGCATCACACCGTACCGCATAAACTCTGCGTTTTTCAGCGCGGGAATCATACCAAACACCCGTTTTTGTTCACCGAACTTCAAATTGGTCTGAAAACCGACCAGATTATACAACGTACCGGCCGCATTTTCTTTGCGCAGCTGCAACACCGCCCACGGACGGTGTCCCGTGCGCGGGTCACGCAATCCCACGGGCTTCATAGGTCCGAAACGCAACGTATCGGCCCCGCGTTTTGCCAACACTTCAACAGGCATACACCCTTCGTACACTTTAAGCGTATCAAACGCGTGCAGCGGGGCGGTTTCAGCGGTCACCAACGCCTCATAAAATGCTTCATACTCCGCTTTATTCATCGGGCAGTTGATATAGTCACCGTCACCCGTTTCCTCGCGGTCATAGCGAGACGCGCAAAACGCCGATGTCATATCGATACTTTCCGCAGTAACGATAGGTGCGGCGGCATCGTAAAAGTGCAGACCTTTACACATTTTTGCAATATCGTCTGCCAACGCGTCCGCGGTGAGCGGACCTGTCGCCACAACTACAACACCGTCTTTGGGAATTTCGGTGACTTCTCTTTCTTCCACCGTAATCAGCGGATGCGAACGAATCGCTTGGGTCACCATACGGGAAAAGTCGTCTCTGTCCACCGCCAATGCACCGCCCGCGGGGACGGCACATTGTTCCGCAATCGGCACACACAAGGAGCCAAGCAGTTTCATTTCTGCTTTTAAAAGTCCCGCCGCACTTGCAAGGCGGCTGGCTTTCAAAGAGTTGGAACAAATCAGTTCCGCAAAATCGGGCGAGGTATGTGCGGGAGTATATTTATGCGGTTTCATTTCGGTAAGCGTCACGGGAATCCCCGCGCTTGCCACCGTCCACGCGGCTTCACACCCCGCAAGACCTGCGCCGATTACCTGTACCTTTACGTCACTCATTTTTTCTCAAATCCACAATCCGCGGTCAAGCAGTAAAGTCCGCCGTTTTTGCCCTTGCGTTTGAACAGCGTTTTGCCACATTTGGGACAGAATTCCGCAGACGGTTCATCCCACGTCATAAAATTACAGGTCGGATAGTTAGAGCAACCGAAGAACTTGCGGTTGCGATGAGATTTCTTGGAAATAATCTTACCGCCGCAGGTCGGACACACACCGGGTGTTTCCTCCACAATTTGGCGGGTGTTTTTACAGGTCGGATATGCGGGACACGCCAAGAATTTACCGAATCTGCCGGATTTTACCACCATACGGCGTCCGCAGAGCTCGCAAACCTCATTCGTTTCCACTTCGGGCACTTTAATACGTTCACCCGACAACGACTGTTCCGCCGCTTCCAGCGTTTTGGCAAAGTCTACATAGAAATCCTGCAAGGTGGTTACCCAATTGCGCTTGCCGCTTTCCACCGCATCAAGCTGTTCTTCCATATGGGCGGTAAATTCGGTGTCCACAATATTCGGGAAGCGTTCCTTCATCAACCCCGTCACCACTTCGCCGAGTGCGGTAGGTTTCAAGGATTTATTTTCACGCTCGATATATTCACGCGCCAGAATAGTGCTGATGGTCGGTGCGTAGGTAGAAGGACGGCCGATACCGTTTTCCTCCATCGCTTTGTTGAGGGTTGCCTCGGTGTAACGCGCAGGCGGCTGGGTGAAATGCTGATTACCCGTGAGGTCACGGCGAACGAAGGTGTCGCCTTCTTTGATAGTAGGCAACGGGCGGTTTTCGTCTTCCTTCTCGTCCTTACCTTCCACATACAGCACGGTATACCCGTCAAATTCCACCGTATAGCCGGACGCTTTGAAAATATATTTACCTGCGGCAATATCCACCTGGCAGGTTTTTTGCACCTGATCCGCCATCAAGCTTGCAATAAAGCGTTCCCAAATCAACTTATAGAGTTTGTATTGGTCAGCAGTCAGCGAACCTTTTACCTGCTCAGGGGTCAAATTGGGCATAGACGGACGGATCGCTTCGTGCGCATCCTGCGCGGTATTCTTGGTTTTGAAAACACGCGCTTTCACAGGCAAATAGGTATCGCCGTAATGTTCACGAATATACGCAACACCCGCCGCACGTGCTTCGTCCGAGATGCGGAGAGAGTCGGTACGCATATAGGTGATAAGACCGACGGTGCCCTCTCCCGCCACCTCAACACCTTCGTACAGCTCCTGCGCGGTTTTCATCGTACGATTGGAAGAAAAACCGAGTTTACGGTTAGCCTCCTGTTGCATCGTTGAGGTGATGAACGGCGGCGCGGGCACCACCTTGCGGGTTCCCGTTTTTACGGAAGACGCCGTAAACACTTCACCGTCAAGGTCAGCCAGAATTTTATCAGCTGCCGCTTTGTTTTTGATTTTGATTTTTCCCTTTGCATCGCCATAGAAGTGTGCGGTAAAGGTTTTTCCTTTTTCGGTACGGGACAACAGAGCATCCACCGTCCAATATTCTTCGCTCACGAAGTTGCGAATCTCGTTTTCACGGTCCACAACAATGCTGACGGTAGCAGACTGCACGCGACCTGCAGAAAGGCCTTTACGAATGCTTTTCCACAGGAAAGGACTTAATTTGTAGCCCACGATTCGGTCAAGAATGCGGCGTGCCTGCTGTGCATCCACCAAATCCATATCAATGCTGCGGGGCGCCGCCATACCGGTTGCAACACCGCTGCGGGTAATCTCGTTAAAGGTCACACGGTTGGGCGCACTGATATCAAGGCCCAAAATCTGCGCCAAATGCCAGGAAATGGCTTCACCTTCACGGTCAGGGTCGGTTGCAAGGTATACAGCACCGGCTCCCGCCGCCTTCTCACGCAGTTGACGGATAAGAGCGGTTTTGCCGGGGATATCCATATATCGCGGCTTAAACCCATTCTCGATGTCCACACCGAGCAGGGTTTTGGGCAGGTCACGGATATGGCCCATCGAGGCAACCACCTCATACCCTTGTCCCAAATATTTTTGAATGGTTTTGGCTTTCGCCGGAGATTCCACAATTACTAAATTAGCCATTTTGTATCCCTTTCCTGGGTCTCAACCCTATTGTGTCAGAATTTTATATTGTTGACCTGCCGTGCTTTGTACACAGCCGAGCAATTCCAATTCGGTAAGTAATATCAGCACGTCCTGCGGTGACAACGCCGCGTTTTTGGCGATGGTGTCCACAGGACACGGCACATCGGACAAAAAGCCGAATAACCGTTTTGCCTCGTCCGACGCTTGGTCAGGACAGGATACCGTTTTTACTGTTTTGGAAGGTTTGACATCCGCTACCGCCGTTTTTTGACCCTCCGCTTCAACGGTATGCCGTCTGAAAATCTTTGCTTTGATAGCACCTTCCATATCTTCCGCGGCTTTACGGTCCAACAGGCCGGGAAAACGCGGCAGATACTCGTCCACCACATCCACGGCAGAGGATATTAAAATCGCTCCTTGACGAATTTGGTGATGTGCGCCGTCGTGTCTACCGTCAAGTACGTTACCGGGTACCGCAAATACCTCTCTGCCTTGCTCCCTTGCAAGATTCGCAGTGATAACCGCACCGCTTATCTTCGGCGCTTCGGTCACACAAACGCCCGCGCTCATACCGGATATCAACCGATTCCTCACGTGATAATCACAATATCCGTGAAACCCCGGTTCAAACTCGGTAATGATAGCACCGCGTCCGTTAAGAACATCTCGGCGCAGTTGCTTATTCACCACAGGGTATTCCACCTCCGGTGCGGCACCTTTGACCAGCACGGTTTTGCCGTCTGCGTACATAGCACCGTTATGTGCCGCGGCATCACCGCCTTTGGCACCGCCGCTGACAACGATCATCCCCGCAGCCGCAAGACCTGCCGCTATGCAAAAGGTGAGCTTCTCACCTTCTTCGGTAATATCCCGTGTGCTCACCACACCAACCGTCGGCAAAGCATTCACGTTCGGGAAATCTCCCTGCACATACAAGGCCGCGGGAAAGCCCGCAATATGTCGCAACGCATCGGGATACCGCGCATCGTCAGGGGTCATCACAGACCCGCCCAACTTTTGCATATCCTTCAAAATACGGCGCGCACGGGTCAACGATTTGTCGCTCAATTTCTTCACGTCATCTGGACGAAGTGCCAGCGCTTTCAGTTGTTTGGTATCCGCGGCATACACCGCTTCCACATCCTCAAACTGTTCAAACAAGCGATTAAGCACCGTAGAACCAAGCGGCAAGCTCTGCTGCAACCAAATCCAATACAGTCGTCTATCCACGCATTAGTCCTCCACAGGTCCGGTCATTTCCCATGCCACAATACCCGCCGCCATCGCCGCATTCAGAGATTCCGCGCGACCGCGCATCGGAATGGTTATCGACAGCTCACAAGCCTCTACAGTGCTTTGGCGCAAGCCGTTGCCTTCATTGCCAATGAAGCAAACACATCCTTCTCCGAGGGGTACTTTATGCATCGGTGTCGCCGCAACGGAAGGTACACACGCGTAAGTGTGCAACCCCGCCCCACTTAAGTCAACGGCCGTTTGGGTCATATCCGCAACGTGCAGTATCTGCTGACGGAATACACCGCCCATACTACCGCGTAACACCTTCGGGCTATACACGTCACAGCACCCCGCCGACAGCAAAATCCCGTCGATACCAAGCGCTTCTGCCGTACGGATGATGGTACCGAGATTGGAAGGGTCCTGTATATCCTCAAGCGCCAAATATCTGCCGTCCGCGGGCAAATCGACCGTTTGAAGGGTGGTTTTGTGCATTTCGCAGATGCAAAAAACACCTTGCGGAGATTGGGTATCCGCCATAAAGCGTGCAACCTGCGGGGTGATTTCGTATGCATTTTTCGCAGTTTCCAAAATTTTGTGCAAACGATCACCATACGTTTTTGCCGCTTCCTCGGTATACAAAACGGTCAAGACAGGCACATTCGATAGCGCTGCGTCGGCACAAAGGCGCGCACCTTCACACGCAAAAAGTGACTCCTTTTTCCGTAATTTGGCATCGGCAGACAACTGTTTCCACTGCTTTACCAAGTGATTTTCTTTACTTGAAATCAGCAAATTTCACCCCTCCTTCCCGCGAAATTCCGGTGTTTTTCCTCGGTTTTTTCCTGCTTATAAAACGGAAACGGCGCCCACCGAAAAGCCGGCGGGCGCAGATGCAGCTTATTTAGACAGGGCTTTCTGCGCTTTCGCAACGAGTGCGGTAAACGCAGCGGCATCGGTAGCAGCCACTTCCGCCAACATTTTGCGGTTCATGGTGATACCTGCTTTTTTCAGTCCGTTCATAAAAGTGGAGTAGTTCATGCCGTTCAATTTCGCAGCAGCGGAAATACGGGCAATCCACAGACGACGGAAATCACGTTTGCGCTGTTTACGGCCGATGTAAGCATACTGACCGGATTTCATAACCGCTTCTTTAGCAGTTTTGAACAGCTTGGATTTTGCACCATAGTAGCCCTTCGCGAGCTTTAATACTTTTTTTCTTCTTTTGCGCGTCATCATTGCGCCTTTAACACGAGCCATATTTCGTAACCTCCGTCCTTATTTGTAGGGAATCATGCGCTTGACCTTTGCTACGTTGGTTACGTCAGCAATAGTGGTCTGGCGAAGATTTCTCTTGCGTTTGGTGGTCTTCTTGTTCAAGATGTGGGATTTGTAGGCATGGGCACGGACAACCTTGCCGGTCTTAGTCAGCTTGAAACGCTTTTTCGCGCCGCTGTGCGTTTTGATCTTAGGCATAATGTGTATCCTCCTTAAATTACTTCGGTGTTTTTGCTTACTTATTCGGCTTAGGAGCCAAGAACATCAACATATGACGGCCTTCGAATTTCGCAGGCTTCTCCACAACGGCGAACTCTGCGCACGCTTCTGCAAACCGTTTCATCGCTTCTTGACCGATTTCGGGATGACCCAATTCGCGGCCGCGGAAACGAATGGAAACCTTCACCTTATCACCCTGACGGATGAAACGCTGTGCGTGGTTTACCTTGGTGTTAAAGTCGCCGATGTCGGTATTCAAACCGAGACGCACTTCCTTAACATCCACAACGTGTTGATTTTTCTTTGCTTCCTTTTCCCTCTTTGCCTGCTCGAAACGGTATTTACCGTAATCAGCGATTCGGCATACCGGCGGATTGGCATTGGGAGAAATCTTAATGAGGTCAAGGCCGCTGTCGTCGGCTAGCTTCTGGGCATCCTTTGCGCTCATAATGCCGACCTGCTTTCCCTCTGCGTCAATGACGCGCACCTCATTATCACGGATCTGTTCGTTGATCTGCAGTTCCTTGATAGCTATGGGTAAGCACCTCCACCACTGTTTTACAGTGAAAATCATAAAACGCGGGCAGAAACCTTCTGCCCGCGTCAATACGCAACTGTACCTTTCTATAAGAAAGGAAACCGTATCAGCCTATGAGAACCATCTCCGAAGGCGAGAGCGGGCACGCTCTGCTTTGTTTTACGCAAAGAGTATACCAGACGTTTTTGGGTTTGTCAAGAGTTATTTTTGGTGTTTTTCAAGATATTCTTCCAGACAAATACCGCTGTCCATAATCTCACGTGCCGCCTCTTTGCCAACATAGCGATAGTGCCACGGTTCATAAATAACCCCTGTTATCGCTTCCTTCCCTTTCGGGAAGCGGAGAATAAATCCATAGTCGGCACAATTTTCATACAACCACTTAAACGCCGCTGTATTCTCAAAGCTTTGTTCAAGCGAATAGTCGCCGCTGCCGCCGAGGTCTGCCGCGAGTCCCGTATTATGCTCGCTTTGCCCCGGCTTTTTAACAATGGTCGCCGCAACAATTTCCGCTTGTTCGCGGGACATACCCTTTCCCATCTGCGCAGTAACCTGACGCTCATAAAGACTTTTTTGCAACGCTACCGAACGGTAACAGGAAACGGGCTGTAATTTTAAAGCAGGATTTTCAGCATTACCCGCCGCCAGCATTTCACGTAATGCTTCCACAGCACGGCTGTCAAACAATTTCCCCGTCAAGCCGCTGCCATACTCCACTGCCTCAAAACTATTGTCATAATCAGCAGGTAACGTATTCCAATCGTTGGCCAATTTCAAATACCACTCACCGCCCGCAGGCTGTACGTAGTGGTTGATAGGATCCACCGTCGTGGTAAACACCTTCCCCGTTGTCGCTGTTGTGGTAGCACGCGTAGTCGTAGCGGTAGTGGTTTTCACGGTGGTTGTCGTAGTAGGGGGCGAGGGCTCTTCAGGTGTTTTAGGGCTTACCGCCGATACAACCAACACAATCATCGCCACTATTAAAATAACAATCGCGACCAAGACCGCTTTCACCTGGCCTGCAGTTACCTGACGTCTTTTTTTCTTATGTTTTGCCATTTTAACACTTCCTATCCGATATCCTACACAGTATACCACAGGAAAGCGCATATTTCAACACTAAAAACAACGCCCGCCTGAAGGCGAGCGTTGTTTTTGCCCTTCTTACCGAGCCGCGAAGCGGTTTCCGAGGGCGCGATTTGTATTGATATTACAGTATATGCAAAAGTCAAGAAAATTATTCCGCTTTTACATATTTTACTTCGCGGTCGATGGTTTTAACCGGATCGGCATACGCGCCTGCAACCGTAATTTCCAAATGCAGATGGCATCCGTCGGCACTTTCGCAAGGCACACCCATTAAAGAGCCTATTGCGTCGCCCGCTTTCACAACAGCGTCTTTTTTAACAGAGGCTGTCACCCCGCAATAGCGGGACTGTACGCCGAAACCGTGATCGATTACCACCACACCGCCCCAAGCGGTGTCCTCCTCCACCGCCTTGACAGTACCTTCCGCAACAGCTTTTACCGTCATACCGCTGTTACCGCTGAAATCGGCACCGTTATGACAACGCCAATCCCCCATTGTCGCAGAATACACAGGTGTATTCCCGCTGAATGCCTTAGCAACAGCATTGGTTCCCGGCAGAACAAACAACGGTTCGGTCGGTGCCGCCGTCGTTGACAATGCGGTGGTAGGTACGGTGGTTTTTTGCGTGGTAACGGTTGTACGGGTGTCGGTCACGTTAGTAACCCGTTCCACCACTTGTTGTCCCTGCTCTGTCGGGTCGGTATCCGTGTCATCATTGTTCAGCATATCTCTGCCGAACGCCGCAAACGTGACACCGCCGATAACCAAAAGGCAAATTGCCAACAGTCCAAAGAAACCACTGCCCGCTATAAAACGCGTAAACCGAGAATTCGGCCTTCTTTTTGACATTCCACTACATTCCTTTCACAAAAAACTGTCTACACATAGTGTGGACACCTTTTTTCCTTTTATGCCGAAAAAATAACTATGTACAAACGGCAATTGTTGTGTTATAATGAAAAGTGAATCAAAGAAAGGCAGGTGTTCTCATGGCAGTCGGCTTTCCGCTATACGTAGACTTAAAAGACAACAACTGCACTGTTTTCGGGGGCGGCGAGGACGCCTATGAAGCTGCTGTAGCCCTCCGCCGCTTCGACGCGAAGGTGACGGTTATCAGTCCCACCATCTGCGAGGCTTTGCAGGAGATGGATAAAACAGGCGAAATCCGGTATTTGCGCCGTAAGTATTTCAGAGGCGATTGCTCTTCCGCGCGCTTATGTGTTGCTTTGACCGAGGACCCCGCGCTGAACATTGCCATTTCGGACGAATGTAAAAATAAAAATATTCCGGTGGCGGTGAACAACCCGCAAGGCTTCGGCAATTTCACCTTCCCGCACGCTGTTATTTGTAACGACGTGGTAGCAACCGTTTCGGGCGGTGCACGCAACGAGCTGCAACGGTTTGTTGCACAGCAGTTGGAGCAGATACTCCCCGCACTCATCAAAGAATATATGCAAGACAAGTAAAGCAGCCCCGACAAGCGTCAGGGCTGCTTTTTTGTTATCTGTTGTTTTGGTTGTCTTTTTTGTTCTGATTCTGGTTGTTCTGGTTGCGGTTCTGATTATTCTGATTGTTTTGCTTATTCTGGTTGTTCTGGTTGTTCTGATTGTTCTGGTTTTTGTTCTGATTGTAATCCATCGTAATACCCTCCTGAAAAAAATTCGGAACATCGTTCCGTAACAGTAGTGTAACCGCGACAACCGTTCCTATGCGCAACAGAAAATATTGTAAAATTTTACTTGCATTTTTTAAATTGTCGTGCTATACTATATGTAAAGTATACATTGTATGTAAAGGAGTGGGGCGACCCGCTCTTTTGTATTGTTGAGGTGAAAACAAAATGGCGAAGAAAAAAAGCGGTAGCGGCAACGCAGGCAACACCATCGAAATCGTACGAAAATTGGCTTTGCCCGTAGTCGAAGAAGCGGGGGTTTTCCTGTGGGACGTGCGCTTTGTCAAGGAAGGTGCGGACTGGTTTTTGCGCGTGTACATCGACAAAGAAACCGAACCGGTTTCCATTGACGATTGTGTTACCGTTTCCCGAAGCTTAAGCACCCTGTTGGATGAAGCAGACCCCATCCCGCAATCCTATTGCTTGGAAGTCAGTTCTCCCGGTATCGAACGTGAACTCACCCGTCCCGAGCACTTCGAAATGTTCACAGGTGCCGCGGTGGTCGTGAAGCTGTACCACGCAAAAGAAAACGGCGAACGCGAGTTTGCGGGCATTCTTCAGCCCCCTACCCAAGACGGTATTTTGCGTATTACGGATATTGATGAAAACACATTGGATTTTGACCGCAAGGAAGTGTCCTCTGTTCACGTGCTGGACGACGAAGACAGTTATCTTTCGGAAGAAGAATAATTAAGATTTTTATTTTGGAGGTATATCATGACAAACAAGGAAACCACCGAATTTTTTGAAGCCCTCAAAATGCTGGAAACCGAAAAAGGTATCTCCGGCGAGTATTTGATGGAGAAAATTCGCACCGCGATTGTCAGCGCGGTAAACAAGGACTATGACACCAAAGACAACGTTATCGTGGTTATGGACCCCGCAAACAACGTATTCACCGTTGCCATCCGCAAACAGATTGTGGAAGAGGTTACCGACGATAAGACCGAAATCCTGCCGGAAGGCGCTAAAAAGTACATGAGGAAAAAGCCTGTCATCGGCGATTTCGTGGATATTCCGCTTGACCCCAAGCAGTTTGGTCGCGTTGCCGCGCAAGCCGCAAAGCACACCATTCACCAGGGTATCCGCGAGGCGGAAAAGGGTCAGCAAATGGAAGAATTCCAGCGTTGCAATCAAGAGTTGGTTACCGCTGTAGTACGTCGTGTTGACCCCCGCACCGGTGCGGTCACCGTTGAATTCGGCAAAGGCGAATCCGTCTTACCGAAAACCGAACAAATCGGTGACGAAACCTTCACCGAAGGCAGCCGCATCAAGGTATACATCGTAGACGTAAAAAACGGCGAAGGCGGTCCGCGCGCACTGATTTCCCGTACCCATCCCGGTCTTGTGAAAAGATTGTTCGAAATGGAAGTACCCGAAATCTTCAACGGCGTTGTGGAAGTGAAAGCCATCTCCCGTGAAGCCGGCTCCCGCACCAAAATCGCGGTGCTTTCTCACGACGAAAACGTTAACGCCATCAGCGCTTGTATCGGTATCCGCGGTGCACGTATCGCGGGTATCGTCGAAGAACTCGGCGGCGAGAAAATTGATATCGTAGAGTACAGCGAAGATCCCGCTAAATTCATCGCCGCGGCACTCTCCCCCGCCAAGGTCGTTTCCATTGAGGTGGACCCCAACGGCGAAAAGGCTTGCCGCGCCACCGTGCCCGACGGACAGTTATCCCTGGCCATCGGAAACAAAGGTCAGAATGCTCGCCTTGCCGCGCGCCTGACCGGTTGGAAAATCGACATCCGTCCCGAAAGCGGCTTTTACGGCGAGGACGAAAACTGATTTTTAGGAGGGATACGGAATGCCCCAAGAGAAGAAGGTGCCGATGCGCCGCTGTGTCGGTTGCAACGAGCATAAAGCGAAAAAAGAACTGATTCGGGTGGTGCGTGAGAGCGAAAACGTCTTTTCCATTGACCTGACAGGCAAGAAAAACGGACGCGGCGCTTATATTTGCAACAATATAGAGTGCTTACGCACCGCAAGTAAAAAGCACGCTTTGGAGCGTTCCTTTTCCTGTAAAATACCACAGGAGGTCTACACAAAATTAGAGGAGGAGTTGCTGCAAAGTGGACAGTAAACTGACAGGACTTCTCGGGATATGCCGTCGTGCAGGTCATTTGACCGTTGGTTTTGATGCTGTCAAGGATTTGATTTTTGCGAACAAGGCAAAAATTGTTTTGACCGCCGCCGACCTATCCGATAAGACCGCCAAAGAGCTGCGATTTCAGTTGGGCGAACGACATTTGCCGATGTTCACCCTCCCCACTGACAAAGAAACACTCGCCACTGCACTCGGTTTTCAAAAACCCGTGGGAGTGGTTGCCACCGACGACAACGGCTTTGCCGCCGCCATACAAAAGTATTTCCCCGCCGAAACAAAGGAGGACGATGCCTTATGATGATTAAATACCGCGTTAGCGATGTTGCCAAGGATTTTGGTGTTCCCGGAAAAGAGATCATTGAATTGTTGGCAAAATATTTTGAAACCCCTAAGAAAAGTTCTACTGCGTTGGAAGAGAATGAGCTCGATATAGTATTTGAACACTATACGCAAAAATTCGCAACCGACAATTTAGACACCTACTTTGCAACCGCCAACGAGCGTCCCGCAAAGGAAGAACCGAAGAAGGAAGAAGCCGCAGTTGTTGCGGAAGAACCCAAGAAAGAGGAAAAGACGCCTGCCGAAAAAGCCGCACCCGCTAAAGCCGCAGAGAAAAAGCCTGCTGCGCCCGCGAAGAAGCCTGCTGCAAAAGCAGAAGTGCCCAAGAAAGACAACGGTCCTGCCGTTGTGATTCCGCCGATGCAGAAAAAGCAGAAAAAAGGTGACGGTCAAGCGCCCAATCGCGGTCCTGTGGAACGCCGTATCGTAGACACCCGCACCGCACAGGTAGATGTCAGCAAATATGACGAAAAGTTTGATACCATGGCGCAGACCAGCAGCCATATGCGTAAAAATGAAAATGCAACGCGCAAACAGAAAATCAACCAAAAATCCCAGCAGTATAAAAAGCCGCAGCGTCGGCGCGAAACCGAAAAAGAGCGTCTGGACCGTATTGAAGCGGAACGCAAGAAGAAACAGCTCACCATTACCGTTGGTGAGACCATTACGGTCGGTGAATTGGCTTCCCGCTTGAAAGCGACCGCCGCAGAGGTTATCAAAGCGTTGATGAAGCTCGGCGTTATGGCTTCGGTCAACCAGGAGGTTGACTTTGAAACCGCGTACTTTGTTGCGGAAGAGTTCCACGCACACGTAGAAAAAGAAGTGGTTGTCACCATCGAAGAACAAATTATTGATGACAGTGAAGACGAGGATGAAAACCTTGTTTCCCGTGACCCCGTCGTTGTAGTTATGGGTCACGTTGACCACGGTAAAACCTCTATTCTTGACGCCATCCGTAAAACCAACGTCACTTCCGGTGAAGCGGGCGGTATCACACAGCACATCGGTGCATATCGCGTCAATTGCAACGGTTCGGATATTACCTTCCTGGACACTCCCGGTCACGCTGCGTTTACGTCTATGCGTGCGCGCGGTGCACAGGTTACCGACATCGCTATTCTCGTTGTAGCGGCGGATGACGGTATTATGCCGCAGACTATTGAAGCCATCAGCCACGCGAAAGCGGCAGGTGTTTCCATTATCGTCGCTATCAACAAAATGGATAAACCCGAAGCCAACCCTGACCGCGTTATGCAGCAGCTCACCGAGCACGAATTGGTGCCCGAGGAATGGGGCGGCGACGTTATTTGTGTTCCCGTATCCGCCAAAACAGGTATGGGCATTGACTCCTTACTTGAAACCGTTCTGCTTATCGCAGAAGTGCAAGAATACAAAGCAAATCCCGACCGTGCCGCCAAAGGTACCGTCATCGAATCCCGTCTGGATAAAGGCCGCGGTCCGCTTGCTACCGTTTTGGTGCAAAACGGTACCCTCCGTTCGGGTGATATTATCGTAGCAGGTTCCGCTGTGGGCCGTGTACGCGCCATGACCGATGAAAACGGCCGCGCGATGAAAGAGGCTGGCCCGTCCGTTCCCGTGGAAATTATGGGTCTCGACTCGGTGCCTGCTTCGGGCGACACCTTCAACGCTGTTACCGATGAACGGCTTGCGCGTCAGTTGGTAGAGCAGCGCAAAACCGCCGCTAAAGAAGAACGCTTTAACGAGTATCAGAAGGTCACTCTTGAAAACGTCTTCGACCAGATGCAAGCAGGCGATATGAAGACCCTCAACATCATTGTCAAAGCAGACGTACAGGGCTCGGTGGAAGCGGTCAAACAGTCGCTGGAAAAACTCTCCAACGAAGAAGTGGTCGTTCGTGTCATCCACGGTGCTGTCGGCGGTGTCACCGAAAACGACGTAATGCTCGCTTCCGCTTCGGATGCTATTATTGTCGGCTTTAACGTACGCCCCGATCCGCTCGCGCAGGTTGCAGCGGAACAGAACGAAGTGGATATGCGTATGTATCGCATTATCTACGATTGTATTGAAGAAATCGAAGCCGCGATGAAGGGTAAAATGGCACCCAAGACCCGTGAAGTACTGCACGGCAGAGCGGAAGTACGTCAGGTATACCGTATCACGGGTGTGGGTCTGGTTGCCGGTTGTTATGTCCTTGAAGGCAAAGTATACCGCAACGACCTGCTCCGCATCGTACGTGACAACATCATTATCGGCGATGATAAGATGATTTCTCTGAAACGCTTTAAGGATGACCAAAAAGAGGTTGCACAGGGCTACGAATGCGGTATCGGTTTGGAGAAATTCACCGACATCAAAGAGGGCGACATTTACGAAACCTATATTATTGAGGAGTACAGAGACTAATGGGAAGTTATCGTTCCGACCGTACAAGTGAAGATATTATGCGTGAACTGACTGCTATTCTGCGGACCGTAAAAGATCCCAGAGTAGCGGGCAGAATGCTCAGCATCGTGCGTGTTGACGTTACAAGAGATATGTCCTATGCCACTGTATTTGTCAGTGCAATGGAAGGTATGGATGCCGCAAAGGATGCGGTCAAAGGTCTGGTTTCTGCCGCAGGATATATGCGCCGTGAGCTCGGCAACGCACTCCACCTGCGTCACACCCCCGAACTGCGCTTTGTCGCGGATGACTCTATCGCGTACAGTGCTGACATTTCCGCTAAATTGAACCTCCTGAAAAAGGAGGTCTCAGAGGATGAACAGTAAGCATCTTTCTTATGAACAAGCTGCCGCCGCATTATTGGCGGCAGAGGATATTCTTCTTTTGGCGCACCAATATCCCGACGGAGATACGCTTGGGTCCTGCAGTGGTTTATGCCTTGCCTTGCAACAGTTGGGCAAGCGTGTACGTATTGCCTGTAACGACACGATTCCCGAAAAATACGACTATATGCTGGCGCCCATCAAGCAGCAGGATTTTGAGCCGCAGTTTATCTGTGCGGTTGACGTAGCGGACAGTAAACTGCTTGGTCCCCATATGCAGTGTTATGCCGACAAGGTTGACCTTTGCATTGACCATCACGGCACTAACGTGGAATACGCAAAAGCGTTGCTTTTAGACGCCGATTGCGGTGCGGCAGCTATGCTGGTTTTCCGCTTGTTACCGTTACTGAACGTGCCGCTGACCGCTGAAATTGCCACCTGCTTGTATACAGGTATGGTAACCGACACAGGGTGCTTCAAGTACGGTAATACCACAGTGGATACACACCTCTATGCGGCGAAATGCATTGAAACGGGTATTCCCCACGCGACCATCAACCGCTTAATGTTTGACACAAAATCCCGTGCGCGCATTGAATTGGAAAGATTGGCGCTTGCAGGCATCAGTTTCCATTTTAACGGACGGGTTGCGGTGATGGCCATTACCAACAAAATGATTGCAGACAGCGGTGCCACCGAAAACGATTTGGAAGGCTTGCCGCCTCTTCCCCGCCAGATTGAAGGGGTTTGGGTAGGTATTACCTTACGCGAACAGGCGGATGGCAGCTACAAGGTTAGTATGCGGACAGGCGAACACGCCAATGCCGCCCGGCTTTGCCAATTGCTCGGCGGCGGCGGTCACGCGGCTGCCGCGGGCTGTCGCATTGATTTGCCGCTTAATGAAGCTGTAAAAGCTTTGGTAAAGCTTGCGGGTGACAACGTCGCGGGTATCGGTGAATAAGCTATGGACGGTATTATTTGTATTGATAAAGCCGCAGAGAAGACATCCTTTGTCCAATGCGCCATTATCCGCAGAATTCTGCAAGAAAAAAAGGTCGGTCACGCGGGTACGCTGGACCCAATGGCAACAGGTGTTTTACCGATACTGCTCGGAAAAGCCACCCGTGCGCTCGATTTCTTGCCAACACACGACAAACGGTATACCGCTACGATGCAGTTTGGATATCAAAGCGATACGTTGGACGTTTGGGGGAATGTCACCGCTACAGGCGGCAATATACCTACTCTTGCGGCTATAGAAACCGTTTTACCCACATTTCGCGGTGATATTATGCAGATACCGCCTATGACGTCTGCCATTCGAAAGGACGGAAAAAGGCTGTATGAGCTTGCGCGCGAGGGTATCGAAATAGAGCGTGAGCCGCGACCTGTCACTGTATACAGTTTGGACGTTTTGGCTTTTGATGCCCAAAAAGGAGAATTGACATTTGATTGTCGTTGCTCCAAAGGCACCTATATTCGCTCTATTTGTGACGATTTAGGTAAAGCGCTCGGCTGCGGCGGTATTATGACCGCCCTTCGGCGTACGGAAGCCGCGGGATTTACGTTAGCAGACAGCATTCCGCTGTCGGATGAAACGCCGAAAGACCTTTTAACGGCACATTTACTGCCCACCGAATCGCTGTTTTCCCCCTACCCTTCTGTTTTCGTTTCGGAAAAGCAGGCGGTACGTTTTCAAAACGGCGGCGATTTGGCTCTTAATCGTATTAAGCAGGACATACCCAACCGAACCGTCAGGGTTAAAGCACCCGACGGCACATTTTTAGGCTTGGGACAGCCGAATGAAGATACACTTCACGTTTTGAAATTGTTTTAGGAGTTACTATGAACATCTACGCACTGCCAAAGCAATTGCATACGGTCAACGACACCCCTCGCATCATTGCGTTAGGGGTTTTTGACGGTATACACATCGGACACCGTGCAGTGCTTTCACGTGCGTTGTTAAATCCCGACCTTTCCCCCGCTGTTTTCACCTTCCGCGGCATGGAAGGGATGAAAGCGGGCGGTTTCCTACAGACCGTCGCTCAGCAACGCGCCTTATTGGAAACACTTGGTTTTGCAGATGTTTTCGAAGCAGAGTTCGACGCAATTCGTGACCTTTCCCCAAAGGACTTCGTACACCTGTTGCAAACAGAGCTGCATGCCAAGGCTATCGTCTGCGGCTACAATTTCCGCTTCGGAAAAAACGGTGCAGGCAACACGACTCTGTTGAAAGAACTATGCGAGCAGACGGGCATCGTCTTACATATCGTTCCTGCAGTAACGGCGGACGGCGAGGCGGTCAGCTCTACACGCATCCGAAAAGCATTGGCAGAGGGTAACGTCCGTTTGGTAACACGCCTTTTGGCACATCCCTTCACCATACACACCGCCGTAAAAAGCGGTCAAAAATTAGGCAGACAAATAGGCACACCCACTATCAATCAAATCCTTTCCGAGGGTATGGCGGTGCCACGCTACGGTGTGTATGCTTCGGTAGTGATTGTGAACAACAAAGCCTTGCCTGCTGTCACCGACATCGGCACAAAACCGACACTCGGCGGTACTGTACCCACCGCCGAAACCTTTATTTTAGGGTTTGACGGCGAGCTGTACGGTGAAACAATACCTGTGCAATTGATAGAATTTTTACGGGACGAGCAAAAATTCCCGTCGGTGGAGCTGTTAAAAGAACAAATTACCAAGGACGTTGCCGCGGTAACCACAATGTTCACACCGCGCGACAACGGTCGTCCCCGTGCCATTCTTTTTGACTTTGATGATACTTTACAGGACCGCGATGCCGCTATGTCGGTGTTTGTACAATTTTGGTTACAGCGAGAGTTCCCCACAATGACCGACGCGGATATTGCACAAAACAGAGACCGTATAGTCAAAGCAGGTAAACACGGTTTTCTGCCGTATTCCATGATGTTACGCGAAGCAGAGCAGATGTTCCCCGAACGACAATTTGACGAAGCAGATTTTTTGCGACTGTTGGGCATCGTTTTCCCTGCCAACACCACCCTTTTCCCCGACGCCGTACAAACATTGCAAAATTTACGAGAAAAAGGCTATCGGTTAGGTATGTTGACCAACGGGTTTTCTGCAATACAGAATCGCAAAGTAGACGTATCCGGTATCCGTCCATTGTTTGATTATATTCTGATAGCAGGCGATGACGGACTTCAAAAGCCCAAAGCGGAAGCTTTTCGCCGCGCCGCGTTGCGTTTAGGTGTACATCCTGCAGACTGCGTATATGTCGGTGATAACCCCGAAAACGACATACAAGGCGCAAAAAATGCCGGTATGCAAGCTGTGTTCCGCGCATCCGACTTTGATGATTTCTTTAGTTTTTCATACGATAATATCATGGATAACAATGCCCCCGTGGCAAAGATGTCAGTTGATGATATTTTATCGGATGACAATGTGCTGCAGATACATAATTTGATAGAATTGACAGAATTGTATTAAAAAAGATTGAACGCTGTGCGTTCAATCTTTTTTAATGCCTATTTATAATAGCTGTTCTTTCAGTTGGTTGACCGTATCCACTATGCAAGTGGCGTCTTTTAGTTCTTCACGGTCACCGTAACCATACGTAACACCGATTACCGACACATCGTTTGCCAAGGCACCTTCTACGTCAAAGCAACGGTCTCCCACCATTATCACCCGTGTTGTATCGGTAATCCCCAACGCGGTCAGCGCATAGCGGATAACGTCCGCCTTTTCCACTCTGGCACCGTTAAGTTCACTGCCCGACACAAAGGTAAAATATTTTTTTAAATCAAAGTGTTCCAAAATACGTTGTGCAAATACAGCGGGTTTTGAGGTGGCGAGCACCACCTTACAGCCGCTGTCGCACAGCGCTTGTAACAGCGCAGGGATACCGTCGTAAACCGTATTTTCATACAGCCCTTTATCACTGAAATACACACGGTACACCCGCAACGCTTCCTCTGCTTGTTCAGATGTCATATTATAGAATTTCTCGAAAGATTCTTTGAGCGGCGGTCCGATAAACGGATATAACACCCGACGGTCAATTACCTCTATGCCGAAATGCTTTAACGCGTACATCACCGCGTTGGTTATACCGAGCGCAGGGTCTGTCAAGGTACCGTCCAAATCGAAAAACACATACGAATAACGCATACCGTTCCTCACTTTAACCGTGTATTTGCGTAATATGTATATGCCGCGTTTACCGCTTCAACAACCGCATTGCAAGAGGTGGTCGCCCCGCTTATGGTGTCTACGCGGGAGCCCTTTTGCTTGGGCAATTCCTCCTCGGGAACACTGCAATCATTAAACCACATCGGCATCTTCTTGAATTCAAAGCGTTGTGTGTACATAGATGTGGCAACTTTATCGCCGACGCCCTTGGTTTCTGTGTGTTCTGCGATTTCAATGCCGATCAGCGTCTTTTTATCCAAATCAAAGAAACAGCGCACAAAGACCCTGCCTGCAAAGCCCTCGCCATACGCTGTTACAGCATATGCCATAGTGTCTCCGCTGACATCCAAGCACTTTTGCACGGCGGTCACAGGTTTGGCATCCTCCGGTACGTCGAGATCCTGAAAACTGTGGACAGACTCTATAAACGCCGATGCCGAACGAATGTTAGGTCTGCGGTTGCCGATAATTGCCACTGCGGTCACAATAATAATACCGACCAATGCAATAGCCGCCACCGTCATCAAAATAAGGCGGCTTTTATTTAACTGTTCTGCGTGTTTCGCCATAACTATTCTCCTTCCGACAGGGTTTCACCTTGATTTTCATCATATCATAAAAAACAACCTTTAGCAACGGAAAATCGATAATTCAATATAAAAAGCGGTGATTCCCTTGTGGAAATCACCGCTTTTTTGCTGTTTTTTACGCTTTGTTTACGCAACCGAACAGTTCCATTTTCTCCTTAACGGTCGCTTTGATAGCCTCCACACCGGGAGCCAACAATTTTCTCGGGTCAAAACCTTTGCCCTGCAGATCCTTGCCCGCTTCCACATATTCACGGGTAGCCGCCGCAAACGCGAGCTGGCATTCGGTATTTACGTTGATCTTGGAAACGCCCAGGTCGATAGCCTTCTTAATCATATCAGCGGGAATGCCGGTGCCGCCGTGCAGAACGAGAGGCATTTCGCCGGTTTTCTCCTGGATGGCCGCCAAGGTCTCAAAGCTGAGGCCTGCCCAATTTTCGGGATATTTGCCGTGGATATTACCAATACCTGCCGCGAGCATGGTCACGCCGAGGTCAGCAACCATTTTGCATTCGTCGGGGTCAGCACATTCACCCATACCCACAACGCCGTCTTCCTCGCCGCCGATAGAGCCGACTTCCGCTTCCAGAGAAAGGCCTTTTTCTTCAGCGAGCTTTACGAGCTCCTTGGTTTTCGCGATGTTCTCGTCGATCGGATAGTGAGAACCGTCAAACATAATGGAAGAGAAGCCCGCCGCTACGCAAGCAAGAGCGCCTTCATAGCTACCGTGGTCGAGGTGCAGTGCTACAGGAACGGTGATGCCGAGTTCTTCCAGCATACCGTTAACCATACCAACGATGGTTTTATAACCGCACATATATTTGCCGGCACCTTCGGAAACACCGAGAATAACAGGCGCATTCAATTCCTGTGCAGTCAGAAGAATGGCTTTGGTCCATTCGAGGTTGTTGATGTTGAACTGGCCGACAGCATAGTGACCCGCCTTTGCTTTGGTGAGCATTTCTTTTGCAGATACTAACATTGTTTTTTCCTCCGATTCGTAAATATATTTACCACACTATTATATAGTGTAATTTTACAAAAAGCAAGACAAATTGCGGTATTTTTCACGGTTTATGCCGATTTCACCCGTAAAACACCATCCGCATCCACATCCACGGTAATCGCGGTTGGCATGGCGGTGTTCGCGTCTACCAAAATGGTTGCAATGGCATCTTCCACCTCGCGGCGAATGACGTTTCTCAAATCACGTGCACCGCGTTTGCCGCCGTACGCCTTGTGTGCAAGATATGCCGCGGCAGCAGGTGTCCAATCAAAGGCAATACCCTTGTCTTCCAACGGTGTTACAAGACCTTTTAGCATCAAATCCGCAATTTTTACGAAGTTCTCTTCACTAAGCGGTGCAAAGAACACTACCTCGTCTACCCTGCCGATAAACTCGGGGCGCAAGAAATCTCTGAGTGCTTTCATTGCGCGGTCTTTGCCTGCTTCTTTCTGGTCCTTGCCAAAACCCATCAGGTTTTCGGTGACGTGGCTGCCCGCGTTAGAGGTCATCACAATAACGGTATTCGCAAAATTGACCACCCTGCCGTGTGCATCGGTCACTTTGCCTTCATCCAAAATTTGCAACAGGATATTGAGAACGTCGGGATGCGCTTTTTCTATTTCATCAAACAAAATTACCGAATACGGCTTTCTGCGCACCTTTTCGGTCAACTGACCCGCTTCATCATACCCGACATATCCGGGAGGTGCACCGATGATACGGGATACCGCATGCTTCTCCATAAACTCGGACATATCCAAACGGATAAGCGTTTCGGGTGTATCAAACAGCTCCTTTGCCAATACCTTCACCAATTCCGTTTTACCAACACCCGTAGAGCCTACGAAAATGAAGGATGCGGGGCGATGGACGGGGCTAATCTGTACACGGCTGCGACGTACCGCCGCCGCCACCAATTTCACCGCCTCATCCTGTCCGATGACCTTTTCGCGCAAGCGGTCTTCCAAAGCCGCCAAGCGACCAAGCTCACTTTCCTGAATTTTAGACGCAGGAATGCCCGTCCACAATTCGATGACACGCGCTAAATGTGCCTCGGTTACAGGCGCATGCAAGGCCATCGCTTCCAACGCGTTTGCCGCTTCTTCCGCTTTCAAAATTTCCGCGCGCGTGTTGGCAAGCAATTCATAGTCCACGTTATCCGATTCCATCTGCGTTTTTTCTTCTTCGCGCAGACGGTCGCGCTCTTTGACAATGCCTGCGTATTCGATTGCATGGGTATTCGCAAGAGAAGCCGCCGCAGACGCCTCGTCAATCAGGTCAATGGCTTTATCAGGCAAGAATCTGTCGGTAATATACCGTTCCGACAACGAAACGGCGCGACGCAAAATGCCTTCGGACAGCACCACTCCGTGATACAGTTCGTATTTACCGCGCAAGCCTTTTAAGATTTCCACCGTTTCTTCTATGGACGGTTCTTCCACCGTAACGGGTTGGAAACGACGTTCCAGCGCCGCATCCTTCTCAATGTGTTTACGGTATTCGTTAAAGGTGGTGGCGCCGACAACCTGAATTTCACCGCGTGAGAGCGCAGGCTTCAAAATGTTGGCGGCAGACATACTGCCCTCGGAGTCACCTGTGCCAACCAAGGTATGCACCTCATCGATAAAGAGGATAATATTGCCTTCCGCTTTGACCTCATCAATCAACCCTTTGATACGGCTTTCAAACTGACCGCGGAATTGGGTACCTGCCACCAAGGCGGTCATATCCAGCAGGAACACTTCCTTATCCTGCAGACGCAACGGCACCTGTTTATCCGCTATCCGTTGCGCCAAACCTTCCGCAATCGCGGTTTTACCTACACCGGGTTCACCGATAAGGCAAGGATTGTTCTTTGTGCGGCGTGACAAAATCTGCACCACGCGGTAGATTTCGTCTTCCCTGCCGATAACAGGGTCAATCTGGCCGTCACGTGCCTTTTTGGTCAAATCATTGCAAAACTGATTTAAGTGCCGACGTTTCCTGTCCTTCTTTTCCTTTTCCTGCTTGGGCTTTTTATCCTGCAGGTTATCGGGGACGGGGCCGCCTATCTGACCAAACAGATTTTGCAAAAAAGGAAACGCAGGCGCACCGCCGGGACTAAAGTTCTCATCCTCTTCGTCGGTATCTGCAAGCTCGCCACCCATCATTTCGCTCATCTGACTTTCCATCTGTTCCAAATCCTCATCATCCACACCGAACTTATCCAACATATCGGTCACGGGTTTCAGATTCATCTCCTTGGCACAGGTGAGACAGTATCCTTCGTTTATGGTTTTTTCACCCTCCATACGGGTGACAAACACCACCGCCGGTCGCTTATTACAGCGAGAACACATGGTCATTTACCGTTACTCCCTTCCGCTTCCGCCGTCTCCGACGGTACTTCCTTACGAATAGTCAAAAACAGTTGCAGATACCGTAAAAATGCAAACAGCATCAATGCGGCAACCGTCGTCACCAATGTCAAAACTAACCAATACGGCATATCCTTCCACAAAACAACAGCAGCCACGGAGACATAAAATACCACCGTAGACACCTTTCCGTACCATTTAGACGAACGCATTTCAATACCCTTGCCCAATACGATAATACCGCCAAGCCCTTGCAGCATCTCCTTAACGGTACAAATCACCAACAGCGGCAAAAACTCACGGTACTGTGTGGTGAGCGCAATCAAAACTGCCACCTGTGTCAGCTTATCTGCTACAGGGTCAAGCAGTTTTCCGATTTCGCTTTCTTGGTGAAAACGGCGCGCAATCCAACCGTCAAAGCAATCGGTAAGACCCGATACAATCAGCAGTCCAAACGCCGTATACATCAGCGTTACGCTATCAATGGTACAACTGCGAATATACAGAATAATAAACACCGGCAATATTCCAATGCGCAACAAAGACAGCACATTAGGCACGGTCCACTTCCACTGTATCTGCATAGACAACTTCCTCCAAGGAAAATTATTTATCAAACAAGCTGTTAAACTCAGTAATAATTATATTGTTGTCAGAATATATCGGGTTTATCTCCGCGATCGCATTGACAACAGTCGTTTCCTCTATGGATTTTTTGGAAATCAACGCATCATCCTTAGCAAAGCCTGCAATCATCTGCATAACGGTAACAATCAGCAACACCCACAAAAAGCCTTTCACCGCGCCGAGAACGCCGCCCAGCAGCTTGTCGGGACCCCTAAAGAGCGTATGTTTAACGATTTTGCCGATGATTTTACCGAGAAATTTGCAAAGGAACATCAACGCGATAAATAAAACGATAAATGCAATACAACGAATCAACAACGTCATTGCAGGGCGAACCACCTTTTCGGTAACTGCCACTGCAATCTGCTCGCCCGTGTTTTGCATGCCCGTTTCCGCTTTATCAGCCAAAGAAACCAAAGAAACCTCATTTTTTGCCATCAACGATTGTACGAATTTCGGTAACGCTTCTTCTGCGCTTTGAAGATTTGTCTGTAAAGAAGCACCCGTATTGGCGGCCGTCTCATCAATCTTTTCCACAATGGCTTTCTGCACGGGTTTTTCAATAAATGCGGTATACACGCCGTCTGCCACAACACCGCTGGCCAAAAAAGCCACCACTAATGCGGCGAGCAAGCCCACAAAACCGATGACGCTATCCAAAAAGCCCCTTCTAAAGCCCGCAAGAACGGTCAATGCAAAAACAGCGACCACCACTACATCTAAAATCCAACTCATACAAAAACCTCCCATTAGTATGCTGTTATATTTTGTAAACCAAGTACCGTTACCGCATCGCCGATACGGCCGACCATTTTGCCGTCCGACGGCACCTCATCGGTGGCGGTGATGCCTTTTCCGCTCAGCCGATACACATTCTTTTCCGTCAGCACTGCATACGTATTCTTATATGCGGCCACGTCTCGGCATACACCTTCCACCGCTGTTGTATGTGCCGCGGTGCCGTTGGTCTTTACGTACACAAAATTACCGTCACCCGACGAGCCGTACGGTTGGGTGACCAATGCCACAGAATTGTCCCCAATGGCAAACCCTTTCATCTCGCCGTCTGTCACGGCGTACACGTCGCATTTTTCCTTTTGCGGATGATACATCCACACTGCCGTATCCCCCACCGCTGTGATAAGGGAGCCGGACAGATATGTAACACGGCACAATAATACGTCGTTACCGCTGTACATATACACAGGCGCGCTGTCCGAAGATTGCAGTGACAGCACTTCCACCGCAGAGTGGATAGCACCTTGTTCCGCGCTGATAGCCGCCACCGCCAAATTTTTCCCGTTCGGAGAGAACGCTACGTCCGCCAACAGCGTACTGCATAAGCGCTCATACAGCACCGTCCCGTCCTTTCGATAGACGGTAAGACGCGCATTATATCCCTGCTCCGCTTCTGTGATAACCGCGACATCACCGTTTGTGTGCACAGTCGCAGAAATAATATCATATTTGGTGGTGTGGGTAATAATCGTCTTAGAACGCGTCTCCAATTGCAAGCGCTTGCCGCCGCGTTCTGCAATCAATAAATATTTCCCTGCACAACGCAACATCGGCTCCGCAAAGGAATGCATACGGCGCATAACCTCGTTGCCGCTGCTGTTATATAACGTCAAATGCGTATCGCTGAGCAACGCTGTACAATTATCCGCTGTTTCCATTTGGTATATGCGGTTGCCCGACACATCGATAGGAAAACCGTTCTCGCCGTCTCCGGACAAGAAATCGCCGACGCCTTCTACCAAGGCGGACGGTGAAAGTTTATCCCAATAACGTACCGCAGTTGCTACAAGCACCGCCGCAACCAACACCGCCATCCAGCGCAGTACAAACCGTTTTCGCCGTTTTTGGCGACGTTTTTTGCTTCTTTCGTCCTCTTCACGTCGTCCATGCTTTGCCAACGCTACCGTCCCTCCCCATAAAATACTTTTTCAAGGCGCAGACCCTTGGCGGGTGCTGTCGCACCTGCCAAACTGCGGTCGCCGCTTGCCAATGCTTTTTGAATAGCATCCTTCGGCAAACGATTAGCGCCCATATCCAATAACGTGCCCACCATAATGCGCACCATATTATACAAAAATCCGTCTGCTTCTACCGTAAACAGCACCGTATCGCCTTCTCGCTCCACCGAGAAGCGAAAAACCGTCCGTACGCTGTCAACCGTGTCTGCATTAGCGGCACAAAACGCCGAAAAATCGTGTGTCCCCACAAAATCCTGTGCATATATGTTAAGCAAGGTCTCATCCAATTGAGGGGTATACCGCACGGTATACCGTTCGTCAAACGGGTTACGGTAGTGGGTGTTATTCACACGGTATGTATACCGTTTACCGCGTGCGGCATACCGCGGATGAAAATCCGCAGGCACCTCTTGGCAACGATACACGGCAATATCTTCCGGCAGGTGCATATTCAGTGCCAAAGCCATACGCTGGGCAGGGATACCGCTTTCGGTATCAAAGGTGCAGCAGAACATTGCCGCATGCACGCCCGTGTCGGTACGACTGCACCCAATAACACCCGAGCGAGCACCGGTTACCGCTTCAATCGCGTTTTGCAACGTTTCCTGCACCGAAATGGCATTGGGTTGCACCTGCCATCCGTGGTAGGCGGTGCCGTCATATCGCAGAGTCAGTAACAACCGTTTCATAACGGCACCCCTTTCCTTAAATAGCTGCGGGTAAATACACGTTCAGTAAAATCAAACCTGCAAGGCAAGCTGCGCATACTGCTAACGCCGCATAATCACGCAGTGCCAAATGCATTTCCTTCATTCGCGTGCGTCCTTCGCCACCATGATAACAACGACATTCCATAGCTGTCGCCAATTCATACGCACGGCGGAACGAAGAAGCAAGCAAAGGAATTAAAATCGGAATCATCGCGCGCACACGTTGCATAATGCCGCCGCTTTCCAGGTCGGCGCCTCTCGCCTTCTGCGCGGACATAATTTTATCGGTTTCTTCTATCAATGTAGGAATAAATCGCAACGCAATGGTCATCATCATCGCAAGCTCATGCACCTGTATATGCAACACCTTCAGTGGTGACAGCAACCGCTCCAAGCCGTCGGTCAATGCCGTCGGCAAGGTCGTATAGGTCAATAGAGAACTGCCTGCAATCAAGCATAAAATGCGAATCGCAATAAACGCCGCATTGACCAAACCGCCTGTGTAAATATGCAGAAATTTCCATTCCCACAGAAGCGTGCCTTCGGTTACGTAAAACACGTTGATAACCGATGTAAACAAAATCACAGGTAAAATCGGTTTCAAACTACCGAACACCAAACGCATCGGCAGCTTACACAGTGCTACGATCAACACCAAAAAAGCCACCGTGAGCAGTACACCAAACCAATTTTTGGGAACAAATACCATACACATCCATAAAACGGTGAGTATGAGCTTCATCCGCGGGTCCATACGGTGCACCAACGATTTAGCGGGGAAATACTGACCTAAAGTAATATCCTTCAGCATGGCCCCACCCCCTTTTCTTTCAGTAAGGAGGCAATCATAGCAGCCGCTTTGTCCACCGTATACACAGCGGTGTCCACCGGGAGACCGCCTGCTTTCAACAAATGCAAAATGCGGGTAACGGCAGGCACCGAAAGACCGATTTTTTCCAATTCCTCAGCGCGGGAAAATACGGCATCCACCGTATCATACATTGCCACCTCGCCGGCTTGCATCACCAACACTTTATCGGCAATACGTGCC
>JAZSED010000105.1:0-6681 GCA_045531495.1 Acutalibacteraceae bacterium
CTTTGCCATCTTTTATGTTTTGCAAAGCAGCAGTAAGATTTTTACCTACAAAACCGCCTGCGCCTGTGATTAAAATATTCATTGAAATTATCCTTTATAGTCGTAAGGAATGCCCATGCTGTCAAGCTCATCACGAATGTATTGGAGCATAAGCAGTTTTTCTTTTACCTGTTCCACTGTTAACAGAACGGTGTTCTGGGAGTCAAATTCGTGGAGAGGATTACGTTCAATATCACCGTTGTCCACATATTTTTCATAGTTGAGGTCACGGTGGTCACACGGTACACGGTAGAAATCGCCCATATCGATAGCATTAGAGCATTCTTCGTTAGTAAGTAAGGTTTCGTACATTTTTTCGCCGTGACGGATACCGATAATCTGTACGTCATTTTCGGAGCAGAACAGCTCCTTAACCGCCTGTGCGAGCACACCAATAGTACAGGAGGGTGCTTTCTGCACAAGAATATCGCCGCTCTGACCGTTTTCAAACGCAAACAGTACCAAGTCTACCGCTTCTTCTAAACTCATAACAAAACGGGTCATCGCAGGTTCGGTGACAGTAATCGGTTTGCCTTTCTTGATTTGATCAATCCACAACGGAATAACCGAACCGCGGGAACAAAGTACGTTACCGTAACGAGTACAGCAGATTTTGGTTCTGTCCTTAGCGGTACGTGCTTTGGAAACCGCAACACGTTCCATCATGGATTTAGAGATGCCCATGGCGTTTACGGGATATGCCGCTTTATCGGTGGAAAGGCAAATTACCGTCTTAACACCTTCCTCAATCGCCGCGGTCAACACATTGTCCGTGCCCACAACGTTGGTCTTCACAGCTTCCATCGGGAAAAACTCACAGGAAGGCACCTGCTTTAATGCCGCCGCATGGAAAATATAGTCCACGCCCTGCATAGCGCATTTAACGCTGTTGGTATCACGCACGTCACCAATGAAAAACTGGATTTTTTCCGCCACTTCAGGCATTTCACGCTGATAATCGTGACGCATATCATCCTGTTTTTTCTCATCACGGGAGAAAATACGAATTTCTTTAATATCGGTATCCAAGAATCTTTTCAGTACGGCATTACCGAATGAACCCGTACCACCCGTTATCATAAGTGTCTTACCTTCAAACATACTTTTTCTCCTCACCTTATCTTAAAATGTTTAATTAACGTAATAGGTTTCCCGTCACATTTTATAATAACATACAACTGCTGTAAATAGCAAGTATCTAAACTATCTTTTAAGAAGCTTTTTGAATTTTCCAAAGAACAACGTCTTCTCGTATTCATTTAAGCAAAAATGCATTAGCACAGCAAATGCTAAAACAAAAGCCAAACCGTTAACCAAAAATCTCACAACACCGTGCGGCAACGGGTTGAATTCTTCTAAAGCGAGTCCGATTGCTAATGCAATCAACAAATAAGGCGTAATCTTTAAATAACACTTTTTAAACATCTGTGCCATATCAAGGTGGAGAACTTTGACATGTGCCACAACCAGCAATGCACTTCTTATTAAATAGGCAATACAAATCGAAACAGACGCACCCAATGCACCCCATAGGTTAGAAAGCACCAGGGAAATGCAAACATTCAACACACCTGTTATCAGATATATCACCGACTGCAATTTCACCTTGTTTTCAACTATTAAGGTGGTGTTTGCAATCTGAAGCGGCATATAAAAGTAACTCGGTATAATCAAGAAAATCGCGCACCAATAACTTTCAATAAAATCCGCCTTGTTCCAGATATCAACGATAAACGATTGCCCGAAAGAGATAAATCCAACGACCAAAACGCCGATAATGATACATTGTAATCTACCTATTTTGACCATCAAATCAACAAGCGCCGTATCTTTTTTTCCTTCGTGAACTATTTTAGAAATACGCGGCATGAACATACCGTTGATAGCAGTCGCAAAGGTAGATATGTACCCTTCTACCGTACTGGCTAGACCAAAAACAGCGGAACCTATTGCACCGGTCGACGATACAGCCACAATGATAGACGGTGATATGTTAAATATCATTCTGCGGGCAAAGCTGGTTATAGTCGTCCAAACGGAAAATCCAAAAATGTCTTTCAATATACTTCGGTCGTTGCATTTAAAGTTGACTTTTACAGCCGTTCTTTTCTTTATAATGCACAACTTTATAAGGATGGTGAATATGCCGGAAAGCGCGTTTACGGTCACCAGCGCAAAAACGCCGTATCCCATTAGCAAAGCAAACACCATAGCGACGATAATGAAAACCTTATGAAACAAATCTGCCAATTTTAAACCGATAAAGTTTTCATAAGCGGTCAGTATACCGTTAAGATTTGTAAAAGGAAACGAGATGACGCTAAAAACACCTACTATGGCGTATAAAGCTTTGAAGGTGGTGAATTCATCTGCAGTAAGATTGTTATAAATTTTCGTTAAAAACAAACCTACAACCAGTAGAGTTGCGAGAATGATACCATCAAGAATAATATACAGCTTATATGCCACGCCAAGGAAATCATTGATGGCTTGTTGATTACCTTCTGCTCTGTATTTTGATACAAAGCGAGAAACGGCGGCACTCATACCGAAATCCATAACAAAAATGGTGATCAAGGAGTTAGCAAGCGTATACAGTCCGTAATTGCTTTGACCGATTTGTGTAATCATCCACGGGGTATAAATTAAGCCTGCGACCATATTAAAGGCAATCGCCAAATATGATATAAGAGCCCCCGCTTTTATTTGATTAGAAGTCTTAACGATAATCACCTCATTAGTTGTTTTATACAAAATTTTCTGAAACTTTGTTTATGTGGTGTTTTTCTTGTCAAACTACAACTATTGCCAGAAAAATTTATACCGTGCGCCTGTTTTAATGAATAAAAATAACAATGCCCCTATACAAAGCATAGTAACCAGCAAACGATTTTTGGGCCTAAAAGTGGTAAACGCACTCGGTAAAGATAACATCATAGTTAAACTGTAATATTGTTGAATGCGCATCATGGATTGGTCTATTAAGGTGAATAAGGCAAATATGGCAGCTAACGTTGTTGCAGATACCTCGATATTTTTATATTTGCCGGTATCCTTAAACGACGCATAACAAATAAGCACAACTAAGGCGACCAACACCATAAGGGTTGTAAAGGTGTAGGTGGGTGCCTCATATACGCTATCTCTTTCAAATCCTAAAAATTTACCCATCCACAATATAGCAGGACCGCCTATTGCCAATACGATGCCTGTAAATCCACCTAATGCAGCAAGATATTTGCCGTCCACTTTTATACGGGATAAGAAATAGAAAGGCACGAAAATCAGCGCAGATTTGTGCAATATAAACGCCAAAAGCGCCACCAATGCAAATCGCCAAAACTTTCGTTCTTTAATAAACTCATATCCAAAAAATACGACCAGCGCAGTGGCGAGTGTTTGCCGGTGTCCCGTAATAGCATAGAAGCTATAGAAAAGTGTCGAAAACAGAATATAACTGAAACAGGGGTCTTCGGAGTTTTTATAGATAAAACGCGCCATTGCCGCAAAAAAGACGGTAGCTATAATAATTAAAAACACCTGGTAATTATTTGTAAAAATATGTACTATTTTTTGAAAAAGTAAATAGCCGGGGTCTTTATAGAAAAAGTTTTCCGCTGAGGTTTCTGCACTATACCCTTGAAAATACACCCGATACAACGCATCGAAAACATCTCCCCATGAAGTGCGTCCGGCCCTTTCAAAGCTATCGGCATACTTTAATGTATCTGCACCGATGCTCCAACTACGCAAACCGGAAATCAAAATCCAAAGGAAAGAGGTCACCCCACAAAACCATTTTTTCTTTTGCTCAGAGGGATTAACATATATGAGCGCCACCCCCAATATCAAGGTTAGCGCAATATTAGTCATATAAACAATCATTTTATTGCTCCAAATAGCTATTTTGCGTGTTTGCGGAACACAAATCCGTAAATCTTCCGCTTTAAGAAATAATAACCACGAATCATCATTCCTTTTACACGCGGCGGATACGTAATATCATAATACTTTTTATCGTATTCCCTGTCGCACAAAAGCGCATTCGGGTGCTTTAAGGGGAACTCCATTGGTCTGGTTTCCTGGAAAAACCAACCACGCATCTGCTTTGGCATAAACTCTAGACCGCCGCCTGAAAAGGTGGCTTTAGCATTAACGCCGACATTGCTGGAAAGAGAGTTGGCAGGTACAATAACCAAAGCGTTTCCCGCGTACTTTGTAAAACCCCACTGCGGTCCCCAAAAACGAATGGTTTCGCCGTTTTTCTGTTTTTGACGGATGTTCAACCACTGTCGGACACGTACTTTTGCCGCACGTTTGTGCCCAAACTCCATTGACAGCAGCTTTTGTGTGTAGGGATCTTCAATTCGAGAAACGGTCAAATCAAAATCTTCCCAAGCACGTTTCCATGTCGCCCAGGCGGCAATAGCACCTGTTTTTGTAAAGAAATAACTGTTATCGCCGCAATCCCATTCCTGGAAATGATTCAAACCACTGATCATAGAAACGCGACGATCGTCTTTATATTTTTCTAACAGTTCGGCACAAAACGGTATGAAAGTAGGCTCAATAATGCAATCATCTTCCAAAATGATTGCTCTGTCTACGCGCTCAAACACCCAAGAAATACCGCTGGAAACGCGACGGCCACAACCGAGGTTTTCCTCGGAAAAGTTGCGATACACCTCGCATTCCCAATCAATATTTTCAAAGACTTTACGACACTTGAGAATATCCTCGTACTCCCCTTCACGATTAGCGCGAGCGCCGTCCTGTATTAAGAAAAGCTTTGACGGTTTTGCAATTCGTACACGCTCAAACACTTCTTTCAAAGAATCATCACGATTAAAAAACACGATTGCGACCGCAATATCGACCTGATATTTATCCATACCGTTCACCTTTGCCTCAATAAAAGTATTTCAAAAATTTTGCCTTCTCTGCCACTTTTATAAATAGCCAAGAAAAGATAAAAGTGGTTGTAAATATATAAACAAAATACACCAAAGAATTCTGTACAATAACTGTCTCAGATAAAAACATATTGGCGGTGGTGATGAAAAGACGTTGACTTAAAAAGAACATTAAGCTCATTTTGCGCATCCATACAAACCACTTGCTTTCAGCAGGTTGCCATTGCAACAAAACGTTCATTAAGAAGAAAGTTGTCAACAACAGCATAAATTTAGTATCTACACCTTTTGTAGACCATCCCAAGAACGCTTGTCCCAAGGTTTCAGCGCCCAAAAGGAACATACTTATAATAAATCCCCATATGGATTTATTAACATTAAAACGTGACGTGGACACAGCAAAGAAGCCGCCCAACGCAACATAAATAAAGCCAAACAACACACCGTTCTTTATGGTGTCAAAGAAGCTGTAATACGCCGCAAAGAATTCACGCAAAATCGGAATATGTACCGTAAGACCGTAATAACTTGAGCCCAAACAGCAAAGCACGTAAAACGGCAAAGCGATAAGAAAAATTTTGTTAAAAGCGAATTTCGTTCTTAGTAAATATACGATAGTTACCGCCGATATTAAAGCAGGTAAAAACCAAATGGTTGAAAAGCTGCCTTCAAAGAAAAAGGATTTTACGTACTGCAAGATATTGTACGCAGTATCCTCTCCCGTCTTTGTCCAATTATAGATGACAAACGGTAAATACACCGCAGACCACAACAGGTACATTACTACCAAGCGTTTGATGTGTTTTAGAAAATATGCGCGTTTTTCTTCGTGCGAGGAAAGACTTTCCGATTTGGAAAAATACAGGAAACCGCTTGCGCAAAAGAAGAACGGAACGGCAATTGTGGTAACAATACTGCGAAACCCGAAACTAAGAATAGAGTTGACATCTGCAAAAGGCGCCGTGTGTAACACAATAATAAGAACAGCGGCAATAAACTTCATCAAATCAAGAGCCGCATACTGTTTTCTGCTCACGATGCAGTACCTCCTCATATACCGCCATCATACGTTTAGTATTCACTTCACGGTTATGGCGTTCAATTGCCCGTTGCATTTCAAGTTCAGAGAACCTTTGGCATAATGTATCATCTTCAAAAAGCTGCATAATACGATGCGCCAGCAACGGATATTCGGGAAAATCATACGTAAAGCCACACGCACCATCGGTAAGCAGGTCAACCATACCGCCGCGATGCGCGCAAATGGATGGTGTCCCCACATACATAGCTTCACACAGCGTTGCAGAGGCGCCCTCAATAGCAGAAGGTACTACACAAAGGTGTGCCTTCCCCAACTGTTCCGCAACTTGTTCGGCAGACAAATTCCCGGCAAAAACAACGTTTTTCTCAAGCCCTAACTCTACAATTAATTTTTCTATATACCGCGTATAGCTGGTCGGTCTTACCAATCTGCCGTTTTCTGCTTTGCCGCCGCCCGGAATAATCAATTTTACATCCGGATATTTTAATTTTACAATACCAAGCGCTTTTACGAGGATATGTAAACCTTTTAATGAGTAATGCGCGGCACCCGTAAGGATGCTGTGCTTTTCTACGGTTTCGATATCCCATTTTGCCGCATCATAAAACGGCTCGCGCAAATTGTAGTTGCAACGGAAATATTCTAATGAGGGGTTTACGGACAGCATAACCGATTTATCCCAATCGG
>JAZSED010000006.1:0-22435 GCA_045531495.1 Acutalibacteraceae bacterium
GGGTATCATCACCCGCACCTTCGTGAAATTGGCGGACGGCACCGTTGTTTACAGCGATCCCGTAAACTACTGCTATAGCGATTTTGCAGGTTAATAAGGGGGGAGAAAAACAATGAAATATGTTGCTCCCGAAATGGAAATCGTAGCTATCGGTGTTGACGCCGCTATTGCTGCGGATGCCGATTATGAAATCGGTGTGGATATGAGCGCTATGCTCTCCAAAAACTCGATGCCCAACTAAAAATCATAAGAAACCGCCCCGTGAAAATCACGGGGCGGGTTTGTTGTATGTAAATCCACAAAAACAATGGGTGTTGTAGGGGCAGGCGTCCTCGACTGCCCGCAAACACCTCTTAAAAATCGGCGCGCCCTACATATTGCAAAACACGAAGATGTGTGGTAGGATAATACGGTAAAAGTGGAAAGGCAGAGGACGCTGTATGGTAAAGAAAAAAAGAAGATTGCGTTTAGAAGATGAAATTATTCCCGCAGTGTTTTACGGTGCGGTGGCGGGTGCTCTGACCGGCGCGGTGGTTGTGCTGTATAAATTTTTGGCAAGCAGGGCCATTCATCTGTCCGAAGCGGGATATACCTTTTTGCGGGAGCGGCCCTTGTGGGTGATACCGCTTTTATGTGTTTTAGGCGGCGTTGCCGCTGCCGTTGCCGCCGTATATAAATGGATGCCAACCTTGCAGGGCGGTGGTATTCCGACCTCTATCGCGGCTTTGCGCGGCAGTATTTCCTTCCGTCCGCTGACAAATCTTATTGGTACGATATTGCTGTCGTTACTGTCTTTTGTTATCGGCATACCGCTGGGCAACGAGGGGCCTGCTGTACAGATTGGTACAGCGCTCGGCAAATTAGGAGTTAACGTGACCACAAAAAAGAGGGCGTGGAGCCGCTTCTCTATGACAGGTGGCGCTTGTGCGGGCTTTTCCACCGCCACGGGTGCGCCGATAAGCGGTATTTTATTCGCTATAGAAGAAGCGCACGGACGGCTGTCTCCCTTGTTGTTGATTGTGTCTGCGGTGGCGGTGCTGTTTGCACGCTTGGTATCGGCGGTACTGTGCCCCTTGTTGGGGGTCAATGAACGCCTGTTTGAAGGCTTTGCTCTGCCGACGCTAAAAACGCGGGAGCTGTGGATTCCACTGCTGGTAGGTGTGGCGGTCGGCGGCTTTGCGGTGGTGTTTTTGTGGTTTTACCGCAAATGGCATCGTCTGTTTAACGAACGGTTGCGCATACACACCCGCTACAAACTGCTGATTGTATATGCGCTGACAATAGCGGCGGGTATGCTGTCCTTTTCGTGCATCTCGACCGGTCACCACCTGATAGAAACCTTGTTTTTACATAACACCCCGCTTGTGTTGCTGTGCGCTTTTTTGCTTGTGCGTACGGTGCTGACCTTAACGGCAAACTGTAACGGTGTGACAGGCGGCTTGTTCCTGCCGATAATGGCACTCGGCGCGTTGCTGGCCGCCCTTTTGGGAAAAATATGTGTTTTACTCGGTATGGACCCTGCTTTGCAGACAGCAGTTATACTGTTTGGTATTACGGCCTCGGTTTCGGGTATGATGAAAACACCGTTGATTGCGATTGTGTTTTCGGTGGAAGCATTGTCTTTAACGGGAAATATCCTGTCGGTGGTGATCGTGGCTTTGGTAAGCTTTATTATTACCGCGCTGTTCGGTGCGGAGTCTATCACCGACCACGTCAGCGAAATCCGTGCGGCAAATGCTCGCCGCAACAAGGAAAGCCGCACCGAAACCACTACCGTAACGGTAGCGGAAAATGCGTTTGCGGTTGGCAAAGAGGTGAGGGACATCTTATGGCCTGAAGGGGTGTTTGTGCTGTCGGTAAGCCATACGCAAACCGAAACACATACCGAGGCACACGGCGGCAAAAGTATTGCGGCGGGGGATACGTTGGAGGTGCGGTATACCACCTTTGACCCCGAAAAAACGTTAGCGGCGCTTAACGAAATTGTAGGAGGATAACGTATGAGTGAAAACAAAACCCGGGTAATGTGGTTGGATATACTGCGTATCTTTTCCATTCTCGCTATGGTGTTTTTGCACACCTTTACGGGCAATTTCAAAGGGGCAGACAGCGCGTGGCGCGTGGCTGACCCGCGTTCCTTGGATTGGCAGATACTGAATGTGTTTGATTGCCTTGTACGGTTTTGCGTGCCTGCCTTTTGTATGATTTCGGGCGTGTTGTTTTTAGACCCCGACCGTGAACAACCGCTCAAAAAGCTATACAGCAAAAACATTCTGCGTATTGCGGTGAGCTTTGTGGTATGGTCAGGGCTGTACGCGGTTTTGGGCATTTTTCTGCGCGGTGAAACGATTGGCGTGTCCGCGCTGGCGGGTGCTGCCAAAAACGCCATGTTCGGGCATTACCATTTGTGGTTTTTGCTGATGCTTATCGGTTTTTATATGCTGGTGCCGCTTTTGCGTAAAATCGCGGCGGATAAAACGCTGTCCCTCTACTTTATTATTCTTTGCTTTGTGTTTCATTTCCTTAAAAATGCGGTGATGCTGGTGTCTCCGCTTGCCAACTTCGTGGAAATTCAGTCGAACAAGCTGTCATTGGGTTTTGTCGGCGGTTACGTCGGATATTTTATGCTCGGCAATCATTTGTACCGTTATCCGCCCACCAAGTGTGTGCGACATTGGCTGTACGCGGCAGGTGCGGCATCCCTCTTGTTCACCGCCGTCGTGGTTGGTGCAGGCGCTTATATGACGGGCGAGGCAAACGGCGACCTTTACGAATATCTGCTTCCCAATACCTTCTTTGAAGCGACAGCGGTGTTTTTGTTCTTCCGTGCCCGCTTTGAAGAGAAAACCTATTCCGAAAAGGCGGTGCGCACGGTTAGCTTCTTGTCTGCGTGCAGCTTTGGCGTGTATCTGACCCACGATCTTTTCAATATGCTGTTACATCGCCTCGGTATTACGGCGTTGACCGTATCACCTCTCATTGCGGTGCCGCTGCTGACCGTGATTGTAAGTGCGGCGGCACTTTTACTGACCGCTCTTTTGCGCAAAATCCCTGTGTTTAGCAAATACGCATTATAAGGAGACAAATATGGATTGGACTGAAATTTGTTTGACCGTTGCCACCGCTGATACCGATGAAGCGGCGGCGATTGCCAATATGACTGTGCCGTACGGCATTTATATTGAGGATTACAGCGATTTGGAGCAGGGCGCCAGGGAAATTGCGCGCATTGACCTGATTGATGCCGACCTTCTTGCAAAAAACCGCGAAAAATCGCTTATTCATCTGTATATCTCTCCCGAGGTAAACCCCGCGGAAGCCATTGCGTTTCTCGGCGAGCGGCTGACTGCTGCAGGCATCGGTTATGAAGTGACCGCTACCGAGGTTAGGGAAGAGGATTGGGCTAATAATTGGAAAAAGTATTTTAAACCGTTAAAAATCGGTGAAAAATTGCTTGTGTGTCCCTCTTGGGAGCAAGCGGGGGAAATGGCGCTGGGCAGAAAAGTGCTGAAAATCGACCCCGGTATGGCATTTGGCACCGGCGGACACGATACCACCCGTTTGGTATTAGAGGTGCTTGAAAACACCTTGAAGGAAGGGGACACCCTGCTGGACGTTGGGTGCGGCAGTGGCATTTTGTCCATTGCGGCGTGTCTTTTGGGTGCCAAATCGGCGTTTGGTGTGGATATTGACCCGCTGGCGGTGCGCACCGCTATGGAAAACGGCGAAGAAAACAATTTGACCGCACCGAAATATACCGTCGTACACGGTGACCTTGTGGATAAGGTGACGGGTGAATACGATGTGGTGGTGGCAAATATCGTGGCGGATGCCATTATTATGCTGTCCCCCGCGGTACGCCCCTTCCTGAAAGAGGGCGGCACCTATATTGTGTCGGGTATTATCGATACCCGCGAAAAAGACGTGATTCCCGCGCTTGACGCGGCGGGCTTTACGGTGACCGAGCGGTTTACCCACGGCGGTTGGGTGGCACTAAAATGTACGAGGTGATAGTATGCCGCGTTTCTTTTTGGAAAACGTAGAGGGGGAGACCCTGCATATTGACGGGCAGGACGCGCGTCATATCGCGTGCTCCCTGCGTATGCAGACAGGAGATACGCTGACCGTTTGTAACGGCAAAGGCGAGGATTTGACCTGTGAGATTACCGAGGTAGCACCTGACAGAGTAACACTTGCCGTTACGGCACGTGAAAAAACGGTGTCCGAACCGACGGTGGCGGTGACCTTGTATCAGGGCCTGCCCAAGGGCGATAAATTGGAATGGATTATTCAAAAAGCGGTGGAGCTGGGTGTTACCCGCATTGTGCCGGTGGTGACCGCACGCAGTATTGCAAAGGCAAGCGAGCGGGATACCAAAAAGACCGCCCGCCTGCAGAAAATCGCAGACGAAGCGGCGGGACAGAGCGGACGCGGTATATTGCCTGTTGTAGAAATGCCGATTACCTTTAAGCAGGCGGCCGAAAGAATGGCAAACGAGCAAACGGTGGTGTTTTACGAGTGCGGCGGTGCACCGCTTATCGCGTTGGCGCCCCAATGGGGAGATGTCCTTTCGGTATTCGTTGGCCCGGAAGGCGGTATTGCTCCTGCAGAAATCGAAACGTTAGTAGCGGGTGGTGCAACACTTGCAACCCTGGGACCGCGCATTTTACGGTGCGAAACCGCACCGATAGCGGCGCTGTCCGCCATTATGGTGTTGACAGGCAATATGGAATAAAAAGGACGCTGTGCTCTGCACAGCTTCCTTTTTGTCACATGGAAATCGAATGAATGTCGGGATTTTCTTCCATAAGGGAGTCAATAGGATATAAGAGCTTGGATTCTTTTACCTTGACCGACAACACGCAATGCAACTCTCCGCCGCCGCTTTTTTGGATCTCAAACCCCGTAACGTCCATATCGTTTGCTTCCAACTGCTTGCGGAAGCGCGGGACCGCGCCCTCAACATCGGCAAGTACGGCTTCTATATCAGCGGTAATATTTTTCTCAATATGTACAAAGCGGTGCAAAAACAACTGCAAGCCTACTATCAGCACGGTGGTAAAAATGCCGAGAGGATACATACCTGCACCGATAGTCATACCGATAACGGCGGTGGTCCAGATACCTGCCGCGGTGGTAAGCCCGCGTATGGTAGCACCGCGCACGAAGATAACGCCTGCGCCGAGGAAGGACACACCGGTGATGATTTGGGATGCGATACGCGAAGCGTCCGCGCCCGCTACGTCGCCAAACGCGTATTTTGACAGTATCATGGCGAGTGCCGCGCCGATGGTCACCACAATGTGGGTACGAATACCCGCTTCCTTGTTTCGCAAGCTGCGTTCTATGCCGATGACACACCCGCAAACGGTCGCTACGACCAGACGCAACATATACGGTGCTTCATTTGCAATTCCATTCCATATTTCTTGCAAAAAATCCATTTTAAAATACCCTCTCTTTCTCTGAAGAAATACATTCAAACACAAAGAGAGACCGTTTCGGGTCTCTCTTGTTGCTGTGCTTACTATACCCTTTTGATGGGAATTTGTCAATACTTTTGTTGAAAAATCTGTTGAAACCGTGGAAAATTCCTATGTCGCGTGGAAAACGCTTACAACAGGTCGAGTAATTCCTCGGCGGATAACGCCGACAAAGAGGTGACACCCTCGGATAAAACTGCCTCTGCAAGATGCGCTTTTTCTTGTTGCAAATGTATAATTTTTTCTTCCACGGAATCCTTTGCAACGAGGCGTACCACCTGTACGGGGTTGCGTTGTCCGATGCGGTGGGCGCGGTCGGCGGCTTGCTGTTCGGCGGCGAGATTCCACCACGGGTCAAAGTGGATGACCGTGTCTGCTCCCGTGAGATTAAGGCCTGTGCCGCCCGCTTTCAGCGAAATCAGGAACACGTCCCCTTTTCCTGCGTTAAAGTCGTTGACCATCCGCGCACGCTGTACGGCAGGGGTACTCCCTTTCAGCACCATATACGAGAACCCCGCCGCCTTCAAATCTTCTTCGAGAATATCCAGCATGGAGGTGAACTGTGAAAACAGCAGTACGCGATGCCCCGCGGCTTTTGCCTGGGTCAGCAGCTCCAGGCACGCTTCGCGTTTGCAGCTGCCGCCCGTATACGGGTCGGTACACAAAGCAGGGTCACAGCAAAGCTGACGCAGACGCATCAGAAGGGTCAGCACCGACAGCTTGCTCTTTTCGAAGGTGCCTGCCGCCATTTCCTCGCCGATACGGGTTTTGATCTGCGCGGCACAGGCAGTATACAGTTTTTGCTGTTCTTCACCCATTTGTGCGACAAGCACCTGCTCGGTTTTGGGCGGCAGCTCGGTGAGAACATCCGTCTTCAGTCGCCGCATCAAGAAGGGAGACACAATAGCGGCAAGTCGCTTTAATACCGCCCCGTCACCATCCCGCACCGCAGGCAATTCAAAGCGGGTTTTAAAGCGGTTATAGGTATACAGAAAGCCGGGCATCAGGAAGTCAAAGATGCTCCAAAGCTCGGACAGACGATTTTCAATCGGCGTGCCGGTGAGAGCGAAACGCTGTTCGGAGACAATGGCTTTGACCGCTTTGGCGTTTTGTGTCTTCTGATTCTTAATATATTGCGCTTCGTCCAAAATATGATAACGAAACCGTATGTTTTTATACAGTAAAATATCCCGTTTTAACATATCGTACGAGGTGATAACCACGCGGTAGCTGTTCGCCGCGGAAATGAGCTGTTCGCGTGCGGCGGCGTTGCCTGTTACCGCGAGGGTAGAAAGTGCGGGTGCGAACTTTTTGATTTCGTTTTCCCAATTCAAAACGAGCGAGGTAGGACATACCACCAACGACGGCAAACCGCTTGTGTCATCCAGCAAAAGGGAGATGATTTGTATGGTTTTGCCCAGACCCATATCGTCTGCCAAGATACCGCCAAAGCCCGCTTTTGTTAAGGTGTGTAACCAGCGGAAGCCTTCCTTTTGATACGGGCGCAGCACGTCCTCAAGAGAGGGCGGCACCGCGACGGGTGCTTTGGATGCGTCTTTTAAGGTTTGTGTGAGGGTTAAAAACACCTTATCCTGCCGAAACGGCACGGTATGTCGGGATTGCAACAGCGATTGCAGCTGCAAGGCGCGGTAGCGCGGCAACGAAATCTTGCCGCTTTTGAGCTCCGCGGGGGTCAGCTCCAATTCTTCTGCCAACAGTGCAAGCCCCTTGACCGTATCGTCGTCTAAAGACACGTAAGCCCCCGATTTTAAGCGGGTGTACGGTTTTTCCGCGCGAAAGCGGGTCAACAGCTCGGCAAGCTCGGATTTTTCCCATCCGTCAAGGTCGATATCCATTTGCAAAAGATTGCCTTCCACCCGTACACCTACCGATACGTCGGGCGGTGCGGCGGGCCGCAGGCGTTTGAAGTCGTCACTTGCAAAAACGGTGGCAAGTGCTTCCAAGGCGGGCAATCCTTCGGTGAGAAAACGGTACACGGTGTCCTCGTCGCCGTGGAACACAACTTCTCCCGTCTCGGGTAAAAACCCTGTGAAATACCGCTCAATTTCTACCCGCACCGCGCGCTCAAGGCGCGCGTCCCGCCGTTCGTTTTTCTTAATGTCCGTAAAAAGCGGCACCGTTTTGTCAGGGTAACAGAAATCCACCTTTGCGGTGACGGTGCCTTCTTCGGGCGTGTGCAGATAGATTTTCGGTTCGGGTGTTATGGGCATATATGCGGTAAGCAATTCTTCGTTGTTAATCGGCATTACCTCGCGCACGGCAGGTAACACTTGACTGCAGAATGCAGACAAATCATCAAAGGACACCACAATACCGTCCCGTTCGTGGTGGGCGGCAATCAGCCAATCCTGCGCTCTTGACGCAAAATCGGCGGAACAGCGGTGCAGGGCGTCCCCGACCAGCACGTAAAGCCGTGCGGCACCGACCACGGGGATGGCGGGCGTGGTTTTGAATTTCACGCCGCCGTCTAATTTTTCTGCTGTGATGCTCACTGCAGGGTCACTCTTGCGTAAAACGGCAAAGCGGCCGTCGCCGCCCACACGCACGGTGAAGGGGCTGTCGCCCAGCAGTGCCAAAAGGCGCTCAAAACCACCCGCGGATAGCGGCAACTCGCGGCCCTCGGGTGGACGGCCGCCTTGATACGAGGATACCTCCGCCAACAAAAACCGTAACATCTCCCGTCCCTCTTTTGTAAAGGCGGAGGGATGATGAAAGAAAGAGAATTCCTTGCCGTAGGAAACGGTTTCGCCGCCCCGTACCGCGTCAGTAAAAGCGGAAATGTCCCGTATAATATACTGCCGTCCTTTTCCCACCGTAAAGGAGACCAGCGGGCGAAGTCCCGACAGCACCAAGGTGGGAACGAGTGAAATATCCCCCGTGTTTTCGGCGGCGCGAAGTGCGACGGTATCCTTTTGGGGATACACGCGAAGAAGATTTTTCGCCGCTTCGCCTGTTTGCGCAAACACGGTGGGCAGCTTGGAGGCAGGGGTAAGCCCGCCTAACATATCTTTGTAATATTTATCGGTGAGCGCGGCAACAATGTGACGGCAGGCACCTTCGCCTTCCTTGTAAAGACCGCAGTTACAAAACAGCCATTCTGCTTCTCCCGACGAGGCAAAGCCCACCTCGACGGAAAAGGTATCTTCGGCGTTTTCCTGCACCTGTGCGGTGATGAATTCCGCATAAAAGTCACTATGTACGCGGCGGGTGTCCTTAACCCCGTTCGCGTTATATAGCGAAACACCGCGCAAATACGCTTGTTTGTGCTGTGCGAGTGCCGCGATTTTTTTGAGTGAAAACAGCGCCATACGGTTTACCCCTAACAAAATTTTGTAGTGGATAATTATACACCCAAAACCGTATTTTGTAAAGCATTTACGACGTATAATCTTCTAAAAGCACCTGCAATTCATCGATATTTGCCACCGAGATGCCCGCTTTGAGTTTTTCTTGCTCGGCGGGGGGCAGGGAGGAGACGGGCACCTCGTATAATTTCTGCGGGAAAGCGGCACTGCCCTCAAAAACGGCGAGTTGCCCTTCCCACACACCGAGGGTATACGCCGCCGCGGTGCCGTCGTCGGTGCGGCGGTCAACCTCTCTGCCGTACCGCACGTATAAAACCGCCAACACGCAGGTGGCGAGCACTGCCGCCGCGGTGATTGCGAGAATGATAAGCCGTACCGTCCTGTTCATAACTCCACTCCTTTTTAGAGTAGTATTCGCTGTTTTAGGACGGTCTATACCGCACAACGATTGACATTTACGGTTTTTTGGGATACAATATAAGGGAATATGTATATGTGAAAGGTAGGTGTTGTTCGCAATGTGGAAAAAATTGAATGAAAAGCTGCTTGTTGCCGACCGTAAAATGCGGAAATTCTTCAAAGACCTCTGGGAAAAGATAAAACTGTTCCCCGACTATTTGCGGGATGTCGGCGCGGTTATTGCCTATCTTGCGAAACACCCGAAAGAAATAAAAAGACTGCTTCCTTCCAAGAAAAAGGTGAAAAAGTGGCTCAAAAAATTGGGCAACGCGGCTTTGGCGCTTGTGCTGGTGCTGGTTATCACCGTGAGTATGATAGGCTGTGTGCTGGTGGTGTATGTTGTCAACAACTTTGACGGCACCACGGGGTTGCCCAACCTCAACAACCTGTCAATGGATGCCACCTCTATTATTTGGGTCAAGGACAGCGAAAACGGCGAATGGCGCGAATATGAGCATTTGGAGGGCGTTAACTCCATTTGGGTGGATATTGAAGAAATGCCCATATATATGCAACATGCGGTGGTGGCTATCGAGGATGAACGCTTCCTCACCCACTACGGTATTGACTGGAAACGTACGGTGGCGGCGTTTGCTAACTCCGTTTTGCATTTTAACGACGTGGAATTCGGCGGCTCTACCATTACCCAGCAGCTTATCAAGGTGACAACGGGCGACAAGGACCATTCCTGGACCCGTAAAATCACCGAGATTCTCCGCGCGGTGGAAATGGAGAAGCTGTACGATAAAGACCAGATTTTAGAAGCGTATCTCAACAACCTGCCGCTATCGGATAATATTGTCGGCGTCGGCGCGGGCGCTAACTATTTCTTTGGCAAAGAGATAAGCGAGCTGTCTATTGCGGAATGTGCGGTGTTGGCGAGTATTACCAACAATCCGTCTCGCTATCATCCCTACAACCGTCCGCAGAACGTGCGTCAGCGTCAGCTGATGGTGCTGAAAAAGATGAATGAGCTCGGCTTTATCACCGATGACGAATATGTACAGGCGGCAAATGAAGAACTGCATTATAAGAGCAGTATGCAGCACACTGCGACGTGGGATTACTACGTCGACCTTGTGATTGAAGACGTGATTGCCGACCTGCAGGAGGAGTACGGCTATACCAAGCAGTATGCTACCCAAATGGTGTTCTACGGCGGTCTGAATATCTATTCGGCGGAAATCCCGTCCGAACAGTTAGCGGTAGAAAAGGTATACGCGAACCAAGACAACTTCCCCAAGCACCGCGAGAAGGATACCGAAGACCCCGAAGCGAGCTTGTTTGTGGTGGACTATAACGGTAGGGTGGTGGCTACCATCGGTGGCCGCGGACAAAAGGAGGGCAAACGTTCCTTCAACCGTTCGACGCAGGCGTTCCGTTCCCCCGGCTCGTCCATTAAACCGTTGACCGCGTACGGTCCTGCTGTTGTGCTGGATACGGTACATTGGTCCAGCGTTGTGGCGGATGCACCGCTCAAAAAGCTGTCTAACGGCTCCTGGTGGCCGGCTAACTATGAATCCAAACCGCGAGATAACGGTAACACGTTTGTATATCTCGGCTTGCAAAAATCCTTGAACACGGTCGCGGCGCGGCTTGTGGACTCGGTGCAACCTAAAAACGCGTTTGATTTCGGCAGTAACATCTTCAAGCTCGGCTCTCTGGTGAAATCGCAGACCAATGAGAACGGACAGGTGCTGACCGACATTGATTACGCGCCATTGTCTCTGGGCGCTTTGACTGTCGGTGTCAGCGCGCGGGATATGGCGGCAGCGTATGCCGTGTACGGTAACGGCGGTAAGTATAACGAGCCGTATTCCTACTACGCGGTGTATGAAAACGGTACCCGCGACGACGGCAAGCTGCTGTTGCAGGACGGCCCTACCAATATCCGCGTAATGGATGAGGATTCCGCTTACGTGATGAACCGTATGATGCAGCGTGTTGTGCGGTACGGTACCGCCACCGAGCTTTCCGGCTCTTGGGGCGGTGCTTGGGAGGTATTCGGTAAAACGGGTACTGCGGAAAGCAACCGCGACGTGTATTTCTGCGGCGGTACGCCGTATTACGTGGGTGCTTCCTGGTTTGGTTATGACAATAACCAAGAACTCGCAAAGGGTTCGCAGACGGGATACGCTAAGAGTTTGTGGAACAAGGCGATGCGTGCGTTGCACGCAAGCAAAGAAGCGCGCGGCTTTGATAAAAAAGGTACAACAGAGGAGTTGGAATTCTGTACCGAAACAGGCTTGATAGCTACCGATAAATGTCCGAAAACGGATATCGGTGTGTATAAAGCGTCTAACATTCCCGGCTTGTGCAGTCTGCACTCTGGTGCACAGAAAACCACCACCGACCCGAACGCCACCACGACAACGGGCGATGCTGCCGCTACCACAACTGCGGCGGGTGCGACCTCTGCGACCACGGTGAACGGCGCGACAACCACCGTTGCAACTGCGGCAACAACCGCGGTTGCGAATGAGGAATGAAGTACTTTTAGCGAAGAGTGAATAGTGAAAAAGTAAAAAGCCGTATGCAAAAGCATACGGCTTTTTTTGGCACCCGCAGTAGGAATCGAACCTACAACTGCCCCTTAGGAGTACGAAACATTGGTTGTTGGTTGTTCACGCCATGTAACGAATAAACCCCGATAAGCCCTGCTATCCACAGGGTTTATCGGGGCTTTCTTATTAAACGCTCACGTTTGGTGTTACGTAATTTTTTTAGTGTTCATTTTTGCTTTGTAGGCAGAATTGTTGGCAAGGAAGGGTTGCTATTGCGGTATCGCATAGGGGTAACGCCATATACTTTTTTAAATTCTCTGTAAAAATTCATTTTACCGTTGAACCCGACCGCAAAAGCAATATTTTCCACGGTGTCGGAGGATTCGATGAGAAGCTTCGCGGCAACCGAAATGCGTTTTCTCAAAATAAGGGTATGTAACGTGGTGCCGTAGTGGTTTAACACCAAACGCGATAACTGTCGTTCTCCGATATGCAGTGCAGCAGCTATTTTTTCATTGGTAAGCGGATGCATAAACTCGTAGCTGATGAAGTGATCCAGTTTCAGCAAGCGGTCCATATTTTTGATCTTACTTTTTGTTCTCTCTTTTGCGGAGGGGATTTCACAGCAGGATGAGTCAGACAACTTTGAAAGCGCCGACAAGAAATCCAGCAACGGGGACGGCTCTTGTTCTACATCTACACTGTCACGGATTTTTTTTATGATATCGTAAAAGCAAGGCGCTACTGTATATACGGCTATCTCGTTTTTACCGGTCAGATGCGATATTTTTGTGTATAGGTCACGGGAGGACTCGCCGGGACACGGCGCACAAAGAACCCCTATATTTATCCATTCGGATGCGTCATCTGCTGTCATTTTCACATGTAACACACCTGCGGGGACGATTGCCATCTCTCCTGCAGAAAGCACGGTGGACTGTTGCTCGCTTGTAATGGAAATTTTCCCGCTTTTACACACAAAGATTTCCGTGTATGAATGGGTGTGCAGTGAAGAAACCAGACGCAGATCGACGGGATTGCGACGCGCATCTATAAACAAATGCAATAAAAGATTATCTACCTGCAATGAGTATGTTTGTTTAGACGATGTGGTGTCGGACATACTATCCCCCCTCTGTTTCTATCATAGCGCTTGGCGAAGGCGAAGTCAACAAAAAGTATCGTTTTCAGACATAAACGCGCGTCAAAACGTCGGTTTTTTCGCATTGCAATCGATGTGTAATATGGTATACTTGTTTGTATAGCCGAAAAGAGTTGAACTCTAATCGGTCAAAAATGAATTTTTCGCTTGGCAACTGCGTTGTTCTCACTTGAAATACATACAGTATTTCTGCGCTCGACCGCCTTGTTACAAGCAAAAAATTCTATTTTTTACTTGTAACAACCAACGCGTGCGAATTTTTGTGTGAAAAGGAAGTCGCGAAACGCCGTCATACTGTCATATGACAAGTGCCGCGACAATGTTTTCGCCGAAAAGATGCCGCGTGGGCGATTAGGAGTTCAATTCTTTTCGGCTATAGCATTACAAACGGAAACAGGAGGGAAAAAGTATGAAATTGGTATGGGACAAGCGACCGAGTGAGACCAACGCCCGTAACAGCGAAGGTGCGTTCATCCGTCAACCCGACGGTGGTATTTTGTTCGCATACAGCCGATACAGCAATGAGTTTGGTGATTCCGCGCGCTGTGATATTGCCGCTATTCGCTCGTTTGACGAGGGCGAAACTTGGTCCGAGCCGGAAATTCTGGTGAATGCAAAAACTTTCGGTGTACACAACGTGATGAGTGTATCTGCCGTTTTTCAGCAGGACGATACGTTGGGACTGTATTTCGTCATCAAGGAAAATAACGGCAGTAACACCCTCGGCCGTGCATTATCTCCCGACGGTTATACCTTTGCGGTGGAACGGTGTACGGTGGATGCGCCGATTGCGTATTACGTATTTAATAACGACCGTTTTATCCGCCTGCAAAACGGGCAGATCGCCACTACTGCCGCGATGCACGCATTTTACGGGGACGGCCGCATCGACCGTTTTGGGATGGTGGTGCCGTTTGTGTCAAAGGATGACGGTAAAACGTTTGCGGTAACCGAACCGCGCCTTGCGCTGTCGCGTATCACGCCTGACAAGCGCGGCCTGATTGAGCCGGGTCTCATTCAACACGCGGACGGTACGGTTCGTCTGTGGGCAAGAACCCGTGAATGCTGGCAGTATGAAGCGTTTTCGCGCGATAATATGAACACTTTTACGGCACCCGCGCCGTCAATATTCACCTCACCCGATTCCCCGATGCAGATGAAGGCGCATGACGGCATCACCTATGCGGTGTATAATCCTGTACCGCAGTATAATGCGCTGCGTGAATATTCCGGCGGATGGGGCAGAACACCGCTGGTCATCCGTAAAAGCACGGATGACGGTAAAACGTGGGGCGAACCTGTTGTCATTGAAGATGCACCTGACCGCGGCTTTTGCTATCCTGCGATATTCTTCACCAACGATAACGCGCTCCTTTGCGGTTATTGCCGCGGTGGCGGCGGCGAGGAAACCGTTTGTCTGCAGCGTCTTGGTATTATGAAAATCGATCTTAGCGAGATATGATCACAAACCTCTGTTTTCGCAGAACAATCCCGACAAGCCTTGAGTAGCAAGGTTTGTCGGGATTTTTTTGTTGTGATTAGGTGGATAAAAAGTATCGATTTCGGACATTTTTTGCGGTTTTTGGTCTTTTGCAAAGATTTCGGTTTCCTTGTGCGGATGATACTATAAAAATATGTATGAAAGGGGGCGTTGGTATGATTTCTTGTACAGAATTTATTCCGGCGTACAGCGAACTGTTTTCTTGGTTGGAGGAACATTACGGACGGGAAGAGGTGGATCGCTTTTGGGCGTATTTATTTCAGCCGGACGGCAAAGGGATTCCTCTTATTAACCATGTGGAAAAGCAAGGTATCCGCGGATGCTTCTCGTATTGGGCAGAAAGTCTGAATGAGGAAGCGGCAGATTTTACGATGTATGTAAACGAAAAACGAGGCTTCTTCCTTATAGAGATGCATCGCTGCCCTTCCAAAGGTCGCTTGCTGGATTTGGAAAGAGAAATTGGCATCGTACCGTACCACGACTATTGTCTGCATTGTGACAGTTACCGTGCGGCGATTGAAAAGGTTGGTCTCCGATACATATATAACTTTGCTGGTGTTGACCGTGCTGCTTGTTCACTTTTGATTTATGACCCCAAAATTTTTGATGGCAGGATCATTATAGATGCAGACACGGAAACGATGAAGCGTAATGCTTCCGACAATGAGTATTTTCACCGAGATTTTCACAGCAGCATGAATATGGGGATCGCATACGTGGGTGAGCATTACGGATTAGATGGTGTTCGTTCCTATTTGATCCGTTACACACATTCTGTTTATGCCTCTCTTATAAAAGACATACAGAACCATGGTCTTGCGGCGTTAGAAAGGCATATCCAAAAAACGTATGAAAAAGAAAAAGCGGTTGACGCCTTGACCACGACGCTTTCGGCAGACGGCACGCATCTACAGGTGAAAGTGGTATATTGCCCGGCTGTCAGGCATCTGAGAACAACGGGGAGAGCGGTGTATAAATGGTACAAATATACCACTCAAATTGTTATGGATGCATTGTCAAATGCTGCAGGATACGTGTTTACAATGGATACGTATGACGTGGAAACCGGTGCGACATCCTATTGCTTTGAAAAGAAATAAGGTGAACGTATGTATTTAGCAATCGATTTAGGGACAACGGGCTGTCGCAGTATTGTGTTTGATGCCGCGTTGAAGGTAAAGGCGACTGCATATAGCGAATACGGATTGATAACACCGCGAGAAAACCATGTGGAACAGGATGCTACACTTTGGTGGAAACTGACCAAAGAGACAGCCAAAGAAGCGATACAAAAAGCGGGTATAGACGGAAAAAGCATCCGTTCTGTCGCGGTAAGTTCGCAAGGCATCACAATTGTGCCTGTGGATGCACAGATACGGCCGCTGTGTCATGCGTTATCCTGGCTGGATATGCGTGCAAGCGAGGAAAGCAAGCGGATTGCAAAGGATTTTGGCGAAAACGCGATGTTTACGCTGACCGGCAAACCTGTCAATGCGTGTTATACGTTGCCCAAACTTTTGTGGCTGAAAACGCATTTGCCCCACATATATGAGAAGGCATACAAATTTTTGATGCCGCTTGATTTTCTCGTTGCCAAACTCACGGGTAACTGCGTGACCGATCACAGTATGGCATCGGGCACACTGCTGTATGATTTGAAACATCAATGTTGGAGTGAGCAAATTCTTGATCACTATGGTATCTGTCGGCAACAGTTGCCGCGCATCATGCAAAGCGGTGATGCGGCAGGTGTTATCCTCCCCGATGTGGCAAAAGAACTGGGCTTGTCGGACACCTGTGTAGTTGCCGTAGGCGGACAAGACCAGAAATGTGCCGCCTTTGGTGTGGGTCTCAAAGAAGATGTTATGACCGTTTCACTGGGTACTGCGGCGGCAATCACGAAATTGTGGACGGCTGCCGATACCACGAAAAACACGGGTGTCGGCTGGTGCGGCTATGTGCAACAAGGACGTTTTGTGACCGAAGGTGTGATCAACACGGCGGGTACCTGTCTTCGCTGGGTGCGGGATACGTTGTTTCCGCAGGAGACGTATGCGCAAATCGACAAAGAAGCAGTTGATGCGTTATTGCGCGGCAGTTCTTTGCTGTTTCATCCCTTTATGGGGAAAAACGGCAATTTCTACGGTGTGAATTTGGCAAGTAACCGCGGCGATTTCGCGCTTGCCGTGATGGAAGGCGTGGCATTTCAAATACGCGTTTTGTTGGAAACGATGGACACACAACAGTCCGTGGATACGGTAGTGCTGTTTGGCGGCGGTGCAAGCAGCGATGTGTGGTGTCAGATTATTGCGGACGTGACGGGCAAGCGCATATACGTACCGCAAACGCACGAAGCCGCCGCCGCAGGTGCGGCAAGATTGTCGGCACAAGCCGTGGGAAACACCGCCCCGCCGCTCACATACGCGAAGACCTATCTGCCGTCTGCGCGTGTTGACGCATATGGCGAGAAGTACGCACAATATCGTGAGCTGGAAAAGCGTCTTTGGACGGAGGGAATGCAATGATTGCAATTGTCAATGCAGGGGTCGTGTTAGAGGATGGGATTCTGACTAACGGCGTTATTTTAGTGGAAAATGACCGAATTGCGGCGGTCGGCACCGCTGACACGGTAACCGTTCCGCAAGATGTCGTCGTGTGCGACGCAAACGGGCTGTTTGTCGGTCCCGGTTTCGTGGATATTCACGTACACGGCGGAGACGGGTGCTTTTTATATGTGCATCCCGAAAAAGCCGCCAACCATTTTTTGAAGCACGGCGAAACCACCGTGCTGACAGCGCTGTATTACAATTTGTCAAAAGACGAATTTTTAGAGGCGATTGCACGCCTGAAAGCGGTCAAAGAGAGTGGCAAGGCGCAATCGGTTGCAGGGTTTTATATGGAAGGTCCGTATATGAATCCGCAGTACGGCGCGGCACCTGAACAGAATAAATGGCGCGGAGAGATTTGCAAAGATGACTATCTGCCGATTGTACAAGCGGCGGGGGATATGGCAAAAGTCTGGGCGGTAGCACCTGAACGGGACGGTATTGAAGCGTTTGTACGGGACGCGAAAAACGTGTATGAAGACACTATCTTTAGTGTAGGACATAGTCAAGCGACACCAAGGGAAGTGCGCGCTTTGAAACCGTATGGATTGCAGTTACAAACCCACTCTACCAACGCCACCGGCCGTCGCGGAGAGGGTGGCGGTGTGCGTCGTTGCGGACCGGACGAAGCGTGCTTCTTGGATGATGATATGTACGCGGAAGTTATCTGTGATTCCCGCGGCATTCACATAGAGCCGGATATGTTGCGGCTGATTATAAAAATCAAAGGCGTTGACAAAGTGGTGCTCATTTCGGACAGTTTTGTCAGCGATGCGCCAAACCCGCCGCAATACAGCGACATCGCCGATTTGCAGTTTGATAATAACGGCGGTTTGTGCGGCAGTAAACTTACGTTGGATTTTGCGTGTAAAAACCTGCTGACACATACCGATTGCACGATGATAGATGCGTTTTTGATGGCATCTCGCAATCCGGCGCAGGTTATCGGTATGGAAAATGAAATCGGCACGATTGCGGTTGGCAAAAAAGCCAATCTGGTGATTGTAGACCAACAATTTGACGTAAAAGACGTAGTATTCGAAGGGGAATTTGTAAAGGAGAATGCGTAATGTTAAAAGCGAGTATGCAAAGAGCGGATATTACACCGCCGCAAGGATTGGAATTGGCGGGATACCCGCATTATCCGCGCAATAACACGGGCGCACATGACCCGTTATACGCGGCGTGTATGTATTTGGAAAACGAAACGGATGCCGTGGCAATGGTCACGCTGGATTTGCTGTTCTTTTCCAAAAAGCACGTAGCAGAGGTGCGTCGCCGTGTTACAAAAGCGTGCGGTCTTGCGGGCGAGCGTGTGATGATCAGTTGCTCGCACACCCATTCGGGTCCGTGGGCATCGGGACGGCTGGATATTGAAAGTTTGGAAGCGGGAAAAGAACAGCCGCACGCATACGTGGAATTTTTGGTTGACACCATTACCAACCTGATTTTGAAGGCGAAAGAAAATACTTTTGCGGCGGAATTTACAGCGGGAACTGCCCTTTGCGGTGCAGAAAGCGGTATTGGCGGCAACCGTCGTTTGCCCGGCGGTCCGCACGACCCGCTGGTCAGCGTAATGGCGGTGCGCGATGCCGAGAAAAAGGTGCGCGGTATGATGGTCAACTATACCTTACACCCCACCTTCATCCACGAATGGAGCAACGTGTGTACAGCGGACTATCCGTGTTATCTCAAACTGCAGTTGGAGGAAATGCAACCGACAGCAATTGTCGGCTTTGCGCAAGGCACGTCGGGTAACCAGTCCAGCCGTTACTATCGGCAGGGCGAAAGTTACGACGAAGCAGAACGGGTCGGCAGAACCCTTGGCAAAGCCGCACATACGGTACTTGAAAAAGCGGAATGGACGGATAGCTTACCCATTCGTGTTGCTACCACCGAAATTCCGTTGGAATTACGTGATTTCGGCACCGAAGAAGAGCTGGTTAAACAGGTAGAACGCGACGAGAAGGTATACAAGGAATTGTATGCGAAATACGGTGATTCCACCAACCGTGAAGAATATTATCTGTGGCAAAATGCGAACTTAAAACTTCTCGGCTCGGAAGACCAACTGGGTTACGTAAAGATGCAGAAAAAAGGCATCAAAATCGAGTTGCTGGAAGACGAAGCACCCGCACAGATGCAGGTGCTTTTGTTGGGCGATACCTGTGTTATCGGTGTGCCGGGTGAAATGTTTGTGGAATACGGCTTGTATCTGAAAGCAATGGCAGGATACAAGACGGTCATTGTCAACGAACTGACGGGCGGTGTGTTGCCGGGATACTTGTATACCCCCGAATCGCTTGTGACGGGTGGCTACGAAACCGACACTTCTATGCTGGGCGAACAATTTGGAAGGCATATGGTAGATGCTATATTTGATATGATAGATACGCTTAAAAAGGAGGCAAAAAACAGATGATTTTCGGAGAAGATACTTTCAAATTCAAAGCGGCGGATTTTTATCCGTTCAAAAACACCGCGGAAATTGACCGCGTGCGCGCTATCACAAAAGAAGACATTATTGCTATGAATGGGGTACATCCCAAAAATCCCAATATGAAACTTGATGTTGTCCGTGGTGACGAATTTGAAATGGTTATGCTGACCGATATGGTCAAACGCATTATCGATTCGGACCGTTTGGATAAAAAATGCGTGATGATTATGTGTAACCCTTGTCCCACCTATCGCAAAGTGGCATATATGTTACGTCAACTGAACGTGAATTGCCGCAACGTGAAATTCTATATGATGGACGAATGGGCGGATGAAGACGGTAACGTTGCGCCGCTGTCCTACAAAGCGGGCTTCGGTAATGCGTTTTATCGGTTTATGGTTGCCAATATTTTGGATTTGGGCTTCAAAGAAGAAAACTTTATCTATCACAGCAATAAAGTGACACCTGACTTTTCCAAAATGTTGGAACAGGACGGCGAAGCGGACATTGTGTACTCGGGCCCCGGTTGGCCGGGTCACCTGGCGTTTATCGACCCCGTGGAAGACTGGTTCTGTGACAGTATGGAAGAATACTGTGCGCAAGGCGCAAAAGTAGCTTCTTTGCATCCGCTCACCATTGCACAAAACTCTTTGCACGGTGCTTTTGGTTGCTCGGGCGATATTTCCAAGGTACCGCCTAAGGGTGCTATGATGGGTCCCAGAGATGCGATGAAAGCGAAAGAAGTGCTGGATATGCACGGTATTACCACCGCAGGCAGTCACGTTACGTGGCAGCGGCTTACCTCCCGTCTGGCTTTGTTCGGTGAACCGACGCAGGAGGTGCCTGCTTCTGTTTTGCAGTTACGTGACAATCCCACTCACGTGATTATGAGTGAAAATCTTGCGGCGACCATTCGCGAAGACGATTATTTTCAATATTAAGGAGCAACTACGATGAAAAAAGGATTTGTACCGGCGCTTGCCACGCCATTGGATAAAGACGGCAACCTCGTTGTGGAGAGCTACAAAAAACAAATCGAAGACCAGATTGCGGCAGGTGCCGTAGGTCTGCTGTGTATGGGTTCGATGGGTCAGCAGGCATTTTTAAGACAGAGCGTTTGCAAAGACGTGGCGACAGCGGCGGTGGAAGCGTCGGCAGGTCGTGTTCCCGTATATGTTGGTGTTATGGATTGTTCCATTGCACGTGCGAAGGAACGTATGGACGCTTTGAAAGGTTTGGATATTGCCGCGTTTGTACTTACTGCGCCGTATTATGCGCCGTCTACATCGGAACAGGCAATCAACTTTTTCAAAGGCGCGGCGGCAACCGACAAACCGATCTTTGTGTATGATTTGCCGGGTGTCACCCAAACCAAAATTACCTATGATATGGTGCTTACCTTGTTGCGTGAAGTGCCGAATTTCAAAGGTATCAAATCGATGGATACGGTGATGTTTCGTAAATTGGTGTTGTATAAAGAGTTGCCCGAAGATTTTGTGATGGTGTATTCCGGTCTGGATATGTTTGACGTGGCGTATAAATGGGGTATCACCAATTGTTTGGACGGTATGATGTGTTGTACACCGAAAAACAGCCAAAGACTGTTTGCGGCGATGGCGGCAGGCGACTTTGATGCCGCAGCAGAGTATCTGGATAATATTGTTGGTTTGCGTGATTTCTTTTTGGCGCGTGATTTGTGGGCGGCATTCAGCACGGCGATGAACCTGCTCGGGTATGAAGGCAATTTCGCACTCGACTACGTATCCCCCATTAAGAAAGAGTATATTGACGAGATCAAAGCGGAGCTCATCCGTATTGGAGAACTGTCATGATTGTGGATAGCTTGGAAAATATGGCGCTGTACGAAAGTGTACATGCTGATTTCAAGGCGGTTTTTGATGTTATTCGGCAGATGGCAGCAGGAAACATTACCGAAAAGGTGGTTTTACGGGACGGTGACGTGTGGGTAAATGCACCGAAAAAAACCGACGCCGTCTCCACCGGACGCTTGTTTGAAGCACATAAAAATTTTATCGATCTGCATTTTATTTTGCAAGGTGCGGAAACCTTCGGATACGCGAACATAAACCGTCTGCACACGGTGATTGACTACGATCCGTCTGCCGATTTGGCATTTTGGGACGGTGAACGGGATTTTATCACCTTGCAAACGGGGGACGTTTGTATTACCTTTCCGCAAGACGCGCATATACCCTCTTATGAAAACGCAAGTGAAAGCGAGCTTATACGCATCGTTGCAAAAGTACGTTGTTGATTTTCGGCTATTGAAGAAACGCCGCAAGGAATGGTTCCTTGCGGCGTTTTTATTGGCGCCCCCTGCGCGAATCGAACGCACAACTAAATCTTAGGAGGATCTTATTATATCCATTTAACTAAGGGGGCGTGCCGGATTCTGCCATGACGTGGCTTGCCTTTTGGCCGCCGGATGCGGTACAATATACCGGGGCGGACGCTGCGATGAAACGGATGCAGCGAGCGCCGCGCAGGGCTTAGTCATTTTATCCCATGCGCCCCATACTGTCAAGCCTTTTGCGCTTGGCGGCGATTTGCAAAACTTTTAAGCAATATTAAAGCCGATTGGGTATAATCTGAGCATATAGAATGCAATTTGCGAGAAAATGCGCAGCGAGGTGATCGTTTGCGCACACGGAATGTGTAGAGCAGGAGGGAATGCGGCATGAAGCTGTTGCTGGCTGAAGATGAACACGCGCTGAGCGAAGCGATCGTGCTCATTTTGGAGCATAACAATTATTCTGTCGACGCGGTCTATGATGGGCAGGAGGCGCTCGATTACATCCTGTCCGAGCACTACGATGGGATTTTGCTGGATATTATGATGCCCAAAATGGACGGGCTGACGGTGCTCAAGCGCCTGCGGGAGCAGGGAATCAAGACGCCGGTCATGATAAGTCGGATCGTAGCCATGTCGTTCT
>JAZSED010000090.1:0-10726 GCA_045531495.1 Acutalibacteraceae bacterium
ACGGTGTGTGCAAAAAATTATCCGTTGTAGAAATCAACGAGATCCTCTACGAATACGGAATGGAAACGCTGGGGTAATACATATGAAAAAATGTCCTAAATGCGGCGCGGAAATCGGTGATGACGCGCGGTTTTGCCTTTACTGTATGACCTCGCTCGAACAAAAGCAACCTATCGGAGATGCCAAAGTAACATATCGGCGGTGGCTGTATGGTGCTTTTGCCTTGTTGGTGCTTATTTTGCTCTTTTTATGTGTTTTTCTGCGTATGCAGCACAAACGTCCGTCTATGCTTCCATCGGGCGATATCGGCACCACGACAACCGCTTCCTCTGCCGCCGATAACACTACAACGCAAAATACAACCGATGAAAGCTCGGCACAAGACACCTCACAAGATCAAAAGCATACCACCAATGCGGCTTCGTCAAATACATCCGTGAAATCGACCACATCCACCTTGTTATCGTCGGGTGGTAACAATACCACCGGTCGTCAGCAGGGCGGTATAACCACCGGTCGTCAGCAGGGCGGTATAACCACCGGTCATCAGCAGAGCGGTACAACCACCGGTCATCAGCAAAATGGCACCACAACCACCACCTCACCCGTTGCCGTGTCTGTGACATATACCTACCGCGATGCACGGTATGGCGACGATTTTTCGGCAGGGGCAGACCCGGAAAACTGTGTTGTAATAACGGGGGTGGAAACACCTGCCGCAAACGGTACATACACTTTGCCAGAAACGTTGGGCGGCAAAAAGGTGGTCGCGGTGATGGCATCGGCTTTTTGCGGTGACGGTATCAGCCATACCGTCAAAACGGTAATTGTACCTTCTTCGGTCAAAACCATTTGGAATTATGCTTTTTCAGAATGTTATAACTTGACCGATATATACTTTGGCGGCAACGCCATTTACGTGGAGTCGCAAGCGTTTGCAGAAACCGCAAAGCGCAACGGCACCTTGACCATTCACTGCTCTGCCTCCTGCCATGACAGAAATTTAAGATATTATAAAAACTGCGCAGCAAGCTATGATGCAACATATCAGGAATGGAACGGCTAAAATCATGACGAGAGAACAGTATATCACCGACCTTTTTCATATCTATTCTTTAGTTTCGGTACTCAGCGAAAAAAATAACTGCAAGGTATTACACGTCCGTAACACCGTGTGCGGTAAAGATATGATTGTACGCAGTTTCCCGACAGCCATTACCGCCTATGAGACTCTCTACGCCGTGAACGCAACCAATCTTCCGCTGATTTATGACGTTATCAATCTGGATGACGGACAAATCGTTTTGGAAGAATTTATCGAAGGCATCTCTGTAGGGGAGATGCTGGAGTGCCACCGTTACACCTATCGGCAGGCAAAAAAAATCGTCGCACCGCTTTGTGACGCTTTAACGGTATTGCACGAAAACGGGTTGGTACATCGGGACGTCAAACCCGACAACGTTATGTTGGCAACGTCGGGACGGGTTGTTTTGGTTGATTTTAATATTGCCAGACAAGCATCCCCTTTAAAAACCCATGATACCGCAGTGATGGGCACGGTGGGATACGTATCCCCTGAGCAGCTCGGTGTTGCGCAGAGCGATGCGCGCACCGATATTTACGCGTTGGGCGTTTTTCTGAACGTGTTGGTTACGGGAAAACACCCCAGCGAGCAAATCGCCAGGGGAAAAGCAGGTGCTATTGTCCGTCACTGTACAGCCGTCAACCCCGACGAACGGTATCAAACCGCCAAAAAATTAAAAACAGTGTTATAAAAACAGCGGTGTGAGATTCACGCCGCTGTTTTTTCGGTTGCTTCCTTGAAAAATATCCGCATACGTGCTACTATTTATGTAGAATCATAAAGGAGCGTGTCATACCGTGCCGAAGTTTCACTTAGAGGAATACAAAGAAAAATTGCAAACAGCCGCATCCTGCGAAACCTGCGACAAGGTGCCTTTGCCAAAGCTCGAGGAGAACACGCGGTATATTTTTATCAGTTATTCGCACAGGGACTACAAAAAGGTATACTGCGACCTGGCGGATTTATATGAAAGCGATGTTCCTTTTTGGTATGATCGCGGCTTGCCTGCAGGTAAAAATTGGGATGATATAGTACGCCAAAAAATGACCGACCCACGGTGTGCAGGCATTATCTTCTACCTCAGCGAAAGCCTCTTTTTGAGCCAATCCATTCAAACGGAAATTCGCATCGCCTGCGGTGAGGACGGCGACCCTAACACGCCGAAAATTCGGCGTCCCTTCTTCTGCGTCAACTTGACCGACAAAAGCCCTTCAAAAATCTTGACAGACGTTTTCACTGCCAAACAGTTTGCAGGCGCAGAGGATGAAATGGCCGCGCGCGGCGATTGGGTCGAAACATTACGAAATGCATTTCCGGACAAAGCCACCTACCTACCCTTTGACGAACCGCACCATAAAACCAACCTGGTTGAGCAAATCGGCATCAACTTCGGCATCAATCCCAACTATAACCCTTTCGCGTTTGACGGCGCGCTGTTTCGCACGGGCAACGCCGTCATCGAATTTGAAAACGGCGCTGTATATGACGGTGCGTTTGTGGACGGCACCTTTCACGGTCAGGGCACATTAACCGTTGCCAACGGTGCCGTATATACAGGCAATTGGGACAACGGCAAGCGGCACGGCGAAGGTACCATGACCCATCCCAGCGGTTCTGCCTATGTGGGTCTGTGGGCCGATGACCGTATGCACGCACAGGGTACGATGACCTTCCCCGACGGCGATGTATACACAGGTGCGTGGAGCAACGGTAATATGAGCGGTCAAGGCACAATGGAGTACGCAGACGGTGCCGTTTATACAGGTGAATGGCGTCATAACAGACGCCACGGACAGGGTACAATGACCTTCGTTGACGGTGCCGTATATGTAGGTGAGTGGGTTGACGGTACCCGCCGCGGACAAGGTACGATAACCTTCGTCGACGGGTCTTCTTATACAGGTGAATGGGTAGACGGTCAATGGCACGGACAAGGCACATTAACCCTCGCAGACGGTTCGTCTTATACAGGCGGGTGGGCAGACGGAAAACACCACGGTCAAGGTACCTTGACCCTCGCGAGCGGTTTGGTTTATACGGGCGAATGGGCAGACGGCAAGCACCACGGTCAAGGCACCCTGACCCTCGCGGGCGGTTCGGTTTATGCCGGCGAATGGGTAGACGGTGATATGCACGGACACGGCACCTTTACCTTCACGGACGGCTCGTTTTATACGGGCGAATGGGCAAACAATGATATGCACGGTCAAGGTACGATGACATTACCGGACGGCTCGGTTTATACAGGTGAATGGGCACATGGCGATATGCACGGTCAAGGTAAGATGAGCTTCACGGACGGCGACACATATATCGGCGAATGGGTAGAAGGTGATATGCACGGCCATGGTACGATGACGTATGCAGACGGCGGTATATATACAGGTGAGTGGCAAAAGAACAAATGGTTTGGTCAAGGCGCTTTCACCCGCGGAAATGACGGACACAAATTTGTCGGCGGTTGGGGCGAAAACGGTTCTACGGGATACGGCACCTACATATATCCCGACGGCGCATCCCGTTCCGGCAATTGGAACGGTGACGTGCTGTTGGATGGTGAGGGCATTATACGCTACGATGACGGTTCATTCTATGACGGTCAGATAAAAAACAATCTGCGCCACGGTAAAGGCGTATACACCCTTGCCGACGGCACCGTACAAGCGGGATATTTTGAAAACGACGTTTTCATCAAACCAAACACATAAAACGATGCTTCTGTACACGCAACCGACTTTTCTGAAACCGCACTTGAAAATTTTGTCATTATGTGTTAGAATGGGACGGTAAATACTAAAAACACCTATTGACCAAGACCATACACTGAAAGGATGGATTGGAAACATGAAGGCTTATATTATTTATTGTATTATCGCGGCGGGTATTGCCGCTGCTTTCTCCCTGTGTATCACACCGGTCGTGCGTATCCTTGCGTACAAGATAAAAGCATTGGACGTGCCGAAAGATGCGCGGCGGGTGCACAAAAAAACCACCCCTCGTCTCGGTGGTTTGGCACTTTGGTTCGGTTTTACCGTTACCAGCATCCTGTTTTGTGCTATCACGAAGGAATCCATCGCTATGTGGGTCGGTGCAACCCTGATTGCTGTTATCGGTGTGTTTGATGACCGTTTTGGTATTCCTGCTTTGCTGAAGCTGTTTTTACAAACGGCAGTGGTGGTGGGTACGGTCATCTTCGGTGAATTGATTGTCGAAGAAATCAACGTTTTAGGCACCGTTATTGATTTTGGCCGTCCTTTCGGTATTGTGCTCTCCGTTTTCTGGATTGTGGCACTTATCAACGCCATTAACCTTATTGACGGCTTAGACGGTTTGGCGTGCGGTATTTCCTGTATCGGCAGTGTTGCCATCCTGTTTATCTCCATTATTTATTCCAATACCTATATGGCGTTGTTCTCCGCCATTCTGATCGGTTCTTGTATCGGTTTTCTGCCCTTTAACTTCAATCCCGCCAAAATCTTTATGGGTGACACGGGTTCTATGTTCTTAGGCTACATTTTGGCGATGCTGTCTATTCAAGGTAGTATGAAAATGAACTCCTTAATCGCATTGTTGACCCCCGTCGCGGTGTTTGGTCTGCCGATTTTGGATACTGCCTTCGCGTTTATCCGCAGAATCCTGCAGGGCCGTTCCCCCTTCTCTGCTGACCGCGGTCATCTGCATCATCGTTTCATTGATATGGGCTTTACGCAGAAGCAAACCGTGTTTATTATGTACACCATTAGCTCCGCACTTGGGATTGCCGCTATTTTGCTGTCCTTGCGCAACAAAAATATGGGTGTTGCGTTGCTCAGCGAGAGACGGTTGGTATTCTGTGCGATTGGTGTTATTGCTATCAGCGTCGTGATGTTTATCTCTGAATTCATTATCTTCCACAACGTCCACGTACGCCGTCACTCGGGATTAGGTCTTCCCAGAGAGGAAGAAAACACACAACAGACCGAGCAAAATCAAGCTGAAGAATGATTTTTTGAAACCGCGGTATGGCATATGCCGCGGTTTTTTGATTTTACTTGACTATTTTTCAAAGTAACCCTTTACTTTTCCCGTGGGTTGTACTACTATTATACTGATGATATAGGGAGGGATACTATGCTAAACGATAAAGAAAAGAAACTGCACAACGTATTGTCTTATGTATATATTGTCTTGGTGGCTGTTCTGTTAGCGTTCAACTATCAGCTGTTTATTGTAAAAAACAACTTCGCACCCGCAGGTATTAACGGTATTGCCACCATGATACAGTACAAAACCGGATTCAGTATCGCATATATGTCCATATTGATTAACGTGCCGCTATGTATTCTCGCCTATTTTTTGGTGGACAAGCAATTTGCTAAGAAAACGCTGTGCTTTTGTCTTACCTATTCCGGCGTGTACCTGTTTTTGCAGAAATTGGGTCTTTCTGTGTTCCAATATGATGCGGGCGGACACGACACCATTTTTCCCGTCATTATCAGCGGTATCTTAGGCGGTGTTGTATACGGGTCGTGTATCCGTCTCGGTGCTTGCACCGGCGGTACCGATGTTTTCTCAAAATATATCAGCCAAAAGAAACCCGCTTTAAACTTTTTCTGGGTCACCTTTTCCATCAACGCGGTGGTGGCGGTAGCCTCCTTCTTTGTGTATGCTGCCCCCGACGCGGCGGGTGTCCTCTCTTATGACTACAAGCCTGTTTGCCTTTGCATTATGTACTGCTTCTTATCCAGCTTTGTCGGCAACTACATTATCCGCGGTACAAAATCGGCATACAAATTCACCATCATCACCTCCCACGCGGCGGAAATCAACGATGAGATTTTACACACCCTGAAACACGGTGCTACCCAAATGGCGGCGCTGGGTACATACAGTAACAACCAAAAGCAGGTAATTATCTGTGTAGTCAACAAGCATCAATTATCGGACTTTCAAAAAATCCTCGGTAAATATGATGACACCTTCTCCTTCTCGGAGATGGTAAATGAAACCTACGGTAATTTTAAGCACGTACGATAGGAGAGAGCAATATGAGTTACGTACACGATTTGGAAGCCATCATCGCCAATCACGCGGACGAAACCACCAGCATCAGCGATAAAATTTGGGGATATGCCGAATCCCGCTTTGAGGAGCATCGTTCCTCGAAAGAGCTTGCCGACTACCTTGAAGCGCAAGGCTTTGAAATCACCTGGAATCTCGGCGATGCGGAGACCGCCTTTGTGGCACAGTGGGGCGCGGGTAAACCCGTTATTGCTTTTCTCGGTGAATATGACGCTTTAAGCGGCCTGTCTCAATTAGCGGACTGTAACGCACACGCACCGCTTTCCACTGCGGACGGTCACGGTTGCGGCCACAACCTTTTGGGCGCCGGCTCTATGGCGGCGGCGGTTGCCATCAAAGAATATATGATTGAAAAAGGGCTCCCCGGCACCATCCGCTTTTACGGTTGCCCCGCAGAGGAAAACGCAGGTGGTAAAGCCTTTTTGGTGAAATCGGGTTGCTTTGACGATTGCGACATCGCGCTCACCTGGCACCCTGCTGCGCAAAACAAAATCATTCACACCGGTTCGCTTGCCAACGTACGTGTTTTCTTCACCTTCCACGGTATTTCCGCACACGCGGCAGGCTCGCCGCATCTGGGCAGAAGTGCTTTGGACGCTGTGGAATTAATGAACGTCGGTGTCAACTATATGCGCGAGCATATGATTGACGATGCGCGTATTCACTATGCCGTCACCAATACAGGCGGCACTGCGCCCAACGTGGTACAGTCCGAAGCGCAGGTGCTGTATGCCATCCGCGCACCCAAGGTGTCGCAGGTGAAAGAGCTGTATGAGCGCGTATGCAAGGTGGCGCAAGGTGCCGCATTGATGACCGAAACCACCGTTGAGATTAAGCAGGTCGCCGCGTACGCCGATTATATCGCTTCCGAACCGATTCTCGAACGGATGCGTGTACATATGGATGCCGCTCTGCCTCTCGAATACACCAAGGAAGAATTGGCATACGCCGCCAAATTCCGTGAGGTTATCACCGATTTGGATGAAAAGAGCTTAAAGGAAGATGCCAAAAAATATGCAAAGCTCACCAACGACGATCTCACCACTGCGCCGCTTTGGAATTTCCGTGCGCCCGACAGTGCCATGGGCGGCTCCACCGACGTGGGCGACGTCAGCTGGGTGTGCCCCACCGGTCAGTTCTACGCGGTGACAAAAGCGGCAGGTACCGCAGCTCACTCCTGGCAGATGACCGCACAGGGTAAAAGCAGTATTGCATACAAGGGTATGCTGCTCGCTGCAAAAATTATGGCGGCAACCGCGTATGACTTCCTCACCGACCCCGCGCTTGTCACCAAAGCGCGCGAGGATTGGCTCGCCTCTCTTGACGGCGAAACCTACCCCGGTTTATTGCCCAAAGATGCAAAACCTGAAATTTGGTAAAATAAAAAAGCGCTGATTTTTCAGCGCTTTTTTGCTAAAATCGTGCATACTGTTACAGAGGTGAGAACAATGCATATCTTGGTTATTCTGACAGGCGGTACCATCGGCAGTACGCTGTCGCAGGGGTTTATCTCGCCCGACGACGTTACAAAATACACCTTAATTCACACCTATCAAGAGAAAAACGGTACAAGCATCACCTTCTCTACCCTTGCACCGTACACCATTTTAAGTGAAAACGTATCCGCCGAACACCTTACCGCCCTGTGTAAAGCGGTTTTAGAGGGATTAAGCGGTGATTATGACGGCGTCATCGTGACCCACGGCACCGACACCCTGCAATACGCGGCGGCGGCTCTGGCTTACGCTACAGGAAACACCTGTAAACCCGTCGTGGTGGTGTCCGCCAACAAGCCCCTTGCCGACCCTGCTTCCAACGGTCATCACAACTTTAAAGCCGCGGTAGATTTTATCAAGCAAAACAGCGGTCGCGGCGTGTTTGTGGCATACAAAAACGGCAATAGCCCGGTCTCTTTCCACAACGCATTGTCGGTATTAACCCATTTGGAAGCGGATGATAAGGTTTACAGCTTATATGACAACGTGTACGCTGCCGAAACCGAAAACGGTATCGCTGTAGCAGGCACTGCCGCACCGTGCGAAGCCCTTCCCGTAAATTTTGACACGGTTGCGCCTGTTTTAGCGGTGCATCTACACCCGGGCGACCCGTTTGACTACGCGCTGAATACCTACCGTGCGGTGTTGCTGTTGCCGTACCATTCGGGTACGTTGCCCACCGACACGGCGGCGTTCCAAGCGTTTTGTGAACGCGCCAAAGCTGCAGGCGTGCCTATTTACGCGGTGAATATTCCGCAGGGCACCACCTACGTCAGTTCCAAGCCGTTTGACACACTCGGCATCACACCGCTTTACGACACCACCTTTGTCAGTGCTTTTGTAAAATTGTGGATGCAGTTTAGCCAATAAAAAAATGACGCAAACTTCAGTTTGCGTCATTTTTTTTATTCGTCGGTAAACTCGGTGGGGTTAAGACGGATATATTCCGCCAAACGGGTAAGCGGCTGTTCGTTTTCAATAGCCGTAATCACAGCATCGGGACGACCGTCCGCGGTCAAAAAGGCTTCTACGGCTGCAGCGGTTTCCACCGCTTCCACCGCTTTGAGGCCTTCCAATCCCAAGTCGTTAAAGCGGGCAGACCCTTTGCTTTTTAACGCCGCGACCCCGTTATGCTCGATTTCTTTCATCATCAACCACACAAAATACACCACACACCTGCCGCGACCAAGTTTCGGAAAGGTCATCAGCGGGTCGGGACGGCGACGGGGTAATTTGCCCATTAAATTGGCAACCACCGCGGTTACCAACTGTTCATCGGGCGTTTCGGCAAGCAATGCGGGGGTCAACACTTTATACTGTTCCTGTAATTCTTCCGCGCGGGTCTTTTTGCGGGGCTTTGTCTGCCGCATCAGCAAAAGACCAACGATACACGCCGCGAAAATCAACAATAACAGCACATAACCGTCACTGCCTACTGCAAAAAAGTCTTTCATTCTGCTTCCACCAGCCCTTTATAAATTTCGTTCTTGCGGTGGCCCGTTTCTGCCGCCGCCTGCTTTGCCGCCGCGGTTGCAGACAAGCCGTCCGCCACCAAATCACGCGCAAGTGCCACCGCCTGCTCGAGGGTCAATACTGCTTCTTCGCGTTTTTCCGCACCGCCCACAATCACCACAAACTCGCCGCGCGGTGCCTCTGCTTCAAATCGCTCTACCGCCGCCGACAAGGTGGTGCGTATCACCTCTTCGTGTATCTTGGTCAGTTCGCGTACCAAAGCAACGGGGCGGTCACCGAAGGTTGCGTAAAAATCCTTTAGTGTGGCATGCAGCTTATGCGGTGCTTCGTAAAAAATCATCGTGCGGGTCTCATCCTTCAATTCAGAAAGATGGTCGCGACGCGCCCGTTTGTTCATACTTAAGAAGCCCTCAAAGGTAAATCTGCCCGCGGGCATACCCGACAGCGCCAATGCCGTTACCAATGCACACGGACCGGGTACAATACCCACGGGGATACCCTGTTCGCGGCACATACGCACCAAATCTTCACCGGGGTCGGAAATGGCGGGCAAGCCCGCGTCACTTACCAACACACCGTTTTCCCCCGCTAAAAGACGGTCACAAATGGCTTGTCCGCTCATCCGCTTGTTGTGTTCATGGTAGCTGACAAGCGGTTTTTTGATTTCAAAGCGGTTGAGCAGATTGACCGTGACACGGGTATCCTCCGCCGCAATGAAATCTGCCGCCGCTAATGCTTCCAAAGCGCGCGGGGACAGGTCGTTGAGATTGCCTATGGGCGTACCCACTAAGGTCAAACGTCCTATACTGTTATCCTTCATTGATATCTCCTGTGCGGTATGCGCCGTATATCTCGGCAACCACCGCTTCCTTGTCTAGATATATCGGGGGCAACACCTCTACCCCCGCTTTGCCGCCTTTGACCGCATCAATCAGCAGTAAAAACGGCGCCGCTGTCTCTCTTTGACTCACCGTTTGTAAACGTTTGGGTTCTAATCCTTGCTCGCGCAAAGCACACACCAGGTCGCAAAGCCGCTCGGGACGGTGGCACACGCACAATCTGCCGCCGTATTTCAGCAAATACGCCGCGGCGGCGGTCATAGAGGACAAGGTGTCCGCCTGTTCGTGCCGCGCGATACGGCGGGCGGGCGCATCGCTTTGCCGTCCGCTGTCAGCGGAAAAATACGGCGGGTTGCAAATTACTCTGTCAAAACTGCCCCGCGCCGCTATTTTTGCGGGGTCACGCCAATCCGCGCAGAGAAAAGAAACTTCCCCTCTCTTGTTTTTATCGGCGGACAGCTGACAAAGACGGACAGCGTCTTCTTGTATATCCACACCCAGCACCTTTTTCGGCACAAACGGTTTTTGCAACAGTAAAAACGGCATAATACCGCATCCCGTACCCAAATCACATACCGTTTCTCCGCTTTTGCGCGGGCGGGCAAAATGGCTTAACACTATCGCATCGGTGCCGAAACGAAAATCCGCTTCGGTTGCTAACAATAAGCCGTTACCGAGTGCTTCCCAAAAAAGAGCCATACCTTCACCTCAAATGCAAATTGAGCGGGACACCCCCCCTGCCCGGAAATCCCGTTTTCCCCTTTTTCCGGGCG
>JAZSED010000045.1:0-1672 GCA_045531495.1 Acutalibacteraceae bacterium
ATAACTCCCGCACCGTTGCCCGTTTCCGTAAAAGACGTGGTGGACGCGGCACATAGAACGCTGAAAAGGTTGTGATACAGTATGAATATATTGGTTGTATCTAATGTACATACCTTCGTACAACCCGAGGATGTTGCACGGATTTGTGAGGCGTTGAAGGCAAACGGTGCGACGGTGTCGGTTGCTTCGTTTTCTCCCGGGGAACAACTGCCGCAGCATACTGCTGATGTGATTATCGCTATCGGCGGTGACGGTACCATTATGCATATTGCAAAACAGGCAGCAGCGACAAGAACGCCTGTTTTAGGTGTTAACAGCGGAAAACTCGGCTTTTTGGCGGGTATGGAGATGGATGAAATCCGCCTTTTGCAGCACCTGTTTGACGGCGGGTATCAGATTGAGGAAAGAATGCTGTTGAATGTAACGGTAGAAGGCTGTGAAGGTGTATACCTTGCCATGAACGAAGCGGTGGTTTCTCGCGGCGCGTTGTCTCGTTTGGTGGATTTGGCGGTTGTCAGCAACGATAATGACAGTATGCATTACCGTGCGGACGGCGTTTTGGTGGCTACGCCGACCGGCTCTACGGCATATTCCTTGTCTGCGGGCGGCCCTGTGGTGGATCCGCGTGTGGCGTGCTTGTTATTGACGCCGATTTGTCCGCATTCGTTGTATGCGCGCTCGTACGTGTATAAGGACGATACCGTGCTGCGTGTGCAAACTGAAACCACCTGCGGCGAGACCTTCTTAACGGTGGACGGAGAAGCGGAAGTACAAATTCCAAAGGGCGGCGCGGTAACAATCCAAAAATCCGCGCTGACCGCACGATTGGTGCGATTAAAAACACAGTCTTTTCAAGATGTTTTACGAGAAAAATTGATTAGTAGGGACGGTGGCGTGCAATGAAACTGAAGCGACAAGCGAAAATTCTTGAGATTATTCAACGGCAACCCGTAGATACTCAGGAAGAATTACAAAAGGTATTGAAAGAGGACGGTTTTCACGTGACTCAGGCTACCGTTTCTCGTGATATTAAGGAAATGCGCCTTGTGAAGGTGCTGGATACGGATGGCAGATACCGCTATTCGGTTGAACGCAAAGAAGGTATGCAAATTTCCTCTAAGTTCCATTCCTTGTTTGCAGATGCGGTGGTTTCGGTTAGTTATGCGGCGAATATAGTGGTTGTAAAATGCCTTAACGGTATGGCGGGCGCGGTGTGCGCGGCGATGGATTCTTTACATTGGGAAGGCCTTATCGGTACCTTGGCAGGTGACGATACCTTTATCGGCATTGCGGCAAGTGAACAACGCGCCGCGGACCTTACCGAAGAATTGCGTAAATTGATGCAACAGTGATTATAAAAAGAGGAAAGGCGGTGACGGGTTTTGCTGGAAAGCCTGCATATTGAAAACATAGCGGTGATCGAACGTGCGGACGTGGATTTTCACGATGCGCTGAATGTGCTGACCGGTGAAACCGGCGCCGGTAAATCTATATTGATTGATGCCATTAATGCGGTGCTTGGTGAACGTGTACGGCGTGATTTGGTGCGTACGGGATGTGATGAAGCGTGTGTATATGCAACGTTTTCTTCGGTATCATCCCGCGTTCGTGAGTTTCTGACGACAGCGGGGTATCCAATGGAAGAGGATACGTTGCTGATTGGCCGCACCAT
>JAZSED010000035.1:0-4488 GCA_045531495.1 Acutalibacteraceae bacterium
ACTTGCGGCTGCACCTGGCCCCCTTGCCTAAAGGGTATTCCCCTATTAGGGGAAATGCCCGAAGGGCAAAGGGGTGGCTGCCCTGCAAGGGCTGGCAAAACCGTAGGTTTTGTCTGGGGGATTTTTTGTGGCAAAAGAGGAAGCGCGCCCGGGTGAAAGCGAGCGTTGCTCCAACAATCCCTCCGTCTTTTTGCCGTCAACGGCAAAAATCCACCTCCTTGGCAGGACAGCCACCCCTCTGGGCTTCGCCCATCTCCCCTGTCAGGGGAGTACCTTTAGGCAAGGGAGGCAGAAAAAACGCACACAAAAAAGCAAGAGAAGATACACATTTTTGTGTATCTTCTCTATTTTTATCCCTATGCTCACCCACCGTATGGCGGTTGTTTTTGGTTATTGTTTGTCTTCCACGGGATGGGCTTTGCGGTAGGCGATAAAATCGTTTAGCAACATTTTGATGACCGCCAGCACCGGCACGCCGATAAGGATGCCGCCAAAGCCGAAAATACCGCCGCCCACCGTGATAGCGAGCAACACGTAAATGGGACGCATACCCACGGTAGACCCAACAATCTTCGGTTGCAGAATATTGCCGTCCAGCTGTTGCATAACAATAACGTATATAAGCACACCAATGGCGGTATAGATATTGCCGCTGAACAGCGCAACCACCACCGCGATACAGCCGCCGACGATAGCACCGAAATACGGAATGAAGTTCAAGATACCGACAAGACAACCCAGCAAAATGGCTTTGGGTAGCCCAAACAGCAGGAAGCCCACCGACATAAGCACCGCTACCACCAGCGCGTCAATCAACGCACCGTACAGGTAGTTATAGAAAATGGAAGCGGTTTTATGCGCGTACAAAGCCAGAGTGGATTTTACCTTTTCACCAAACGCGGCACCCACCAACGCTTTAACAGCCGCAAGCAGGGATTCTCTTTCGCTGAGCATATATATCGAAATGATAAGGCCCATAATGATATCCACGAGCGACGCAGTTACCGACGCCACACCTTTGAAAGCGGAAACCAGCGTGTCGGTGTTTGCCAATGAGACGATCCACTGATACAACTCGTCGTAAATACTGCGTACCGAATCCGCCAGATTAAACCGATCCAAGAAACCGCCTTCCGCCATCGCGGTGTTCAACCATTCGGTTGCCGTCGCATAATAGGTAGGCAGATTTTTAACAAGGCCCACACACGCAGTATACAGTTCGGGCAACAACAAGCCGAGTACGCCTGCCAATATAGCGAGAAACACAAGGAAACAAACCGTTATGGAAACGGGACGTGCCGCCGCCTTCCAAAAACGGCCCTTGCCGCGTTTTATCCATCCTTCCAACGCGTTACACGGTGCATACAGAAGGAAGGTAATCACAAACGCGATAATAAACGGGGTGAAAATACCCAAAAAATTGGTAACGACCGCCGCAAAGCCTTGCTCTCCCTTCGGGGAATTGAACAGCAGTATGGCGGTAGCCATTAACGAAAACCACCACAGCCATCTGGTTACGGGATTACTCTTTTTCAATGTTTTTTCCTCCCAACAATATATTGACACGCCGCCGTGCAGCAGCATCCTTTTCAGCGGTACTGATATCCCTTGCGGCCGTGAGCGCATAATCGCCACGCTGAAAAGCACCGCGATATAATCGATATGCATACGCAAGCGGCAACCATTTTTTTGCCAAGGGTGCGTACAAACCGTTTGCTTGCAACTCCTCTTTAGGCGGGAACAGCGATTGCCACAGCGTTTTCACGCGGCCGCCCCGCTTTTCCACCGCGGCGGCACGCGGATTTTGGCGGCGCGCAAACTGTCCCGCATCCACCGTATATTCCGCCAAAAACGCAACGTCTTTGGGGTCAAGCGCCGCAAGCGGTAACGGTGACGGCACCCCAAACCAAAGTGCGGTCAAGGTCAGCACCGTTTGCGCATACGTGTATAGCCCCAAATCTTTTAACAGCCCACACAAATCTTCTGCTTTGGGAGCTATCTCGCTTTTTAAAAACAAGGCAAGGTCAACAAACGACCGCATGCCCGGACTGTCGTCCGTAAAATGCCGCATCTGATGGGACAAAAGATACACAAAGTGGTATAAAGGGTCCACCGTTTCCATATCCTGCCACAGCATAAAGTGCTTTTCTATATCCGCAAGATACGCCTGTAATCGCGGCAACGTATCCACTGCGTCTACTGTCGGGTCAAAGTGAAACTCCACGTGTAACGGCGGTCGTTTTACGTATATCTGCGTTTGGTCTTCAAACAGCAGCGTATCCCCTGCCGTCACCGTCCGCACCGCCTCGCGAAAGGCGCGCGGTACGTATATATCCACGTCTCCGAAGGTGCGTAATTCGCGCATCGGGTAAAGGTGGCTGATAACCGCGCCTTTTACCGCCGCAAACGGTATGTTTGCATCACGCAACGCGCCAAACAATCTATCGCACGCTACGCCGTTGTTGGAAAACTGTCCCACCGTCCCGTAAAACTGTCGGGCTAAAAACATTGCCGCTTTTTCCGAAAACATATGGGAAAAGGGTTGCGTCATATACCCGACAATACCGCCGACGTCTCCTGCTTTCGCAAGACGCGCCAAAGCATCACCGTCCACCTCATCGGGCAAAGACGGTGCCGCTTCTCCTTGTATGAACGCCCGCAAAAGGCGGATTAAATACGCGGTTTCGGGTTTCATGCGGTATCTCCTCATATATATTCCATTATATAATACCATAGGCGTCTCGCGTTGTCTATGTTAAAATTGTGAATTTTTGTCGATAGCCGAAAAGGGGTCAGCTCCTAATCGCCTATACTGCCTTTTCCGGTAACAAAAACGGAAAACGTACTTGCTGCAAAGTCTCTCACATTGGCTTTTACAAGTTAAAAATAGGATTTTTGCTTATAGCAAGGCTTTCAAACGCAGAAATACTTGAGAATAACGCGGTTATAAGCGAAAAAATACATTTTTAACCGCTTAGAGTTGAACTCTTTTGGGCTATACTCTTGACAGCGTAAAAAAACGCGCCTACAATGGTATATGAGAGGAATATACCGTATGGATCCACCATTACCACACCTAACGGTGTGGTTTTTGTTTTAGGAGGATGCATATGCAACAAAAAATTTTGGATTTTATTGTGGATGACCAATTTATCCGCGCACCGCACTACACGGTGGTTGCCGACTCGAAGGACTACCTTCTTGCGCGTTTTACCTTCAGCGAGCAGTGGCAGGGGTTGGTGAAAACCGCCGTATTCCAAGGCGCAGACGGCAAAGCATATTTTGTAGTATTGGACAAGGATACCTGTCCTATTCCGTGGGAAGTAATACAGCCCACCCGCTTTTTGGTGTCGGTGTTCGGGGGTGACCGCCTCACAGCCGACCGCGCTATGGTGGAGGTTGCCGCCTCAGGCTTCACCACAAGCGGCATCACCCCGCCCGCGCCTACCCCTGACGTATACAATCAGTTGACGGAAGCCGTTTCCACCGAACGCCAATTGGCAGAGGCGGCGGCGACTGCCGCCGCAGAGAAGGCGGAGCAGTGCGTACAGTTCACCTCCGCCGCAGAAAGTCTGTTGCAGGATGCGGAAAGCGTGCCTGCCCTTGTCGCCGCCGCAAAAGAAGCGGAGCAGCGCGCACAGGCTTCTGCTGCAACGGCGGCAGAACAAGCGGACGCAGCAAAAACGGCTGTTGCGTCAACAGAAGAAAACGCTAAGGCGGCAAACGCGTCGGCTGCCACAGCAGAGCAACACGTAAAGGACGCGAGAACGGCCGTGTCCAACGCCAACACACACGCCAGCGCAGCTTTCATTTTTTCCGAAGAAGCAAGAGCGGCGACAAACGAAGCAACCGCCGTTGCCCAACAGATGCAAAGCGATTTAGAACAAATACAGAAAATTGCGCAGGGAATGTCCCGCCAGCTGCTCGCCACCGTTACCGTAGGTGAGCCGACCGCCGTTATCAACGTGGCCTTTGAAAGGCCGGTCAAAGACTTTTACCTTGTATTTAAAGGACAGCTCGCTGTTGAAAACACCGTAAAAGACTGCATTCTATCGTGTATGACCGACAAGGGGTACCATTTTTTCTTTTATGCCCCGCATCTCACGGTTAACCCTGCGGAAAACTTCGTGTATGTTGCGCACGCACAACAGATGGCGGGGAATTATTGGATGACCAAGTTTGCCACTAACACCCTCGCCGCAAGTATGCGCGGTACCGAAACCAGCGGTTCTACAACAAAGACATCCTTTTCCAAACGCAACAGCACAAGTTCTCCATACGTAAACAGCATACAGTTCTTCGAGTTTAATGAAAAATACCTGTTCACCACCGACAGTACTGTGGAAATATGGGGTATTTACGCTGAGTAAAAAATAGTGTTGACAAACCTTTACTTTTATGCTAGAATGTGGGATGCCGCGTGTTGCAGGTATTGATAAAGCGGTGAAAGCCCACCTGTTACAGCGAGTCTTAAGAAAAGGTAGGTAC
>JAZSED010000124.1:0-2534 GCA_045531495.1 Acutalibacteraceae bacterium
GAACAGCTCCGCTGCAAATGCGAACTACGGCACCGACGGTTATAACTATAACACCAATCACATCGATGTAAAGTATCTGGCACTCGGTGCGGACAAATTCCGCTATTGGCGCACCATGACCACCGGTGTTGAAGCATACTATGAGAGATACTTCAACAAAAATGATTTGACCGGTGCGACGGCGCTGAGCAGCTATTTGGGCCTTGAAAACCATCTCTCCGCATGGAGCTCCGGCAAAGCGCTTATTCACGACTGTATCACCTGGCAGGTGGGTCAGTATAAAGACTTTGGTTTTAAATGGTATATGTGGCCGATGCCCAACAAAGACGGTAATATGCCGTATCACGTTGACCAGTGCTTTATCACCTCTACTTGCAGCGATGATAATGTTGAAGCGGCTTACCAGCTGTTACGTTTTATGACCATGACCACCAACGGCAACTTGGCACGTCTTTCGATGTATGAAGATTCCCAGAAAAACAAATATAAGTTGAACTCTTACATCTATTATCCCGTTACCAACAACAAGACGGTTATTGAAAAGTTCAAAAACCTTGGTTGTACGGGCGAGGCAGAGGTCTATATCCTCGAAAACATCCCGAATTCTTCCCGCTATGATACCTATGGCATTGTTCCTGAATGGCGTGAGGTACAGAAAATCTTCGGTGGTACAACCAACGACATCACCGACGGCTTAAAGACCGGTGCAGCATTGGCAGAACCTGTTGCCAAATGTAATGAAGCACTTGATAAAGCTTGGAAAAACTTTGAGACCAAAGCTAAAGAAGCACAGGCCGCATTTAAGAAAACCCATAAATAAGATGTCCCTTACTCTCTCTTGAAAGGAGTGTGAAAGTCGATGATACAGAAGATAAAAAAGCAGATTGCTGTGGTTTTGGCAGTGGTGATGCTTGTCAGCTTGTTCTGCACATCGGCTGTTGCCGCAGAGCTTTCCGGTAACTATGCCAGCACGGAGATTCCCGAATTGCGAAACGTAACGTGGTTGCCTCTTGGAAAAGTTCTCGGCACCGACCAAACGGCGAAATATTTTATTATACATACCACAGCGGGGGGCCATACGGAGGATTTGTATGTTTCGTTCCCCGCAACGGGTGGTTTCCGTGTACAGTCTAAGCACGAAACGCAACAAACGGTAGAGGTCAGCAACGTTGGATTGTTTGAGCCGGAAACCGTTGCCGCTATTGACTATAAGAGCGATGCTGTCGGCAATGTTGTGATGGTAGGTGCGGATGGCACGGTTGCGCAGTATGCTGCTGTGGGCGACGGCTTCTCCTTGACTGTTTTGAACAGTGAAAAAGAAGTGTTGGTCGCCATTACGGAAAAACAGATATATTTTGCGTATGACCGCACCGGAAAAGCGGTTGGTTCGCGTGTGGAAATGCCGCTTGCAGAAAAAGAGGCCATTTACGGCGGCGGTGAAAAATTTAATGATACCAACCAGGTCGGACACTCCTTCTCGTTGACCAACGTCGACGCGTGGTCTTTAGACGATTATTCGTATATTAACGTGCCGATTTTCCACAGTAACCGTTGTTACTCGGTATGGTTCAATATGACCTATCCCGGCGTGGCGGATATCGGCGAGTCTAACCCTAATAAATACACGGTGCAGTTCCAGGGAGAAAAATTAGATTTCTTTCTCTGGACAGGTACACCGCTGGAAAACATCAAAAAGTATACTTCCATTACGGGGACCAGCGGTGTTCCCGAGCAGTGGACACTCGGCTTCTGGACGGGCGCTATGAAGAGTGCTTTTGAAGCGCCCGACGGCGAGGGTAATGCGTATGCAAAATTGCGCGAGCTGTTCGAAGGGTACAAAGATAACTATAATTTTTATCCCGAAGGCTGTCACGGTGAGGGTACCAACTCGTATACGGCACTGCCGCTTAACTACGCAAGCACCTGCGGTGTGCGTATGTTCTATTGGTTCTATCCTGCGTCCTCCCGTAACGATTTGGCATTGTATCTGCCGAATGCTACTTCACCGATTCCTGTACCGGACGGTAAGGGTGGCTATACACAGTCGGGTTTCCCGCTCTTGTTTGACACCAATATCCTGAATCGCTATAACACATACGTTTTCTCTCAGCATAACCGTGATGAACAGAAAACGTGGTGGGATTTCTCCAACCCGTCTGCAACCGAAGCGATTGCCAATCGCCTTTCTCAGTATTGGAACTTGGGGTTGTCCGGCGCGATGATAGACTACGGCGAATACCTGCCGTTCTACGGTACGGCGTTCAATGGGTTGACGGGCATGGAGATGCATAATCTCAACGCCTACTATTATGCCAAACGCGCTAACGAAGCGTGGACCAAACGGTTTGGCAACGACTACGTTTTGTATGAACGTGCCGGCACAGCAGGCAGCCAGCAGTATGTGATGAATTTCTTGGGTGACCAGAAATCCGATTGGGAAGGTTACCAAAAACAGATTTATGCGATGGTGGCAATGGGCGCTTCGGGTTATAACCTGTACGGCGGTGACCTTGGCGGTCTCGGCGGCGCTCCCA